>JAFZBT010000172.1 GCA_017561615.1 Erysipelotrichaceae bacterium
CCAAGCTGACCAATGCGGTCGCTGAATCGCTTAACAACCAGCTGAAGACCATCATCAAATCTGCTTATGGATACCACAATTTTGAGCGTTTCAGGAAGCGTGCTCTGATGATAATTACCTATGGAAAACCCAAGTGATTATGCTCACTTGGGTATCCACGTTTAATTTAATAGTTTTTGGTGGGTTAGTCTCTTAAACCACGCTTAACCACGTTTAATTTAAGAGCTCCGAAAAAAGGCTGATTTCAGATCAGCCTTCTGTATTCGTAATGCTCTTTTACTAGAAGAAGCGTTCGATCAGGTCCTTGGAGGAAGCGCAGGTGTCTTCCATGTCGCCGAAGCTCATGATCTCACCGGCATAATAGGTGTTGTCCTTGCCCTGAATGGCTTCCAGCTTGTCATACCAGCCGTTGGCGTAGTCTTCGCAGCCGACATGCGGGCAGTAGTAGGTCTCCTGCTCGTAGAGTCTTTCCTTGATCGGGAAGCCGCACTTTTCGACGTCTTCGACCATCGTCCTGATGGTGTAGTCGTAATCAGCATCCTTGGTGCCGGTATGGTTGCGCAGGGCGTATACCGTGCAGGGGCAATTGGCCTTCTGGTCTTCCCAGCGGTGATAGTAGACCATGGCATGGCCCAGTCTCTCCGGAACCATGTTGTCGAAGATGTAGGAGGAGATCTCCGGGCCTTTGTTCTCGTCAAAGCGGGCAATGAAGTCAACGTACTTCTCATGAACGATCTTGGAGAACAGCTGCTTTTCATCTTCTCTGGCGTCGGAATACTTCAGGAAGCCGTCCAGCGGGGTGGTGATGATCAGCTTGTCGAACTCTTCGGTCTTCTTGTTCTTTCCTTCTTTGACGGTGACATAGACCTTGTCGTTCTTTCTTTCCACGCCGACGACCTCGGTATTCAGATGGGCCGGGTTGACCAGCTTCTTGTTGGCCTGCTCATAGATGTTCTGAGTGCCTTCCTTCCAGGTCCACAGTCTCAGGTTGACAAACTCGATGGCGGTAGTGACGTCCAGATACTTCATGACGTAGCCGGCCGGGATCTCATCGAAGAAGCCGTAGCCGAATGAAGTGTACGGAGCGATGTAGATGCGCATGACTTCCTCAACGCCGTTGAGCTTGCAGAACTTGTCAAACGGCAGAGCCAGATCCTTCAGGTTCGGGTTTTCACCCTGAATGCGCTGCAGCGGGTTATGCATCATCTTGGAAAGACCGTCATATCGCCCTTCGGCGACACCCCGGTGGCCGTAGCAGTCATAGCCTTCGTACTTGGTCTTCATCAGCTCGGCGAGTTTCTTCATCTGCTTCTTCAGCTTCAGCAGGCCAATGAGCTTGCCTAATGAGAAATCCTTCTTGGGTTCAAACGGGAAGATCTCCTTGCCGCTGGAATCGCGGAAGATCCTTCTCATGTTCGGGCCGTCATCATGGCCGACGCCGGCAAATTCCTCGACTTCGTGCACGGCATGGTAGGTGCAGGCACCCATGATGGCGCCGGTCTCGTAAGTGCGCTTTTCGCCGTTGACTTCGATCTTCGGCGAGTAGCTCTTGCCGCCGATCTTGTTCAGCTTTTCGTAAATCGTGTAGTTTTTGTAGCCTTTCTTCTGGAGGTACATGGCCGCAGAAATGCCGGCCGGACCGCCTCCGATGATACAGATTCTTGCATTGGTGTCTTTCATTATTCTTCTTTCCTCTTTCTTGTATCCCTGTTCAATTAAATACTAGCACTCCGGGAAAATGCGGACAATCAGCATGTTCCGAAAGTGAGATAATCGGCTTTTTTAACAAAACCGCCCGGATTCAGTTCTTGTAGAGCGGAATCTCGATCTCCAGATCAGAAAGCGGGAAACTGCAGCAGGGATGGATGTATCCGTAGGTGTGGTCCGCTGCCCGGCGGTGTTCCAGGAAACTGGGGGTGAAGATCTCACCGCTGATTAACCGGGAGTGGCAATAGCCGCAGTAGCCGCAGCGGCAGTGTACCGGAATGCGGATGCCGCTCTGCTCGATGGCATTGACCAGTGAGGTGCCGGAGGGGCACTTGATCTCATAGGTAACCTCTCCCTGGATGACTTTCAGCGTATAGACCTTGTCCTTCTGGCCCTTGGGGTATTCCTTAAGACGGGAAGGATCATTGAACTGGCCGTAGATCTCCAAGCGCAGATACTTCCGGGGGATCTTCAGCTTGGGCAGCTCCTTATTGAGGTAGTCGTACATCGCCTGCGGTCCGCAGACAAACAGGGAAGTGTCCTTATCTGTGCGGTACTTTCTGATCAGCTGAGTGGTGATCATGCCGTGCTCACAGCCTTCAATTTCTTCATCCTCCAGGACATCGACGATCTTCAGACGGTCGCAGCCCTCAGCCAGCTGCCTCAGTTCTTCCCTGAACAGGGCGCTCTTGAGATCCTTATTGCCGTAGAGCATCAGCATGTCGGCATCGATGTCGCCGTCAGCGACGGCGTGAGCCATCGAGACAAACGGGGTGACGCCGTTGCCGCCGGCCAGAGCCAGGATCTTCCGGCCGTCTCTCAGGCGGTTATAGGTGGAATTGCCCAAGGGAGCGGAGACTCTGACCCTGGTGCCCACCTTCCAGTTCTCCCGGATGTAGTCGGGAGCGATGAAGCCCTTCATCAGGGCAATGCTCAGGCGATAGAAATTCTCTTCCTTTGCCTGCCTAGGCGAAGAGGAGATGGAATAGGGACGGGTGAAGTGATGGCCGTCGATGTTCAGTTCCACGCACAGATACTGTCCGGCCTGGAAATAAGCCACTTTCTCACAGCCCGCCTGCCGGTCAGGAACCAGGTAATAACTGCAGGTCAGCTCGTCTTCCATGACCATTCTGTCGATGACCAGATCCTGATAGGCCGGGTGCAGAGCCCCGGCAATGCGGTTGGATCTGTAGAAGCTGCTGTCCGGAACCATTTTGTCGGAAGCCTTTTTGATGATTGCTTCGCGCCGGGGTCCGGTCCTGGTGAACTTCATCTTGCTAAGGTGCTTAATGGCGCTCATCATTTCACCTCCTGCTCTTTCCCTGCGGAAAGATATTCGCTGTATTTTCTGACCAGCCTTCCACCGATCAGATTGCCGGTATAGTAGGCTACGTTGTAGCCGTCACCGCGGATGTAGTGACCGCCGACGTAGTTCAGATTTGGTACGGTGATGTCAGCCTGCTCAGCGGCGGTACGGGCCATCAGGTTGTCCCAGTCGGAAAGCCGGTAGCCGTAGATCGTGCCGGCCGGGGTGCCCAGATAGCGGGCCATGGTGACCGGAGTGGCGATCTCGATCTCTTCGATGTGCTCTCTGATCTTCAGACCGAGAACCTTTTCGGCATCGACGATGTACTTTTCCGCCATGTCGGTCTTGAACTTTTCATAGTTGTATTCATCCAGATCATCCGGCAGATCGCTGTCTTCCAATAGGGCGGTGATGAACAGCGTGCAGGTGCCTTCAGGTGAGGAGTCCTCGATCACCTTGTTAAGGCAGTTGACGATGTACATGCCCTTGGTGTCGTACTGCTTGCGGGAATCGGGATCTTCGGAAATGAAGACGGTATAGTCGTCAAATCCCAGCTGTTCCCGGGTACAGTCCAGACCCAGATAGACGGTAAAGGTCGAGATGCCGAACCGGCGGGCGTTCATCAGCTTTCTGGTCCTTTCGGGAACATACTCTGCCTTGGAGAGGTTGGCGGCCCGGTTGGGCATGATGTTGCTGACGATCTCCTTGGCGTAAAGCTTCTGCTGGTGGTTGATCTCCACGCCGATGGCCTTTCCCTGCTCATCGTAGAGGAACTGGGTTACTTC
>JAFZBT010000173.1 GCA_017561615.1 Erysipelotrichaceae bacterium
AACAGCAGGTTCATTAATTCCGTACGCCCGGCGCCGACCAGACCCGCAAAGCCGAGGATCTCGCCCTTGTGGAGTTTGATGTTGGCGTCTTTGACGCCGTTGCCGTACAGGTGTTCGGTTTCCAGAACGACCTCATCGGTCCTCAGAGTTTCCTTTTCCGGATAATAGTTGGTTAAGTCGTGGCCCAGCATCATGCGGATCATGTCCTGACGGGTGATGTCCTTAATGTACTGGGTGTCGACGTACTTGCCGTCACGCATGATGACGCAGCGGTCGCAGATCTCGAAGATCTCTTCCAGACGGTGGGAAATGTAGATGATCGAGACGCCCTTGGCCTTGGCCTGGCGGACGATTTTGAAAAGAACCTCAGTTTCCCTGTTAGTCAGAGGCGCCGTAGGTTCATCGAGAATCAATATTTTGACATCTTATGATACCGCCTTGGCAATTTCCACCAGCTGCATTTCAGCCAGTGACAGGGTGCGTACATCAGCCTTTGGGTCAATCGGAACACCGAACTCTTCGAAGATTTCGCTGGTCCTCTTCAGCATTTCCTTGTAGTCTACAAAGATCCCGTGTCCGGGGTTCTTTCCCATGAAGACGTTTTCGCACACCGGCAGATCGGGAACCAGGTTGAATTCCTGATAGACCGCTGCGATGCCCAGGCTGTTGATCTTGAGGGGGTCGATTCTGGTAAAGGTCTGTCCCATTACCTCGATGGTACCCTCATCAGGAACATTGGCCCCGGTCAGACACTTGACCAGGGTCGATTTTCATGCTCCAATTTCACCAACAAAGGCAAGTACCTCGCCCATGTTGAGTGAAAATTATACGTGATCCAAAGCCTGTACGCCGGGGAATCTCTTTGAAATGCCGTCAAAACGCAATACTGTGTTTTCGGTCATTTTAAGCTCCTTTCGTACTTCTTTTCAGTTCACTTGATTATTTGTTGACGTTTCTCCAGTCGACTAACTGACGGGCAACGGAGACACCCTCCATCTTGCCGTTTTCGATCCAGTTGACGCACTGTAAGCCGATCAGATAACCGGTCTCTTCGGTATCGGCAACGGAAGCTGCACGGTAGGGGCTGGTGGGATCAGCGATCTGACGCAGAGTCTCATCGTCACCTTCGGTAGCGAAGACGAAGTACTTGCTGGTATCGGTCTTGGCGGACTTGATGATGTTGGCGGAAGCGATGGCATAGTCATTGTTGTGGCAGAAGAAGACAGTGGCCTCCGGATGAGCGAGCATCAGGGTCTCAACAGTGTTGGCAACGGCTTCGCTGTCAGCCGGATATTCGGACTGAACATACTTGACGCCGGTGCCGGCATAGTGTTCTTCAATGGCCTTCATGACGGCCTTGTACTGCAGATTCTCAGTGGAGCCTTCGATCTGAGCGTTGCCCAGCCACAGACCGCAGATTTCCGCAGTGGTCATGTTGTTTTCAGCCAGGAAGGCATCCAGTGACTCAATGAACTGAGCAGCGACGACGGTGAAGTCATCATCAACGACAGCGGCAGCGCCATCGAACTGAACCTGGGAGAAGCAGCCGATCTCAGGATAGCTGTTCTTCAGCAGGTTACCGACAGCGTCAGCAACCATGTGCAGACCGTAGTAGGCCTTGACGTTGTTGTTGTGGAGCAGTTCAACGGAGTTGATGTCGTTCTCCGGGTTGACCTGAGTAACATATTCGAATACTTCGTAGCCCTTTTCCTTGGC
>JAFZBT010000174.1 GCA_017561615.1 Erysipelotrichaceae bacterium
AGTCTGGATGTTTTCTTTTTCATATTCCGCTCCTGAAATCCCCGGTTTCACGACGATGAAAACGCTTTCTTCGATAGAAACCCAACAATATTATATATGATTGTCTATGCATAAGAAAGAAATTTCGCTTCTATAAAAGGCTTTTTTTGTATTTGTTTCCCCGGATTCCCGTCTTAATCGGTTTCGCTGCTTCTTTCCGCTATGCACAGAATAAAAAAGCTTCAGAAATCTGAAGCATTTTCCTGTTCCGATTCGGCTTAAAACGCTCTGAACACCCGGCTTTACTGTTTCAGGTAAGCCTTCATGTGCTCTTCGGAGAGCTTGCTGTATTCCTCGGCCTTCTTCTTATCGCCTTTCAGATCGTAGATCTTGGCGATCATGGCTTCCTTGGCGCCCCGGCGGGTTTCCGGCAGTTCTTCGATCTGCTGAAGCAGTCTTTCCAGGCTGTCCGTCTTGTGATCCAGATAGATGTCGTAGCTGTCATTGACGATCTCCTTGATTCCCTCAAGGTTGTCGTCCTTCTTGCTGGTCAGTTCATTGATCCGGTCGCGGTAGAGCTGGCAGCGCTGCTTGTCGCCGCGGCCCAGGAAATAGTCAAAGGCGCTCAGATAGACTTCTCTGGCCTGCGGATAGGTCAGCCGGCGGTTGGCAAAGGTGTCATAGCACTCAATGATCTTGTCAGTTTCCCCGGCCAGTGAATAGCGGCTGAGTTTCAGATAATCCTGATTGAACGGAGCGATCGTCCACTTGACCGCCTTCTTTTCGATCAGCCGGTCAAACTCATCGTAATCTCCCTTCATCAACGCTGTCGTCAGTCTGTCAAACATCATCCTCTGCAGAAGGATGCTGCCGCCCTGGATCACCAGCGTGGATACGACGATAATGATAACCATCAATACTTCCCTGCGCATAACTGTTTCCTCCTATGCTTATGTTAACAGATGTTTCCGTTTTCTTCCTTATTTTTCGCTCAGCAGTTTCTCCCGGACCAGAGAAATGAAGTACAGAGAGCCGGTCACGATGACCGTCCTGCCGCTGGCCAGCGCCTCTTCGAGCGCCTGATTCCAGTCCTCAATGACCCTTACGCCGCTTAATCCGGACGCCAGATCCGCCGCTGTCGTAGCTCTGCGGTTGGCAAAGCAGGTGACGATCAGCTGACCCTGCCCCTGCAGTCTCTTCAGCATCTTGCCGTACTCCTTGTCCTTAAGAGCCGAGAAGACGATGACCTTGTCCTCCTTCATCAGGCTGAGGGCCTGACAGAGGGAGTCGATGCCGTTTTCGTTATGAGCGCCGTCCAGGATGACCCTGGGATTCCGGCGGACGGTTTCGAAACGTCCCGCCCACTGAGTCTGCAGGCCTTCGATGATGTCCTTTTTGTGAATCGCGATCTTTCCTTCTCTCTGCATCCGGCGCATCAGCGTGACTGCCGCGGAGGCATTGAGGATCTGATAGGGGGCCGTGGTGGGCAGCCGCAGGTGCCAGGACAGCAGGTCAAATTCAATGTGGTCGCTGACCGCTACGTTGCGCGCCGGCGGCACCCGTACCAGCCTGGCATTCTTCTGACGGCAGACTTCATTGAAGACCCTGATGGCCGGGCGCTTCTTTTCAAAGGTCACGACCGTCAGAGAGTCCTTGATGATCCCCGCCTTTTCGCAGGCGATCTGGGCAATGGTGCTGCCCAGGATTTCCATGTGATCCATCTCGATGTTGGTGATCACCGCGCCCAGAGGCTCAATGACATTGGTGGGGTCCTTCCGTCCTCCCAGACCGACTTCATAAACGGCGTAGTCGACCTGCCGGTCGAGAAAGTAGAAGAAGGAGATGATGGTATCGATCTCAAACATGCTGAGCTGATGGGCTTCCCACTGGTCCCGGTAGCGGTTGACGATGTCCAGAAAATACTGCTCATCGATGTTTTCGTCGTTGATTCTGATGCGGTCCAGATGGCTCATCAGATGCGGCGAGGTAAAGCTGCCGACCTTATAGCCGGCCTGCTGAAGGATCGAACGCAGATAGTTGGTCGTTGACCCCTTGCCGTTGGTGCCGGCCACATGAAGGCACTTCAGCCTGAGCTGCGGATTGCCTAAGGACGCCAGATAGTCCCGGTAGTCGGAATCCTGGTGTTCGCTCCGGCGCCGGGAGGTGATCCATTCAATGGCCTGCTGTACGCTGGTAAACATCCTACATCCTCCAGTCGATCGGCTGCTGGCCGTGCGCCTGCAGGAATTCGTTGGCCCTGCGGAAGTGGCCGTTGCCGAAGAAACCGCGGTAGACGCTTAAGGGCGAGGGATGGGCGGAAGTCAGGATCAGGTGGTTGGGGTTGTTGAGAAGGGCCTGCTTGCTGCGGGCGTTGGCACCCCACAGCAGGAAGACGATCGGCTGATCCAGCTGATTGAGCTTCTCAATGACATGGTCGGTGAAGATCTCCCAGCCCCGGTCCTTGTGGGAGTTGGCAAGATGCTCCTGTACCGTGAGCACGGTATTCAGCAGCAGCACCCCCTGCTTGGCCCAACAAGCCAGATAGCCGTTACGGTAGTTCATGCTGACGCCCGTTTCCTCTTCGATCTCCTTGTAGATGTTGACCAGGGAGGGCGGCAGTTCAATGCCGGGCTTGACCGCAAAGCACAGGCCGCAGGCCTGCCCGGGTTCGTGATAGGGATCCTGCCCCAGGATCACGACTCTGACCTTGTCCATGTCGGTATAGTAAAACGCCGAAAAGACTTCCTGCTTGGGCGGATAGATCGTCTTTTCGGCATATTCCTTCTTCAGAAAGCGGGAAAGCTGCTGAAAATAGGGCTGCTCAAATTCGCTGTTAAGGAATTCATCCCAGGTCTTATTGATCATCCTGCACGCTTTCTAACACCATGACCGACAGCGGCTCAACCGTCCAGGAAGCGGACACGACCGGTTCTCCCTTTCCCTTGCGGTCCAGCAGCAGCCGCTTTCTCTCGGCAAAGGCGTACAGCTGGTTCTGCAGCGAGGGGTTGATGATGATCAGCAGATCATCGACGCGGTACAGGATGATGCCGTCATCATTGATGAAGGATACCCTGCGGTTGTTGCCGATGTGTCTTTCGTTCTTCAGCTCGATGACATCACGGGTGTATTCAATGACGCCGCTGTGCAGCAGCTTCTTGGCACGGGTCAGCTTGTTAAGCCGGTCGCCGGTGTTGTAGTTGTTATGCCGGTTTTCCTTGCTCAGGCAGAACTCCTGACCGCCGTGCAGCAGGCTGATGCCCTGAGAAAGCAGAACGACGGTGTTGATCAGCTTCTGTCTTTCCACCAGCTGACTCTCGCTCTCCCCGGGACAGCAGTTTCTGAGCTTGTCAAACAGGGTGAGGTTGTCGTGGCATTCCGCGTAGTTGATGGAACGCCGGCGGTCATCAAAGCGCAGTCCCTTCATCGCTTCGATCATCGCATCCGCCTGCGACAGGTCACCGCTGCCGTAGCCTCTGGCCTGATCGTCAAAGGTCGAACCCTTGATCACGTCACGGAAGATGTCGTTGAAGAAACCGACGCCCGCAAGCATCCGGTAATGGTCCATGTTGGCTTCCTCGCCGCGGACGGCAGTATTCATGTTCCAGCCTTCGCCGTACAGCATGGCGGACGGCTTGATCTCCCTGAGCGCATCTCTGAGCTGATTGACGGTCTGCACGTCGAGGAATCCCATCAGATCGATCCGGAAACCGTCGACGTCAAACTGACTGATGTAGTAGCAGCAGGTGTCGATGATGTACTTGCGTACCATCGCCATCTCGCTGTCAATCTCGTTGCCGCAATAGGTTCCGTTGGCCAGGTGTTCACCTTCATAGCGGAACCAGTAATAGGGCACCGTGCAGTGGAAGCTGCTGCGGGATACCGCGTAAACGTGATTGAAGACCACGTCGAGGATCACCTTCATGCCCTTTTCGTGCGTCTTTCTGACCAGCCGGCCGAAATCCTCGGCCGCTGCCTGCGGCTTGGTGACGTCGCTGCTGTAGGAGCCTTCCAGGACCTGATAGTTGACGGGGTCATAACCCCAGTTGTAGCTGAGTTCGGGGTGATATTCGTTGACGCTGCCGAAGTCGTTCACCGGCAGCAGCTGCACATGGGTGATTCCCATGTTCTTCAGATAGTCCAGATTCTCCGCAAAGGCCGCAAAGGTGCCTTCTTCGGTAAAGTCGCGGACCGAGACCTCGTAGATCACCGGTTCCCGGTATTCCACGGATATGGGATTGAGCTTTTCGGGGAAACAGACGACGCTTTCCCGGCTGTTAGGCGTACTGGCCCGGCCGTAGGGATCGTTGGCCTGCAGGACTTCGCCGTTGACGGCGACCAGATAGTGGTAACTCCGTCCGCTCAGATCGCCCCGGAAGGACTGCGTCCAGACGCCTCTCTGGCGTCTGACCATTTTGTGGTACTGGCCTTCCAGCACCAGCGTGACTTCCTCAGCGGTCGGCGCCCACAGGCGGAAGACCGTGCTGTCATCCTCCCGGCGGCAGCCCAGACCATCGCCGTCATAGAAGAACTCGCGGTTGAAGCGCTCGCTCTTGACAATGAAGCGGTAGATCAGCTCGACGGTATAGCCGTTAGGCCCCATGACCTGACAGCGCTGGCCGATCTCAAAATCAGGGCAGCGCAGGACGTAGACGACCGTGCTGTCCTGCTGACGGACATCCAGGATGTCCAGTTCCAGGGCGTCACGGCCGCATAAAAGGGTAAAGCTGTCCGCCTTGCCCTCATTAAAGTTCCTGCTTACGGTGCAGGTTATCTGATTGTAGTCGTCGAGATAGGCATGGAGAGGCAGGCGCATTTCCTAGCCGATCTCCTTAAGATGCCAGATGTCTCTGTTATAGTCTCTGATCGTCCTGTCAGAGCTGAAGTAGCCGCTCTTGGCAATGTTGATCAGGCACATCCTGCAGAACTGGCGGCGTTCCTTGTAGAGATGGTAGACCGTGCGCTGGGCCTCGGAATACTGCTCGAAGTCCGCCAGCAGGAAGTATTCGTCGTTGCGGTAGAGGATCTCGTCGAAGATCGGCTTGAATTCGTCCTTGTTCTCGTGCCAGGTGCCGTCGACCAGGGAGTCGAGGACGGCCTTGATCGTTTCGTTGTTGCGGTAGAGTTCCATGGCATCATAGCCGTTGTACTTCAGCGAGCGCAGTTCGTCGACATTATGACCGAAGATGATGATGTTGTCGTCACCGACCAGTTCGGCGATCTCCACGTTGGCCCCATCCAGGGTCCCCAGGGTAATGGCGCCGTTCATCATCAGCTTCATGTTGCCGGTGCCGCTGGCTTCCTTGCCGGCGGTGGAGATCTGTTCGGAAATGTCAGCCGCGTTCATCAGGATCTCGGCGATCGAGACGTTGTAGTTGGGGATGAAGACGACCTTCATGTAGCGGTTGACCTCAGGGTCATTGTTGATGACCGCCGCCAGGCGGTTGATCAGCTCAATGACGTTCTTGGCATAGACATACGACGGGGCTGCCTTGGCCGCGAAGATGAAGGTGCGCGGGTAGATCGTAAAGCCCGGTTCGTTCTTGAAGCGCTGATAGAGGGCGATGATGTTCATGCAGTTGAGCATCTGCCGCTTGTAGGCGTGCAGACGCTTGGCCTGAACGTCGAAGATGGAGTTGATGTCGATGTCGATGTCCAGTTTCTTCTTGATGTAGTCGGCCAGGATCTGCTTGCGCTGCTTCTTGACCTCCATGAAGCGGTTGATGGTGTCATCGTCATCGATGAAGTCCATCAGTTTTTCCAGCTGGTCGGGATCGTCAATGAATCCCGGACCGATCTTATCGGCGATCAGCTGGGTTAACTGCGGATTGGAATACAGCAGCCAGCGGCGGTGGGTGATGCCGTTGGTCTTGCTGTTGAACTTCTCGGGATAGAGATAGTAGAAATCCTTCATGACGTCGTTCTTGATGATCTCGGTATGGATCTTGGCGACGCCGTTGATGGAGAAGACGGTATGGCAGGCCAGCGAAGCCATGTGCACCTGACCGTCGCGGATGATGGAAACGCGGTTGGTGAGATCGGGATCCAGAGTCCGGTTATAGACCTCGGCCTTCTTGCGGGTGTTGATCTCCTTGATGATCAGATAAATGCGCGGCAGCAGCGTGGCGATGTGCTTTTCCGGCCACTTCTCCAGGGCTTCCTGCATGATGGTGTGGTTGGTATAGGCCACGGTGCGGGTGACGATGTTCCAGGCAGCGTCCCACTTGAAGCGGTAATCGTCCATCAGGATGCGCATGATCTCGGGGATGACCAGTACCGGATGGGTGTCATTGAGCTGAATGACGACCTTGTCCGGCAGATTGTCGAAGGTGTGGTACTTGGCGTAATGGTCAGCCAGGATGGTCTGCACGCCGGCGGAAACGAAGAAGTATTCCTGCTTGATGCGCAGGATCCTGCCTTCTTCGGTGGAATCGTCGGGGTAAACGTTCTGACAGATCTTGTTGACGTCCTGAATGTAGGCAATGAAGTCCTTGCCGGTCGGCGCCTGAGCGGAAGCCTCGGGTTTCCATAAGCGCAGGTTGTTGACGCACTTGTTGTCCTTGCCCACGACCGGAACGTCATAGGGCACGGCCTTGACGACTTCGGCATCGACGTGCTTGACGTCCATGTTGCCGTCGGTATTCCAGAAGGTCTCGACCTTGCCGTAGAAGCGGACATCAACGGCATGCTTGGTCTTCCTGACTTCCCAGGGGTTGCCGTATTTCAGCCAGATGTCCGGCACTTCGACCTGCTTGCAGTCGACGATCTTCTGCTCGAACAGTCCGTATTCATAGCGGATGGAGTTGCCGTGTCCCGGTAAGCCCAGCGTCGCCAGGGAATCCAGGAAGCAGGCAGCCAGACGGCCCAGGCCGCCGTTGCCCAGACCGGCATCCTTTTCGACGGTTTCCAGCGTTCCCAGGTCGATGCCCAGATCAGCCAGTCCGTCCTTGACGGTGTTGTAGATGCCGAGGTTCATCATGTTGTTGGTCAACAGCCGGCCGATCAGAAATTCCATTGAGAAATAGAACAGCTGCTTGTCCTCATCGCCGGAAACCTCTTCCTTGCTCTTCATCCAGCTGAAGTTGGCATATTCCCTGACCATCTGCGCCAGGACCAGAAACTGGTCTGAGCGGTCAACCTTGTTAACTGCGCGCCCATAGTTCTGAATGATGCGCTGGCAGAATTCTTCCTTGAAACTATTCTTGTCTTCAAACATATAATCAAATCCTCTATCTCATCTTGGCTTCCAGTATGATGCCGGCATAGGGGGCAACCCGTACGTCGAGATGATATCTGAAGCCGTTGCATTCGCCTTTTCTGGCCTGCACCTTGTGGAAGTTGCACATGTTGCAGCCGCCGTAGATGTCCTTCTCCGAGTTGATGACCTCGGTGAAGTAGCCGTAGGTCGGCACGCCGATCCTGAACTGCTCCCAGGAATCAGGGGACATGTTCAGCAGCACGACGTAGCACTTTTCGTCATCGTAGCGGATGTAGCTGTATACTCTCGCCGCCGCATTGTCGGCGTCGATCCACTTGAAGCCCTGCCAGCTGTAATCATACTTCCAGAAGGCTTCGTTGTAGCGGTAAACCATGTTCAGGTCCCGGCACAGCCTCTTGAAGCTGTCGTGCAGCGGATACTGCAGCAGGAACCAGTCAAGCTGTTTCATCTCGTCAAATTCCCGGAAACTGGCGATCTCATTGCCCATGAAGTTCAGCTTCTTGCCCGGATGGGTGTACATGTAGACCATCAGGTTGCGGCACTGGCGGAACTTGTCCTCATAACTGCCCCACATCTTGTCGATGATCGTGCCCTTGGAATGAACGACCTCGTCATGGGAGAACGGCAGAATGAAGCGTTCGGAGAAGAAGTAGGCCATCGAGAAGTTGATCAGGTTGTGATCGTAATGGCGGTACTCCGGGTCTTCCTTGTAGTACTTCAGGGTGTCGTTCATCCAGCCCAGGTCCCACTTGTAGTCGAACCCCAGACCGTCGGAGGGATCGCCGGTGACCTTCGGATAATCCGAGGAGTCTTCGGCTATGGTCATGGCGGAGGGGAAGTTCTGGTGGAGATGGTAGTTCATCCGCTTGATGAAGCTGATGGCCTCCTTGTTCTCGCCCTTGGTCTTGTTGCCGTGGAAGTAGATGAGGTTGCTGACGGCATCAACGCGCAGTCCGTCCATGTGGTACTTGTCCAGCCACAGACCGGCGCTGCTTAACAGGAAACTCTTGACGAT
>JAFZBT010000175.1 GCA_017561615.1 Erysipelotrichaceae bacterium
GGGCGTGGAGGCCTTCTGTCGAAGGACAGCCGCTCCCGGCTGTACGGCCTATCTGGCCAGCTTCGTCAGCGACTACCAGCAGAAGCTGCTGGAGGCGATGAGCGAATACCGTAATGATAAACAGTATTATGGAGCCCAGTGCCTGGGCATCCACATGGAAGGCCCGTTTCTTTCGCCTAAGAGAGCAGCGGTCATGAAGCCGGAGACCCTGCGTCTGCCCTCGCTTGCTGAGTTCAGGGAGATGATCGAAGCTTCCGGCAACCACATCGTTCAGATGACCATCGCGCCGGAACTGCCGGGAGCCATGGAACTGATCGAATACGGCAGCAGCCAGGGCATCAGCATGATGCTGGGCCATTCGGAAGCGGATGTCGATGTTGCCAGGCAGGCCATTGATCGCGGTGCCGTTGGCCTGACCCACATGTACAACGCCATGGGCCAGCATGAGCACCGCCAGCCCGGTCTGGTAACGGCCGGTCTGCTGTGCGATCAGCTGATCTGCGAACTGATAACCGACGGCTTCCACATCCATCCCGATGTGTTGAGGACGACCTATAAGATCATGAAGGACCGCCTGGCCATCATCACCGATTCCTCGCTGATGCGGGGGATGGAAGACGGCGAGTATGTCTTCTCCGGTCATAACGTCCGCAAGCAGGGTATCAGGGCCCAGGTGATCGGGACCGGTACGATTGCCGGCAGCGTCGTTGACCTGCATGAGAGCATCAGCGTCCTGCGCCGGCTGACCGGTTGCTCCTATAATGAAATCGTGCGGATGGCCTCGATGAATCCCGCCGTCATCGCCCGCTGCCAGCAGCGCAAGGGCAAACTGTGTGAGGGCTATGATGCTGACATGGTCCTGCTGGATGACAGTTTTAACGTCAGGGCGACCTATGTCAGAGGAAACAAGGTGTACGGATAAAGAAAACCAGACTTCTCGGAAGCCTGGTTTTTTCCTGCATCAATGTGGGGGTTTCATTTCCCTGAAGTGCCGTTGTAGCGGAAGCAGAGCATCGTCAGGTCGTCAAACTGTTCAGCGTCCTGAACGAACTGTTCAACGGCTTCACTGACGTACGGAAGCAGCT
Organism: Erysipelotrichaceae bacterium; assembly: GCA_017561615.1. The sequence goes on from JAFZBT010000175.1 coordinate 1,086, forward strand.
GTTCCGGCGAATCGCCGTAATTCTGATTGAGCGCTTCCAGCATCCGCTCGTTGCCGAACATCTGATTGCTGCCATCGGTGGCTTCCGGAAGACCGTCCGTATAGACGAACAGCCGGTCGCCGGGTTTCATCTTGATCTGATATTCAGGGAACTTAATGTCCTTCAGCCCGCCCAGAACCAGCGAATGCCTGTCCCGGTAGAGCGTATAGCGGCCGTTCTGATCGATGATCGGGTATTCGTGTCCGGCATTGGCGGCGGTAATGACACCGCTGGAGATCTCCAGAATGCCCAGCCAGACGGTGACGAACATCTCTTCCTGGTTGTTGGAGCACAGCGCTTCATTGGCGTGGTCCAGGATCTCGCCAGGTGACTGTTTCATCATGGCGAAGTTCTTCAGGATGATGTTGGAAGCCATCATGAACAGCGCCGCCGGTATGCCCTTTCCGGAGACGTCGGCAATGATCATGCAGAGATGGTCATCGTCAATCAGGAAGAAGTCATAGAAGTCGCCGCCGACTTCCCTGGCCGGATCCATCATGGCGAAGATGTCGAATTCGCTTCTTTCCGGGAAAGGCGGGAAGATGTGCGGCAGCATGCTGGACTGAATGCGGTTGGCCGTCTGCAGTTCGGTGACCAGTCTTTCTTTATAAACCTGTTCGCGGTGCTTGTTCTCCAGGATCCGTCTCTGCCTGCTCATGATGGCGTGGACGATCTTGCTGAAGATTATGCCTGTCAGAATCAGGGAGACGACGTAGAACAGCGCGTGTTCGTGAAGAGCCTTCTTCTTGACGATGGTAACGGAGACGCTGCGGCTGTTCAGACCCAGGGAATCCATCAGCTGCAGTTCAAACTCGTAGGTGCCGCCTGGCAGGTTGGTGTAGCTGACCGGATCAAGCTGGCTGCGCAGCATCCTGACCGGTTCCGCGTCAAAGTTCTTGAGCTGGTAGGAAACCAGCGGGTCGGTGAGCAGGTAATTGTATACGTAACTGTAGACAGTCAGCTTCTTGACCTCGGAGGACAGGGTGATCATGCCGTTTTTGTCGGGGTACAGGCGCACGCCGTCCGCCTCGACGTAGGGAATGGATATCTTGATGTCGGAAATGTTCTCCAGCGGTTCGTTGATGTTTACCCTGGCCACGTCGCTGTTTCCGGCCAGATAGAGAATGCCTTCATCGGTCAGCTCGCTGTAGGAGTTGCTGGTGGAGATGGTGGGCAGGCCGTTGGCCAGTGAATAGTGAACGGGGCTGAGATCTTCGGCGTTTTCCATCAGGGCTTCAGAACTGATGACGTAGATGCCGTTGCTGGAAAGGATCCACATGTCGCCCTGGGCGTTCTGATAGAGGTCGAAGTTGTTGGAATAGGGGAAGTTGGTGATGGTCTTTACCTGGTAATCCATGGTCATGAAGGCCAGGGAATTGCTGGTGACGATCCAGAAAACCTGGTTGCGCTCATCGTACTTGATGCGCATGATGATGCCGGAAGAAAGACCGTCATCAACGTCGATGTGCTTTAAGCCCATCTCGTTGACGATGTAGATGCCCCCGCCGTTAGAGCCGATGAGAATGTCGCCGTTGGGAGCGGACGTTACGGTCAGAGTCTCTTCATTGGCGATGCCGTAGCTCTTCTGGTAACTGGCAGTCACCTTGCCATCGCGGATGACGCTGGCCCCGCCGGTCAGGGCTACCACGATGTCGCCGTCGTCTTTCTCACAGATGGCGCGGATGTGGTTGGAAATCAGGCCGTCTTCCTCGGTGTAGGTAACAATACTGCCGTGGTCATAGCAGACCAGGCCGACTCCTCTCCAGGTGGAGATCCAGATCCGGTTCTCCCGGTCACGGATGACGGAGCGGATCCGGTATCCTCTGAGCAGATCGATGAGATCGCCGGTACTGAGCTTTTTGCCGGAAGCGGTATGAGCGCTGGTAAGGGGAAGCTCGCTGAGCTGCTGCTGGTCGTCCAGGACGATCAGACCGGTGTCGGTAGCGATGAACAGCAACCCCTCATCGCTCATGCAGGTGCTGTTGACGACGGTGCTGTTGACATGATACTTTTCAAAGACGCTGACGAAGCGGTTGGGAACCAGCTTCATGACGCCCTGGCGGGATGAGGTAAACCAGATGTTTCCTTCGTAATCCTTCATCATGTGGCCGACGGAATTGTTGATCGGCAGATCATTGAGGGTGGTAAAGCCATCCTGCGTCATGACGCCGATGCCGTTGCGGGCCGTGATCCAGATGTGATCGCCGAACTGCTTGATGTCGGCGATGTTGTTCAGCGGGGAGATGTCCCATTCCCTGGTGATGATGAAGTTGGAACTGATGTGGGCGTAGTACAGACTCGAACTGTCGGTACCGATGTAGATGTATCCCGGGCTGTTTCTGTCCGGGCAGATGTATAGCACGCCGCTGATCTTGCTTTCCGTGTGGCTGATGTAGCTGTAAAGCCTGCCGTTAAGCAGGACGAAGAAGTCATCGGTGTTGCTGATGCCGTAAATCAGTCCGTCAGCGCCCTTTACCAGCGTCTCGGCGTAGATGCCATCGATGGGGCCGTCGGTAAGGGGCGTGAAAGTGCCGTCGGGTGTGGCGGTCATGATGCCGTTGGGCGTGGCGAGATAGATTATGCCGTTGTCGTCTTCGGTGATGTCGTTGATCTTCACGGAAGTCAGGCCGTCCTCCAGACCCCAGCGCCGGAAGCTGCCTTTTTCCAGGATTCCCAGACCGTGGTCATTGGTTCCGATCCACAGGCGGTCTTCGCTGTCGACCAGAAGGCTGATGACGCTGGTAATGCCGCTGGTGGAATTCATCCGTTCAAAGGTGTTGCCGTCATAGCGGATCAGACCGCTGTAGCTGCCGATCCAGATGAAACCGTCGGAAGTCTCGGCGATGTCGTTGGCTTCCGAGGTGGGCAGGCCGTTGGTGTTGTTGTAGAGAATGGCGCTGTAGCTGTTGTCGGGGTCAAGCGGGTCAACGGTCGGGGTTCCCAGACTTTCCGCCTTTACGGCCGGCGCCGGAAGAAGAAAGAGGACAGCCAGCAGTCCAGCCGTAAGGATGCGAAGGAATCTGTCAGATGTTCTGTTTCTGCCGTTCATGCCAAACCTCCGTTTTGATACTTTAATTACCTTATATTATATCACAGCAGCCCGGCCTGCGCCTTATCCAGCGAAGTTGTTGCATTCCACTGGGACTTTCGGCAGGGTGAATCTATAATGTTTATGGAGGTGAAAGCATGGAGATCGCCAAGGCCCGGATCGAGGATCTGAATGAGATCATGGAGGTTTATGATGCTGCCAGGCGCTTCATGCGCCTTAACGGCAATATGAACCAGTGGATCAACGGTTATCCGCAGCCGGAACTGGTCCGTCAGGACATCGAAAACGGCAATCTTTATGTCTGCAGGCAAACCGGAATGATTGCCGGGGCCTTCGCCTTCATCATCGGCCAGGATCCGACCTACAGCCATGTGGAAGGCGGCAGCTGGCACAGCGATCAGCCTTACGGCACCATTCACCGCCTGGGCTCCAACGGCTGCATCAGGGGCGTGGGAAAGGCCTGCTTTGACTACTGCAAGAGCGCAATGGACTACCTGCGCGCCGACACCCATCAGGACAACATCCCGATGCAGAGAGTTCTGGAAGCCAACGGATTCCGCCGATGCGGGATCATCTACCTGCTCGACGGTTCCCCGCGGATCGCCTACGACTGGCACCGCAGAGAGCAGTAACGGCAGAACTCCGTTTGCAAAAACCGATAAATCAGGTAAAATATTAAATAGCGTGTTTGTTAGAAAGTGAGGCAAGAACATGGCAAAGAAGAAGCTTAATGCTCAGAGAGTGATTCAGTCCGGTCTGTTTGTGTTCTTTTTCTGCACCTTTGTCATTGGCGCATATCTGACCGTTTCCACGATCATTGAAGACAGCAAGGCCAAGACGGCCTATAAGGATATTCAGGATCAGATCCACCCCACCGATGCACCGTCAGGCGACGCCGAGAAGGTCAGCATCGACTTTGATGCCCTGCAGTCCATCGACAAAAATGTCAAGGCCTGGATCAACCTGCCCGGCACCATCGTTGACTACCCGATCGTTCAGGGAAGCGACAACGTCCATTACCTGAGGCATCTGATCACCGGCGAATACAACAAGTGCGGAACCCTGTTCATCGACTACCGCTGTCCCGATCCGTTCAACGACAAGAACACCATCATCTACGGCCACCACAACAAGCAGGGCCTGATGTTCGCGGAGTTCAAGAACTATTCTTCGCAGGAGTATTACGAGAAGCACAAGACGCTGTATCTGTATACGCCGGAGGGCACCTACCTGCTGGAGATGCTGTCAATGACGACCGAGAACGGCGCCAAGGAATTCGTCCGCTTCAACCTGAAGGATGACCAGGACTTCCTGGACTACATTGAAGGACTGCGCCGGCGCTCGACCTTCAAGAGCGACGCTGTCGTCAGCAAGGAAGATCAGATCATTTCCTTCGTTACCTGCTCATATGAGTGGACCAACGCCCGTTATCTGCTGGTCGCCAAGATGACCAGGATCTCCGAGGAGCCGGCGGGGGAACAGTAAAACTGACAGTTAAGCACCATGACCATGGTGCTTTTCCTTTCTTCAGACCCGGGAATGGTGGTCAACAGATCGCTTCTGGGTTATAATTTAATAGATAGGGATTGATCCCCGAAGAATGAATAAATAACTGACAACGCTAAGCGAGGAGGAACGAAATCATGATTTATGGCGAAATACTGGCCGGAGGCAAGGGCACAAGATTCGGCAACAACGATCTGCCCAAGCAGTACATGATGCTGCAGGGAAAGCCGATCATCATTCATACCATTGAGCAGTTTGTCATAAACGAGAAGATAGACAGGATCGTCATCGTCTGCCCGGAAGCCTGGATAGACTATACCAAAGACATCATCAGACAGCACATCGGCGAGAATCCGAACCTGTACGTCACCGTCGGCGGCAGCACCCGCAACGAGTCGATCATCAGCGGCTGCCGCTACATCAGGGATAACTTCGGACTCAGCGACGATGACTTCATACTTACCCACGATGCGGTAAGGCCGTTTGTCAACCAGCGGATCATCGACGATAACATCGCGGCTCTGGAAAAGTTTGACGGCGTTGACACCGTCATCCCGGCCTATGACACGATCATCGATGCCCGCGACGGCGTCATCGACAACATTCCCGACCGCAAGTACCTTTATGACGGACAGACGCCGCAGAGCTTCCGCATTACCAAGCTCATGAACCTCTATGACAGCTTAAGCGAGCAGGAGAAGGAGATCCTTACCGACGCCTGCAAGATCTTCGTCCTCAAGAACGAACCGGTAGGCATCGTCATGGGCGAAAGCTACAACATCAAGATCACGACCGTATTTGACCTGAAGATGGCAGCGGCCATCACCGAGATGGACAACCATGTTAAATCAGCGTTATAGACTTTATGCGGTAAAGCAGTTCCGCATCGACATCATAGACGAAGTGATCGGCGAAAATGATCTGGTCGTCAGACCCGAGTATCTTTCCGTGTGCGAAGCTGACAAGCGCTACTACACCGGAAGCCGCGGGCAGCAGGTCATGGCCAAGAAGCTGCCGATGGCGCTGATCCACGAGGGCGTAGGCCGGGTCATCTACGATCCCAGGGGCGAATACGAAAAGGGCACCAGGGTCGTAATGCTGCCGAACGAGGCCTACGAAGAAGATCCGATCATCAAGGAGAACTATCTGCGCTCCAGCAAGTTCCATTCCTCAGCCTGCGACGGCTTCATGCAGGAGGTCGTGGTGCTGTCAAGAAAGCACGTCATCCCCTTCCATAACGTTGACCCGCAGGTTGCGGTTCTTTCCGAGATCATGAGCTGCATCTACAACGCCATCGAGCACTTTGAAAAGGACTCCCATCCCCGCCGCAATTCCATCGGCATCTGGGGACCGGGAAACATGGGCTTTGTGACCGCGCTCATCCTGAAGAAACGCTATCCTGATACCAGAGTCGTCCTGTTTGGCCTGGATTACGATTCAATGGGCTATTTCCCGTTTGTCGATGAGAAGCATCTGGTCAGTGACATTCCCGAAAACCTGATGGTCGACCACGCCTTTGAGTGCGTCGGCGGACCGGGAGCCGGCAATGTCATCAATCAGATCATCGACCACATCAATCCGCAGGGAACCATCAATCTGATCGGCGTTTCCAATGACCCCGTGCCCATCAATACCCGCATGGTGCTGGAAAAGGGCCTGAACATTCTGGGTAACAGCCGCTCAAGCTATCAGAACTTCCGCGACAGCGTCGACCTGTTGGAAAACAACCCGGATGTCTGCCGTTATCTGCAGACCATCATCTCCAACATCATCGAAGTCAGATCGGTCGCTGACATGAACAGGGCCTTTGACTTCTCAATCTCCCATCCGTTCAAGACGGTCATGAAGTGGGAAGTATGACGGGGATGCCGGAATGATCAATGTGGCTATCAAGACAGCCCTAGGGCTGATGAATTTCATCTATCTGTTCTTCAAGCTTCTGCCTGTCAGGCATAAGGTCGTTTTCCTTTCCCGTCAGAGCAATTTCGTCAACAGCGATTTCATCATGCTGGCAGACAGACTTAAGAAGGAAGACCCCACCATCGAGACGGTATTTCTGTGCCGCACTCTGGACGGGGGCATCGGCAACAAGATCAGATATGCCTTTCACATGCTTACGCAGATGAAGCATCTGGCCACCAGCCAGGTTGCAGTGCTGGACTCCTACTGCATCGCCGTCAGCTGCCTGCATCACCGAAAGAGCCTGAAGGTTCTGCAGATGTGGCACGCTCTGGGCTGCCTGAAGAAATTCGGCTTCTCGATCCTGGACAAGAAGGAAGGCTCCTCCAACCGGATCGCCAAAGCGATGCACATGCACGAAGGCTATACCAAGGTTCTGGCTTCCTCGGAATTCTGCGCGCCTTACTTTGCCCAGGCCTTCAATGTTGACCTGGACAGGATGCACGTCTGTCCGCTGCCGAAGGTCGATACTCTGAGAAGCGAGGAAAACCGTCAGCAGCTGCGCCAGCGCATCTTCGCCGCCCATCCGCAGCTTAGGGAAAAGAAGAACATCCTCTATGTTCCGACTTTCCGGAAGGATGAGACGGATTTTTCCCGAAAGCTTGACGAACTGATCGAAAAGGTGGATTACGACCGCTATAACCTCATTGTCAAGCTCCATCCCATTTCCAAGACTACGGTGAACAACGACAAAGTCATAACCGACCGCTCATTCAGTTCCCAGCAGTTCGCGGCGGTGGCTGACTATGTCATCACCGACTATTCCGCCATCGTCTATGAGATGTCGCTGATGAACGTGCCGATGTATTTCTGGTGCTATGACCGGGATGAATACGTCAATAACCGCGACTTCTACACCTCCTACGATGAACTGCCCGGTTACAAGTGCGCTGACGCTGACGAACTGCTGGAGGCCATCAGCGAAGAGAAGAGCGACATGGCCAGCCTGCAGCAGTTCAGAGACAGGTACATCAGTCCGGACATCACCGACTGCACCGGCCATCTGGCCCATCTGATCCTGAACTGGATTAATGATTGAAAAAGCAGACACGTTATTGTAAAATAAAAAAGCGCTCGAGTGGCGAAATCGGTAGACGCAGTGGACTCAAAATCCACCGGGGTAAAACTCATGACGGTTCGAGTCCGTCCTCGAGCACCAAGTCTGTAAACAGGTCCTGATGATCAGGACTTTTTCTCTGGCTTCGTAAAGGACAGAAGAGCCCGATGCGGGCTCTTCTGCTTTGGAGGTATGGAAAATGGGCTTCAGTGAAACACCATCAGACGGCGGTCATGAAGGCTGAATCCTTCTGCCAGCATGCCGATGTACGGAACGGATAACATGGCGGCCATGGGCAGGTAGGAAGCAGCCATCACTTCACGGACGTTGAAGGCAGCGCTGATGAAGATATGGGCCAGAAGCACGATGACAAACAACAGTGCGGCGGCGCTTAGGGAAAGGACCGAGAGCATTTTCCGGCTGCCTTTGGACAGCGTTTTGAGAGCGCTGAACTGCAGAACGGAGCTGACAGCGACCATCAGGCAGGGCAGACAGGTGTGCATGCTGAAGGTGGAAAGGGTTATGAGCAGCTGGACCAGAAACACGATCAGCATGTCCCTTATGTCGCTCTTGCGGCGCCTGCCGGTCAGCGCGAGCAGGATCATCAGGCCGGCCGACAGGGTGAAGGCGGCGGCAGCGATGAGCCAGTCTTCGTTGACATGGCTTCCCAGAGCCAGAAAGAGCAGTCCTTCCGAGATGAGATATAAATCAGTTTTCTTCATGGCGTTGTACCTCCAGACACC
>JAFZBT010000176.1 GCA_017561615.1 Erysipelotrichaceae bacterium
CCGCAGGCGATCATGAAGCCTACGGTCATTTCCGCTACCGACTCGAAGTTGACTAACGGCAGGTTGTAGACGGGAATGCCCTTTTCTTCTGCTGCCTTCTTGTCAATGTTGTCAGTGCCTACGGCGTTGCGGACGATGACCTTGAGGTTCCTGGCTTCTTCAATCATCTCTCTGGTCACCTTGCCAAAGCCGGCAACGTAGATGTCAATGTCCTTGAGGTCCTTAAGGTCGCTGGTCAGCCGGCAGTCAGCCGGTAAGCCGGGGACGGTGATCTCCTTAATGTAGCGGTTGGTATAGCTCTGAGGGTCAATGTAAATCAGCATATCATCAGTTCTCTTTCTATATGTTCTTAAAGTATTCAATGGCGAAGTCGTTGGCCTGGCGGAAGTTGAACAGCTTGGCCTGGCAGTTGCCGATCTTGCCGATCCGCACCATTTTCTTCTTCTCCAGCAGTTTTCCAAGTTCAATGAAGTCACTGGAATCCAGATCGTAGTCCAGGTATTTCTTCCACTCGGTCTTGCCGCTAGCAGTGACGGCGCCGCCCTGTAAGACGATGGGCCGGATACCGGAAATGCATTCGCCATAGTGCAGTCCGGTAGCGGTGTTGTAGTCGGTACCGACCATCAGGATCCAGCTGTTGTCGCGGTTGTACATCTTTTCCAGCGGTGAACCATGTCCCAGGGGGAAGTTGAGGGGCTGAGAGCCCATCAATTCCCGGGCGTCCCTGCCGTTAGCAATGAAGGCGCAGTTGGGATGGTAGGAGCGACAGGTCTGCTTGCGGGCCCGTAAGTTGAGGGCCAGAGTGCCCATGAAGTGAACGTCGGAGTGGTAGATGTCGTAACCCGGCATGTTCTCCCTGACCTTGTCGCACAGGGAAAGGTCAATGGGCGGATTTACCCAGTTGAGCGGTTCGCTGTTGTCCACGTTCTGGCAAGCCATTACCACGGTCCCCTGCGGCAAAACTGCCAGAAGCGCGTCGACGAAAGTACCGGCTCCGCCGATGATGAAGCCCACGCTTCTTAGGGAACAGTGGACTTCCAGGATCATGTCCGGGGTAATGCCCAGATGGACCAGCTGGTTTTCCAGTTCCTTCTGACTCAGGGCGCTGTGAATGGTGTCATCCTTCAATGTAGCCGTATCCTGCAAGCCAGTTCACCATTTCATCGTATTCGATGAATCCTTCCTTCATGTCGATGACCTTACCGTTATTGATCAGGTAAATGCTGGGAGTAACCTCCAGATAGTAGAGGTAGTTGTTGATCAGAAAGTTCATGTCGTCATCTTCGACCATCTCGTCAGTTACCACGATGTAGTTGATGTCGATGTGCTTTTCCTTAGCCGTCTTTTGCAGCACTTCATACAGCGCCTTGCAGGTCTCGCAGTCAGCCCGTTCGACAAACAGGACAAAGGCCTGTTTCTGTTCAAACAGCTTCATGATCTTCTGGGGGTCCTTTCTGGCCATCCGGCCGCTCTGGCAGCCCCCCGCCAGCAATAGTGCCAGCACAACGGCAATAATCTTCTTCATCAGTTCTCCCGTAGTAGATTATACCTTACTTCTACTGAATAATTAAGAAATCGAATTCCTTTTCCAGGGTGTATTTCAGCCGGGCTGCCTGTTTTTCCGACAGACCGCCCTGAGAGCCGTCATGACCGGAGACCGTTCCCGAATGCAGGATCACCGGGGTGCCCTTTTCCAGGTACAGCACGCTGGGGAAATAGAAGATGCCGGTACCGTCGTCCTGGTGTTCTTCCACCAGGCCGGCTTCATCGCACTTGTCGACGATCTCGAAGATCTTCTCGTTTTCGTAATTGACGTCGGCGTGATAGTCCAGATAGTAAAGCTTCATCTGTTTCTCCAGGGAGACTTCATTTAAAACCGGCACCAGGGCGTTGCACCAGGGGCAGCTGGCGTAGCCGAAGTAAATGATGGCGGTCTTCTTTTCTTCCATCAGCTTCAGAATGCCGTCCAGATCAATGTCGACAAACTGTTCGCTCTCTAAC
>JAFZBT010000177.1 GCA_017561615.1 Erysipelotrichaceae bacterium
AATCAGTTTTCTTCATGGCGTTGTACCTCCAGACACCTACATTCTAGATGAATGCCGGGCTTTTACTGTCCAAAAAAACGGTATAGATGTTATAATGCAAGGGGGTGATAAGAATGAAAAACAAGCAGCGCTTGCTGGAAGTGCTCAACTATCTCAGGGAAAACTCCAATGAGGACCACAGCATCAATACCGACGAGATCATTGCCCATCTGAACGCTCAGGGCATTCAGGCGGAACGGAAGACCATCTACAGCGATGTCCGGGAACTCAACGAGATGGGTTACAGCATCGAATCCGGCCGTCAGGGCTACTATTTCTCGGGCAATCTGCTGGAGACGGCGGAACTGCGCGTGCTGACCGATCTGATCAGAGCCAGCAGCTTCCTGTCCAGAAAGAAGACTGCGGAAATAACGGACAGGCTGCTTTCCCTGACCAACCGCTATGACCGGCGGCTGATCAGAAGCGGCGATTACGAAAACAACAAGAGCCTTAATGAACAGATATACTACAACGTCAGCGCCGTCATCAGGGCCATCGCCGACCGCCGGGCGATTACCTTCCGCTACTTTGACTATACCGTCAGCGGCGAAAAGCGCCAGCGCCGGCACGAATACCGCATCTTTCCCTATGATCTGGTCGTTGAGTCCGACCGTTATTATCTGATCGGCTGGCAGATCAAGTACAGCAGTCCGGTCAATTTCCGGCTGGACAAGATGGAGAAGATCGAGGAACTGGACGAGATCTATGAGACCAGGGAATTTGACGTCAGCGCCTACATGAATCAGACTTTCCGGATGTTCAACGGGGAGAAGGTCAACGTGACTCTCAGGTGCAGCAACGATCTCTATGAAGAGGTAAGCAACCAGTTCGGCAGCGACATGATCGTCACGGAAAGGCAGAATGACAGCTTTCTGTGCAATGTCAACGCCGCCCTTTCCCCGACTTTCTACAGCTGGGTATTCACCTTCCAGGGAAAGGCCGTCATCGTTTCCCCGCAGCGGGTAAGGGATGAATTCGCAAATGTCTGCCGGCAGATGATTAATCTTCATCAGCCTGTTGAATTCTGACGGAATGTGGTGTATTATGTATTAGCAGTCAAGAGTTAAGAGTGCTAAAAGGAGATGTTAAGATGAGCAAGAAACAGTTTAAGACCGAGTCGAAGAAACTTCTGGATCTGATGATCAACTCCATTTATACAAACCGGGAGATCTTCCTAAGAGAACTGATCTCCAATGCTTCCGACGCCCTGGACAAGCGGCACTTCCTGTCGCTGACCGACAGCGCCTACGTCAGTTCCAACCCGCTGACCATTCAGCTGGCCGTTGACCGCGACAGCCGGACGCTGACCATTGAGGATAACGGCATCGGCATGAACGCTGAGGAACTGGAGAAAAACCTGGGCACCATCGCCCACAGCGGCACTTCGGAATTCCGGGAGAAACTGGCCAACAGCCGGGAAGTCGACATCATCGGCCAGTTCGGCGTCGGCTTCTACAGCGCCTTCATGGTCGCTGATTCAATTACCGTGGAAAGCCGCAAGGTCAATGAAGACGCCTTCAGATGGCATTCCGACGGTCAGTCGGGATACACTGTCGAACCCTGCGACAAGCCGTCCGTGGGTACCAGGATCACCCTGAAGCTCAGGGAAGATACCGATGAGGTGAAGTATTCCGAGTATCTCGACAAGTACACGATCGAACAGCTGGTCAAGAAGTATTCCGATTACATCCGCTATCCGATCCAGATGATGGTCGAGAAATCAGTCCCCAAGGAGGGCAGCGAAGGTGAATATGAGACCATTGAGACCCTCAAGACGCTCAACACCATGGTGCCCTTATGGCGCCGCAATAAGAAGGATATCAAGGACGAGGACTACAACAGCTTCTACAAGTCTCAGTTCTATGATTATGAAGATCCGCTGGAAGTGATCCATTATGCGCTGGAAGGCAATGTTTCCTACAAGGCATTGCTGTACATTCCTTCCCGTATCCCCTACAACTACTATTCCCGCGACTATGAGGCCGGCCTGCAGCTCTACAGCAAGGGTGTGTTCATCATGGACCGCTGCAAGGAGCTTCTGCCGGACTACTTCCATTTCGTCAAGGGTCTGGTCGATTCCGATGACGTGTCGCTGAACATCTCGAGAGAGATGCTTCAGAAGGACAGCCAGCTTCAGGAACTGGGCAAGTCGATCACCAAGAGAGTAAAGAGCGCTCTGGTCAATATGCTGGTCAAGGACCGCGAGAAGTACGAGAAATTCTACAAGAACTTCGGCTACTCCCTGAAATACGGCTGCTATCAGGACTACGGCATGCACAAGGACGAACTGCAGGACCTGCTGCTGTTCTATTCATCCCATGATGACAGATACGTCACTCTGAAGGAATACAAGGAGCGGATGAAGGAAGATCAGAAGGACATCTATTACGCTACCGGCGCTTCCGTCGAGCAGATCAGAAAGCTTCCGCAGATCGAAAAACTGCTGGATAAGGGCTATGAAGTGCTGTTCATGACCGATGACATCGATGAATTCGTGATCATGATGATGCGCGAATACGACGGCAAGAACTTCCTGAACGCTCAGCAGGCTGACAGTGAAGTGGAAAGCGAAGAAGAGAAGAGCGCCAGGGAAGAACTGGTCAAGGCCAATGAGGCGATGCTCAAGGACATGGGCGAAGCCCTGAAGGACAAGGTCAAGGAAGTCAGGATCTCCTCTCGGCTCAAGAGCCATCCGGTCTGCCTGGTCGCTGACAGCGACGGCATTTCCCTGGACATGGAGAAATACCTGTCCAAGATGCCTGATGCCTCTCAGGCCATGAAGGCGACCAAGATCCTGGAGATCAACCCTGACCACGACATCTTCAAGGTGCTGCAGAAGGTCCACGAGAAGGACCCCGGTAAGGTCAGCGAATACGCCGATCTGCTTTACCAGCAGGCGTTACTGATCGAGGGCTTCAGCATTGAAGACCCGGTCGACTTCTCCAACCGCATCTGCGCCCTGATGAAGGAAGCCAGCGAAAACTAGATGATACAAGAGCCCGCCATGCGGGCCTTTGTTTTGCCCGGCTCAGGGATTCACCAAAGCGGCCGACTTATTATATAATTGAGGCAGCGAGGAAAAAGAAAATGAAGATAAGCAGAGACTACCCGCAGATCACCGTCACCGACAAGGGAGCCAAATACCTGGAAGGCCATCCCTGGCTTTATGACGGGGAAGTGGTGGAGATCAGCGGCGAGCATCACAACGGCGACATCGTTGACGTCATCTCCCGCAAGGGCAAGTATCTGGGCAGCGGCTTTGTTTCCGATAACTCCAAGATCCGGGTGCGCATCTTCTGCCGCAACGCCTCCGATCAGATCGACCGGGACTTCTTCAGAAGGCGCATCGAGTATGCCTGGAAGTACCGCAGGGACGTCATGGACGATACCGACAGCTGCCGGGTCATCTTCGGGGAATCCGACGGACTGCCCGGACTGACCGTAGACCGCTATCATGACGTACTGGTGACCCAGATCGTCAGCTACGGCATGGAAAGGATCAAGGATGACATCTTCCAGTCGCTTCTGGAAGTCTTCGCTCAGGAAGGCATCGAAATAAATGCGCTTTATGAGCGCAATGACGTGGCCATCCGCCGGCTGGAAGGCCTGGAAGAGTACAAGGACTATTACTGGAGAAGGGAAGGCTTTGACCGCCGGGAAGTGGAGATCACGGAAAACGGCATCCGCTACATCGTTGACTACATTGACGGTCAGAAGACCGGCTTCTTCCTGGATCAGCGCTATAACCGCCTGCTGGTCCAGCAGCTGGCCCGGGGCAAGAGAGTTCTGGACTGCTTCACCCATACCGGATCCTTTGCCCTCAACGCGGCTAAGGGAGGCGCGGCCAAAGTCACGGCCGTGGACATTTCGGAAAGCGCCATCGAGATGGCCAGAAGAAACGCCGAACTCAATGGCCTGAAGATCAACTTCGCGGTTGCTGACGTCTTCGACTATCTGGAAGAGATCGACCGCAAGGCCTATGACCTCATCATCCTGGATCCTCCGGCCTTTACCAAGAGCCGGGAAACCGTCAGAAACGCCTATAACGGCTATAAGAACATCAACAAACAGGCCATCAAGAAGCTCGGCAAGGGCGGCTATCTGGTCAGCTGTTCCTGTTCGCATTTCATGAACCGGCAGCTGTTTGAACAGATGCTGCAGGAAGCGGCCAGGGAGATGAATGTTGAACTCAGGCAGATATCCTTCTCTCAGCAGAGCAAGGACCATCCGATCCTGATGAACGTCCCGGAGACCGACTACCTGAAGTTCTACATCACCCAGATCGTATAGAGGAAACCCCACATGAACAAACCGCTTTGTATCTATCTCATCCGTCACGGAGAAACCGTGAGCAACATCCGTCAGGTCGTCCAGGGATGGTCTGATTCCGATCTGACCGAGACCGGCATCCATCAGGCTGCCTGTACCGGCACCGGCCTAAGAGGCATCAGATTTGATGCCTGTTACTGCGGCGATCTGAAGAGGCAGATGCAGACCGCTGAGGTCATCATCCGCACATCGGAAAATGACGAAGACATTCCCCGACTGATCGATACCGACTTCAGGGAAATGTACTACGGCTCCTATGAAGCCGGTCCCTATGAGACGATGTATCAGCCGGTGCTGGATGTCTTCGGGCTGGACATGAGCAGAGTAGACGAGATCTACGGTCACGTCAGCTGCTGCGATCTGTTCGAGATGATGGCTGATAACGATCCGGAAGGCCTGACCGAACACTGCGACGAGGTGGCCCGGCGGATGTACAGGGGCATTGAGAGGATCATCAGGGACTATCCTGACGGCGGCAACATTCTTCTGGTTTCCAGCAGCTGCGCCAGCGCCGATCTGATCGAATATCTCTTCCCCCAGATCACCGTCCAGACCCTGATCAGAAACTGTTCGGTGACGCTGATCCGCTACCAGGACGGCACCTTCTGGCTCGATGCCTTCGATGATGTCAGCTATTATCAGCAGGGCAAACAGATTCTGGAGGAAAGTGAATAATAGCGGAAAACGCTATTTACATCTGCGCACATTATGCTATAATAATCGCGCATGGCCTGTTGGTGAAGTGGTTCAACACACCGCCCTCTCAAGGCGGCATTCACGGGTTCGAACCCCGTACAGGCTACCATTGAAAACAAGGAACCGTAACTGCGGTTCTTTTTCTTTGCCGGCTGGCTGGTGATTCACTCTTCGACAGATTCCGGCAAATGATATATAATAATCCATGAGGGGGTTTTCTTATGAATCAGAAATTCTATGATCTTAATAAATACAAGGCCGGACGCACGGTGCTGCTTCTGGTAGGCATCTTCACGGCAGTCAACTGCCTGCTTCAGGCCTTTGACGCCGGCTATCAGCTGCTGTATGCCGCAGCGCTTCCGCAGATCGGCCTGGCCTTCAAGGGCACGCTGGAATTCTACGGCGTCAGCCCGATC
This sequence comes from Erysipelotrichaceae bacterium, assembly GCA_017561615.1. Next base: position 5,481 of record JAFZBT010000177.1, read on the forward strand.
ATCAGCATCGGCCTGCTCACCGTGATCCCGATCCTGCTTTTCTTCATCTGCTACTTCATGTCCAAGAACAACACCAGATGGATGCTCGCCGGACTGGCTCTGTTCATCCTCGATGCTCTCGTTCTGATCTTCTTCTGGTATCTGACCGGCTTCAGCGCCGACATGATCCTCAATCTGGTCTTTGAAGGAGTGATCATCTTCGAACTGATCTCCGCTGTTCTGGCCGGCAAGCGCCTGGATGGCAATCTTGAGGAAATCGAGATGGAGATGCAGCAGGAAATGAGCAATCCGGACAGAAGTCTCTATGCCTATGACAAGCAGTATGCCAAGGAAAACAAGGTCGCCAAGGGCGGCATGTTCGCAGTCGTTCTGATCGGCTATATCGTCATCTCCTTTCTGGCTCTGCTGCTGCTCATCATCTTTGACGGTAATCCCGTGGCAGTCATTCTCTTTGCCCTGCTGATGATCGGCAGCCTCGTCTTCCTGATCGTCGGCATGATCAAGCTCTCGCCTTTTGTCAGCGCCAGCAACTTCGCCTTCTACAAGGAAGGTGACGTCGTTTACCGCACCTCAGTTACCAATGCGGCTCTGGCCGTACCGCTGAATAACCTGCAGGTCTTCGAGGAGAAGCCGGACGTCTATCTGTGCACCTATGAGGACAACAAGGGCAAGCAGCGCAAGATGAGCATTCCCAAGGCCTATCCGGGCATTGAGGAGATCATTAAGTAAGCATGCAAAAGCCGCCGATCCGGCGGCTTTTCTGTTTTCGATAACGGGAGAAGATCCCGTTTTTTAAATCTCCAGCAGATTCAGGATGGCCTGATAGTAACAGGCCGTCTGCATCAGCAGGGAATCGACGGTGACGAATTCGTCATCGTCATGGATGCGGTAATTGTGCTTGCCGTCATCGCATCCGAAGGCTACGATGCCCTGCATGTCCTTGGCATAGGTTCCTCCGCCGATGGACATCGGCTGGCTTTCCGTATCGCCGGTGACATCGACATAAGCCTTCATCAGCGCCTTGATCATCGGATGATCCAGGGGGAAGAACAGCGGGTCGACACCCTCAGCATCGATTATGTAGCCCTGACCGGCCGTGGTCAGCGGTTCAATGATATCTTCCTTCTTCATGGTGACCGGGAAGCGGATGTCAATGCTGGCGCAGACATCGCCGTCCTTCTTTTCGGCAACGCCCATGTTCAGCGTCAGCTTTCCGTATTCATCGGCAAAGCCGACGGAGGCATTGTTGCCGTTGTAGTCCAGACCGATCAGATCGTGATAGACATTGACGAATTCATCGTCAATTCCGGCATGATGAAGAGCTTCAACGGCATAGGAGAGAGCATTGACGCCCTTTTCCGGCAGGGAGGCATGAGCGGCAGCGCCGTGGACGGTCAGGATGTTGTCCTGCAGCTGGTAGCGGATGCCCTGGGCGTTCAGGTAATCGGCCAGTTTGCCTTCGTCAAAGCAGCCCGGTTTCAGGGTCATCGTGCAGACGTCCGGAACGATGTTGTGAGCGCTGCTGGCTTCAATGGCCAGGATCTTGTCGCTGGGCGCTCTCAGGGTGGCGAAGACCATGCCCTTTTCCCCGAAGACCAGCGGGAATTCGCCGTCCGGGGTAAAGCCGCAGTTTACGTAGCCTTCCTTTTCCACGTAGTATTCAACGCCCCTTGAACCGCTTTCCTCATTGCAGCCCCAGATCAGCCTGACGCGCTTTCTGAACTGCGGTTCCTTTTCCTTCAGCATTCTCATCGCGGTCAAAGCGCAGATGCCGGCTCCCTTGTCGTCAGAGGTGCCGCGTCCGTAGAGCATCTCGCCGTCCTGCCTCAGAACGAAGGGGTCGCTGGTCCAGTTGCTGGAAACAGGCACCACGTCCAGATGAGCGAGGACACCGACGATTTCTTCACCCTGGCCCATTTCCACGTAGCCGCAGTAGTTGTCCAGATTCACGGTCCTGAAACCGTAGCCTTCAGCCAGCTTCAGAGCGGCATTCAGGCAGTCAATGTTGGCCTGGCCGAAAGGCGGAGCATCTTCGCTGAAGACGCTGGGATAGCTTACCAGCATCGCCAGATCTCTGATCATTTCGTCCTTATATGGCAGTATATCTTCCTTTTTCATATGAATTCCTCTTTCTAATTCAGCGCTGAGGTGATCTCGATGTCGTTTCTGCCGTCTTCATCGTATTCGGTGTAGTAGCGGGCGATCAGCTGCTTGGATGAGCTGATCAGACTGTCGAGCTTTTCGTAGTAAAGGGTGGTGAACTGCTGAAGCTCCTTCAGCTGAACGCCTTCCTGGATCAGCGCGACGATTTCCCGGGAGAGCTTCATCTCCTCAAAGAGCTCAGCAGTAAAGTCGCTGAGCCAGTAGCTTTCAGCCTGCTGGATCGAGATCAGGTCTTCCTTGAGCGCCTCAAAGGTGCCCAGCATGCTGGTCAGCAGCATGGCTTCGAGATCCTGCAGTCCTTCAAATTCCTTGGGAATGATCATCCTTTTCACCTCAATGTCTATTATACAACTAATGAGCCGGTTGCGACAAAATACCTGCCGGCATTCGGAATAAAGAACGGCGGTCAGGTTGAAATGAGATGGCAGCGAGTATATAATGAAAAAGTATCTGGAGGGGTACTGATGAAGAAAAAGAAGAAAATGAAACCATGGCTTAAGGCACTGCTTATCGTACTGGCTTTCGGGCTGTGCTACGTAGGCGCCATGTCATTTGCCTATAACTATCTATATAAGTATCCGGTCGGTTTCCTTGACACCATGGAAAGAAATGACGGTGCCCGGTTCTACCGCGTCATCTACAAGGAGAAGATCGGCAGCGACAAGAAGACCCTGCTGTACTTCGCCAAGAGCAACAACGGCGTCGGTCTGGATGCTCACGTGGGAACCCTCTACTGCAAGTGGCCGGATTACTTCGCCAACTACTTCTGCAAGTCGACCAGTTCCTACTACATTCCGGTCAATACCATCTCCTATGGCGAGACCCATGATGACCAGCACCTCTGCTATCTCTTCGGCTCAACCTCCGACGAGAATACCGTTAGAGTCGTCGTCACCTTCGTCAGAGGCGAAAACGACGAAGTGGCCATCGAGATGGAGATGCTGCCATACGAAAAGGTGAAGAACACCAAGTGCTACTACAAGCTGGGCTTTGAAAAGCAGCTGGCCCAGTATCCCTGCCGGATCGTCGGCTACAACGCCAACGACGGCATCACCTTCCAGTATAAGGGCAAGCCCTTTGAGGAAGGCCAGTATACTCCGGAAAACTGAACAAAAGACTGCCGCGGCAGTCTTTTTTATGTTTCTTCTTCTTTCAGTCCTTCTGGTAGGCGGTGTACTTCTCCGATGACCCCCGGCACAGCTGGGCCGGATACTTCTCTTCGTTTTTCTTCATCTTGTCATAGATGATCTCAATGGGGTCGGCATCCAGGACTTCGCACATGTCCAGGCAGTAGGTCATGACGTCGGCCAGTTCTTCGCAGACCTTCTTGCGGTCAAAGTCTTCTTCGGAAAACTGGAAGTGTTCCAGCAGTTCATTGGCTTCCAGCACGATCGATTTGGCAAGATTATTGGGCGTATGGAACTTGTGCCAGTCGCGCTCGTCATTGAATCTTTTCAGATAGGCCATCAGTTCATCCATGTCATTTCACCTCGCTGCCATTATAGCACTTTTTTCTTGTATCGGTTTTCATACTGTGCTATGATGATAGGGCCGTAGGGGTGTCGTACAATGGTAGTACAGCGGTCTCCAAAACCGCTGACGCGGGTTCAATTCCTGCCACCCCTGCCATCGGAAAAAAAGATTCAGGCATTACCTGAATCTTTTGTTTTTATGACAATAAAAGATGCCATCACTGATGGCATCTTCATGATGTGCTATGCTTTTTAATCCTGAACCAGGTAAGAAGAATAGTTGTTCTTGATGATATCGTAGAGGTCGATGTCGTAGAGTCTGAAGTTATGCTTCTTGAAGTAGTAGGAGTACATCTCCTGAGTCATGGTGCTGACCGTCTTCAGGTAATCAACGAAGTCGGCTCTAAGCTGTTCGGCGTTGTTGTTGGTGACCTGAACGATGTAGGTCACGGTTCCGGTGCTGTTGGTGATGACTTCGGAGAGGCCCGGGGTAGTGACGGTCTTCAGATATTCCTTGACATTGGCGTCGTAGGTTGAAGCGGTTGAAGTAAACAGACCTTCGGCGACCAGCTTGTAGTTATCGGAGCTGGTGTCCATGTACTTGGCAGCGACGTTTTCAAAGGCTTCGCCGGCCTTCAGTTCAGCCAGGGCCTTGGCGGCTCTGTCCTGGACGGTGATTTCGTCGCTTTCGGCTGAGGTAAAGGTCATGACTCTGACCTTCAGCGGCGTGTACTGCTTGATCAGTCCGTCCCAGTTGTCCACGATGTACTTGTCGATCATCTTATCACTCTTGACGGAATCAATGACGTCTTCCAGCAGTTCTTCCTCGCTGGCGTAGCCCAGAGCCTTCAGAGCGGCTGCCAGGTCGTCATATTCAGCGACGGTTTTGTCAAACTGCTTCTTGGCTTCAGCACTGATCTCGTCAGTAGTCTCGATTTCGGCATTGACGACGTACTTGGCTGCCTGCTTGATGATATAGTCGCCGGCATCGTAGTCGCGCATTACCTCGTAGAAGTCATTCTTGGTTATCTTGGTCTTGCCGATGGTGAACAGGGCCTGGTTGCCGCCGGTAAGCTTGCCGGAGGCGTCGCCGCAGCCGGCCAGCAGGACGACCATCATGATGGCGATGATTGTTAACGTGATCTTCTTCATGTTATTTGTCCTCGCTTTCTAAGCCGAGCTCACTCTTGATGTAAGCTTCGATGTCGGGGTCGGAGAAGGTGACGCCGGCTTCCTGGGCGGCTTTCCACATGATCTCATTGCCGACATTCTCATAGATGGTGAGGATGCGGGATACGAAGTCGCTTTCACTGCTGTAGTCAGCCAGGGAAGTGGAATCGCACTTGATCAGGAAGTAGCCGTAGTTCTCGGAATAGACCCAGTCGCTGACTTCACCGGCCTTCAGCTTCATGGCTGCTTCGGTGAATTCGCTTACCAGAGAAGTGGTGGCGGAATCAACATAACCGAGCTTGCCGCCGCTGGAAGCGGTTGAGGAGTCTTCGGAGAAGTTTCTGGCAAAGTCGGCAAACTTTTCCGTATCGTAGTCAGCGGAAGCCCAGGCTTCCTGAGCCTTCTTCAGCCTTTCCTGTTCGTCAGCCGTCGGGTTGGCGGGATCCTCAAACTTGATCAGGCAGTAGCTGATGATGCGGGGATCGTATTTCTCAATGAAGGCCTCGTCGACGTATTCTTCCGCATGAGCGGAGATATATCTGGTGGAAAGTTCCTGAGACTTCAGCGAGTAGAGCATGTAGGTCTTGAAATCGCTGTAGCCGTAATATATCTGAGCGACCTGATTCAGATAGCTCAGTCCGCCGTATGCGGAGTACATTTCGGCGTAATAGTCGGTATAGCTCTGAGCCGTGGTCTCCATTTCCTGCGTGGTCTCAACGGCATTGTCGAGAACGGCATTGGAGAACTGCTGGCCGATCAGGCTTTCGCCGTAGCTCTTGTACAGTCCGTCATACAGATCGTCCATGGTTGTATAGTGGTCGGCGACGCCAAAGGCCACGTCCTTGCCGCCGATTGACTTGCCCGGGAGATCATCCTTGTGCTGATCGTAGGCAAAGTAGATGGAAATCGCAACAAAGAAAACGGCTATGACTGCTACGAACCAATTTTCTTTAATAAACTTTTTCATAGAAAACCTCCAAACGCTTACTTATTATAATAAATAAGTTTCTACAATTCAATGTGAATATTCTCTGAATGTTTGCTGAGGAAAGGTTTGCTCAGCAACGGGCGGAAATGATGTGCTATAATATATTACTCAGGAGGTTTTAACATGAAGTGTCTGGAAATCAGAAATCTGCACGTCAGTGTTGAAGATAAAGAAATACTCAAGGGTGTCGATCTGACCGTCAGCAGCGGGGAGATCCATGCGCTGATGGGGCCTAACGGCAACGGCAAGAGCACCCTGTTAATGACCATAATGGGCCATCCGGCCTACACCGTCACCGAAGGCTCGATCAGCCTGGACGGCCAGGATCTGCTGGCGATGAGCGTCGATCAGCGCTCCAAGGCCGGTCTTTTCCTGGGCATGCAGTACCCTCAGACCATTGACGGCGTCACCAATTCCGACTTCCTGAAGGCGGCGGTGAATGCCCACCGTCAGGAACCGATCTCCCTGTTCACCTTCATCAGACAGATGGACAAGGCCTTCAGCGATCTGGGCATGAAGGACGATCTGGCCCACCGCTACATGAATGAAGGGTTCTCCGGCGGCGAAAAAAAGCGCAACGAGATCGTTCAGATGAAGCTTCTGAAGCCTGATCTGGCGATGCTGGATGAGATCGATTCCGGTCTGGACATCGATGCCCTGAAGATCGTCGCTGACAACATCAATGAAATGCATGAGACCGGCGGCATGGCTGCCGTGATCGTCTCCCATTATGAGAGATTTCTGGAATACCTGAAGCCGCAGTTCGTTCACGTGCTGGTTGACGGCCGCATCGTCGCTCAGGGCGGCTACGAACTGGTGGAAAAGATCGACGCCGAAGGCTACGAGTGGCTGAAGGCTCAGAACGTTGAGTTCAGGAAGGAAGAAGCGCCGGTGCGCGTCTCCCTGGGTTCCTGCGCGGTAAATCAGAAAGGAAGAAAGAATGGAAACGGTTAGTTCATCGCAAACCGTGATCATCAATTCTTCGGAAAGCCAGCAGGTCAGCCGGCAGTTTTCCGCCAGCGGAAAGACGTCGCTGACCGTTGTGATCGAGGGCGACAGGAAACTGGATCTTTCCCTGGAAATCACAGCGCAACAGGGCAGCAGCCTGACCTTCATGCTGATAAACCACAATGAAGCCGAGGTCAGCCTGAGGGACACTTTCAGTCTGCAGGCCGATTCCAGCAGCGTCATTGCCTACTGCCAGCTCAACGATCATCAGTTGAACGTTCAGAGCAGCTACAGCCTGGATGGCCAGGGCGCCGTTCTGAAAGTGCAGAATGCCGTTCTGACCTCCGTCAGCAAGAAGTTTGAACAGAATACGCTGCACAGCCAGGGCAATACCCGGGCCGACATCTACAACTACGGCATTGCCCGCAGCAGCGGCTATTGCGACTTTGAGGTCAAAAACCGCATCAATAAGGGCTGCCACGGCTGCGAGACTCACCAGACTTCCCGCATCCTGACCTTTGACCCGCAGTCCAAGGGCCGGATCCTGCCGGTTCTGTACATTGATGACAACGATGTCAAGGCATCGCATGCGGCTACCATGGGTCAGCCTGACAGCGAGCAGATCTTCTACATGCAGACCCGCGGTCTGACCCGGCAGCAGGCCATGCGGCTGATCACCATCGGCTATCTGATGCCGGTGACGGAAGTGATCGACGACGAAGAACTCAATACCCTTCTGAAGAAGGAAATAGAAACGAAGGTATCCGAATGTTTGAAGTAAGCAAGATACGCAGGGATTTCCCGATGCTGTGGGACGAAAGCGGCCGGGAAAGACAGCTGGTCTATTTTGACAACAGCGCCACCTCCTTCAAGCCTCAGCAGGTCATTGACGCTGAGATGGCTTACTATACCCGCTTCAGCGCCAACATCCACCGCGGTGACTACGCGCTGAGCTATGAGGCCGATCAGGCTTATGACCATGCCCGGGCAGCCATGGCCCGCTTCATCAATGCCAGAGAAGAGGAAGTCATCTTCACCTCCGGCACCACCCAGGGTCTCAACATGGCGGCCTATGGGCTTAAGGGCATGCTCAGGGAAGGCGACGTCATCCTTTCAACCCTGGCTGAACACGCCTCCAACATCCTCCCCTGGTTCCGTCTGGCTGAACAGACCGGCGCCCGGGTGGAGTTCATCCCTCTGGATGAAAGCGGAAGACTGACCGTTGATAATTTCCGAAAGGCGCTGCATGAGCGCGTCCGGATAGTAGCCGTTGCCCAGGTCACCAACGTACTGGGCTATCTGGCTGACATGAAGTCCATCTGCGCCCTGGCGCATCAGGTTGGCGCCATCGTCGTGGTCGACGGTGCCCAGAGCGTTCCCCATAAGCAGGTGGACGTGAAGGATATGGACTGCGATCTGCTGGCCTTCTCCGGTCATAAGATGTGCGGTCCTACCGGCATCGGCGTTCTCTACGGCAAGAGTGAACTGCTGGAGAGAATGGAGCCGATGATGCTGGGCGGGGGCGCCAACAAGCGCTTCAACAGCCATGGCGATCTGATCCTGTCCAAGGTTCCCGACCGCTTTGAGGCCGGAACCGTGCCGATCGGTCAGGCTGTCGGTCTGGCTGAGGCGGCTGAGTATCTTCAGAAGATCGGCCTGCCGGAGATCGAAAGGCGGGAAAAGCAGCTTCACGATTACCTTTCCGGTAAACTCAGAGAGCTGGACAACATCGAATTCTATAACCCTGACAGCGACAGCGCCATCTGCAGCTTCAACGTCCGGGGAATCTTTGCCCAGGACGCCGCTTCCTATCTGTCCAGCCGGAACATCGCGGTGCGCAGCGGCAATCACTGCGCCAAGATGCTGGTTGGATTTCTGGGGACGGACGCTACCATCAGGGCTTCAATGTATTTCTATAACACCGAAGAAGAGGCAGATCGGCTGGTACAGGCGTTAAGGAACTGTACCCTGGAAAACTGCATTGACATATTCCTGTAGGAAGGAGGGAAGTTATGAATAAGCTTCTGGAAGATCCGATCGTTTTGAGAGAGATCATCATGGACCACTATGAGTATCCGCGCAACCACTCTCTGACTGACGATCAGAAGTACAAGAAAATTCACATGGCTTCCGAATCGTGCATTGACGACATTCACGTTCAGGCTGACATTGAGGAGGGCATCATCAGGGATGTCCGCTTTGACGGCGTCGCCTGTACCATATCCACCGCTTCCACTTCCATCATGACTCAGCTGCTCAAGGGAAAAACCATTGAGCAGGCCAGGGTGATCATCGACAACTACTTCCGGATGATCGACGGCCAGGACTACGACGAGGAACTGCTTGACGAAGCCGTCTGCATGAAGAACGTCGGCAAGCAGGCCAACCGCATCAAGTGCGCCACCATCGGCTGGAACGGCATCAGAGAGCTGCTGGAGGAAGGTGAAGAGCAGTGAGTCAGGAGAAGAACCGCGATCTGTTCAAGACGGCCGACGAATACCAGTACGGCTTTGCCGATGTCAACGAGAACGTCTTTACGACCGGCAAGGGCCTGACCCGGGAAACGGTCATCGCCATATCGAAGATCAAGAATGAGCCCGAGTGGTTTCTGAACTTCCGCCTCAAGGCCTTTGAGGCCTTTGAGCGGATGCCGATGCCGGACTTCGGACCGGACATGAGCGATCTGGACTTTGACGACTATACCTACTACATCCGTCCGACGGACAAGAAGACAAACGACTGGGAGGAAGTCCCGGAAAACATCAAGAACACCTTTGAGAAACTCGGCATTCCCGAAAGCGAGCGCCGGTTCTTTGCCGGCGTCACCTCGCAGTATGACTCCGAGGTCGTCTATCACAACATGCTCCATGAGGTCAATGACAAGGGCGTCATCTTCCTGGACATCGATACGGCCATCCAGCTGTATCCCGATCTGGTGAAGCAGTATTTCGGCACGGTCGTGCCCTATTCCGACAACAAGTTCGCCGCCCTGAACAGCTGCTGCTTCTCAGGCGGTTCCTTCATCTACGTCCCTCCGGGAGTGACTCTGGAGAAGCCTCTGCAGTCCTATTTCCGCATCAATTCGGAGCGCAGCGGTCAGTTTGAGAGAACCCTGATCATCGTCGATGAAGGCGCCAACGTCAACTACGTCGAAGGCTGCACGGCGCCGATCTATCAGAAGGATTCCCTGCACGCCGCGGTCGTGGAGATCGTCGTAAAGAAAAACGGCAAGGCCCGTTACAATACCATTCAGAACTGGTCGACCAACATTCTCAACCTGACCACCCAGCGCGCCTGGGTCGGTGAGAATGCCCTGATGGAATGGGTCGACGGCAACATCGGCTCAGCCATCACCATGAAGTATCCCTGCTGCCTGCTGGCTGAAAGGGGCGCCAAGGGCATGACCATCACCATTGCGGTGGCCAGCCGCATTCAGAAGCAGGATACCGGCGCCAAGATGATCCATCTAGCACCCGATACCTCCAGTTCCATCATTTCCAAGTCGGTAGCCCGTCTGGGCGGAGAAGCCAACTTCCGCGACTGGGTGACGATCTCCGGGAAGGCGGATAACGCCCGTACCCGGATCCAGTGCGACACCCTGATCCTGGATGAGCAGTCCCGTTCCGACACCATTCCCAAGAATGTCGTTCAGAATGACCGCTGCACGCTGGAACATGAAGCCACGGTTTCCAAGGTCTCCGATGAGGAACTGTTCTACCTGATGAGCCGGGGACTCAGTGAGGCTCAGGCCATGCAGATGATCGTCATGGGCTTTCTGGAGCCCTTCACCAAGGAACTTCCGGTCGAATACGCCGTTGAGCTCAATCAGCTGCTGAAGATCGACATGGAAGGCGCCGTCGGCTAGGAGAAAGCGCATGATCTATCAGAAAACCGTTAAGGGAAACTTTGACGAGATCGTCGAAAAGGTCACGCAGGCCGTCATGGCCAGCCGCACAGGCTACAGCGTCACCGATCAGGCCGATTATGAGACCGGCGGCCGTAAGGTGGCCGTGCGGATGCTTCAGCGCTTTGCCTCCACGATCGGCGAGCGGGTGGCTCTGCAGCTGACGTTCATTCAGCAGGATGACGGACAGACAGAGATCTGCGGCATCGCCAGCGGCTTTGAGGGACTGCTGTTTCTGCACAGTCCGGAAGGCCAGAAACAGGCCATTGAAGCGCTTATGAAGATAACGGAAGAATTATGATTCTTCCTTTCTTTTTGAAAAATGTCGTCGGGCGACATAAGGGAATCAGCAGGGATCTACAATGTTATACTGTGAGCTATGGGACATCGTTGAACCATTGCAGGAGCAGGGATACGACGTTGACTGATGAAAAAACGGACGGAAGTCCGTTTTCATTTCTCGAAAAACTTACCCTGCCACCAGTTTTCGCCGGCCATGATCTTGTCAATGTCGTTGATGACGCTGACTTTTTTCAGTGTCCACTGGGGCGCGAGCAGTTCTTCCCGCAAGCCGTCTCCGGTCAGCCGTTCGATGATGATGTCCGGCCGTAACAGGGTCAGCTGGCGGGCTACCAGGCGGGTGTATTCCTCTTTGCTCAACAGCGGGAAAGGTTCTTTAAGATATCTTTCACCCAGTGGAGTGCTGCGGCAGACGTGGAGCATGTGGAATTTGACGGCCTGAATGGGCAGTCTTCCGACCTGCCGGGCCGTCTGCAGCATCATCTCATCGCTTTCGCTCATCCAGCCGTTGATCAGGTGAACGGAAACATTGATGCCCGTATCCTTCAGCAGATCGATGCAGCTGAGGAAACTGCGATAATCGTGCCCGCGGTTCATCTCTCTCAGGATCTGATCGTGGACTGACTGCAGGCCCAATTCCAGCCATACGGGCTTGACGGCGGTCAGCGAGCTGAGATAAGCGATCTTCGCTTCATCAAGACAGTCGCTTCGGGTGGCGATCACCAGGCCGTAAATGTCGTCGGCTTCGATGAAGGGCTGGTAGATTTCCTTCAGCTTTTCCAAGGGCGCATAGGTATTTGAATATGACTGGAAGTACGCCATCGGCAGACCGTCCGGCCACTTGTTCTTAAAAATCGGCAGCCTGCGGCGGTACTGCTTCATCAGGTCTTCATCGGAAAGCTCCGGGAAGGCATTGGAACCGCCGGCGCAGAAAAGACAGCCTCCGGAAGCAACCGTACCGTCGCGGTTGGGACAGGTGAACGGTCCGTCCAGCGGTACCTTATAGATCTTGCGGCCGTATTTCTGCAGGGAATAGTAGTTCCAGGTCAGATAGCGCTTGTTGTCCAGGGAATAGGGGAAAGGGTTGTTCATGAATACATTATAATACGCCAGGGCTCAGGCGGAATTACAATTAAGGCCCTTGGTTTTTGAACATATTGGCTTATGGTGTTATCATATTCATTAATAAGGAAAGGAAGTAGGGCATGGTTTTCTCCAGTTCGCTGTTCATGTTGCTGTTTCTGCCGGCAAGCATCATTCTCTATTACATGATGCCCAGCATAAAGCTGAAAAATGCCATGCTGCTGTTGCTGTCGCTGGTCTTTTATGCGGTCGGCGAGCCGGTTTACATCCTTCTGCTCATTGCCGAATCGTTCATCGGCTGGCTGACGGCTCTGTGCATAGACCGTTCTGGGTCCGGCGATCATAAGAAGGTCAGGCTGGTAATGATCCTGATGATCATCCTGCTTCTGGCTGTTCTGTTTACCTTCAAGTATGCGGCCTTCGTCATCAGCAATCTTGACCGCCTGTTCTCTACGGAAACCCGCATTCCCGAGCTGCCGCTGCCTTTGGGAATATCATTCTATACCTTCCAGATCATCGGCTACGTTGCCGATGTCTACCGGAAGAAGATACCGGCGGAAACCGGCTTTTTCCGTTTTCTGCTGTTTATCAGCATGTTCCCTCAGCTGGTTCAGGGTCCCATTCTGCGCTATGGCGATGTCAGAGAACAGATGGAATCACGGCCCTTTGACCTTAAGCAGATGGTCGACGGCATAACCCGTTTCATCATCGGCTGCGCCAAGAAGGTGATCCTTTCCGGCGAGATCGCCAGAACGCTGGAATACGTCATGGAAAACGGCATCACCGGCAAGCCGGTCCTGCTGATCTGGGCGGGCATGATCTGTTATGCCCTGCAGCTGTATTTCGATTTCTCCGGTTATTCCGACATGGCTCTGGGTCTGGGCAGGATGCTCGGATTCGAGTTTGCCGAAAACTTCAACTATCCGTATATCTCGCGCTCCTGCTCGGAGTTCTGGCGCCGCTGGCACATTTCCCTGGGCGCGTTCTTCCGCGATTACGTCTATATTCCCCTGGGCGGCAACCGCCGTCATCAGCTGCTGAATCTGCTGGTGGTCTGGGCTCTGACCGGCCTGTGGCACGGCAGCAGCTGGAACTTAATCATCTGGGGACTATACTTCTTCGTCATCCTGGCAATCGAGAAATTCATTTTCCGGGGAAAGCTTGACAGGATCCCGGTCATCAACCACCTGCTCACCCTCTTTCTGCTGGTGATCGGCTGGACGATATTCTATTTCAGCGACTTCAGTGAAGGGCTTACGGTCATTTCCACCATGCTGGGAATGAAGGGAGCTCCTCTGTGGGACGAGATCCACACCACCTATTTCATCAACAGCAGCGCTGTCTATGCCGTCTGCATTCTGGCCTGTCTGCCGATCGGCCGGAAGGTAAAGAAGAACATGGACATCCTTTATGCTCAGACCCCGGATTTCTGGTTCATCATGACCCTGGTGTTTGACATGGCTCTGCTGTATCTGTGCATTGCCGGCATTGTCGGTTCAGGCTATAACGCCTTCATGTATTTCAATTTCTGAGGGAGGCAGCGCGCATGTACGAAAAACAGGAAAGAGTATTCTGCATCATCATCATTCTGGCGTTCGTGCTTTCCCTTGGCGCCCTGGGAGTCGTCAGTCTGCTTGACGAAAACCCGGTCATTTCGGAAAGAGAACAGCGTGAACTCAACCGCTTCCCGCAGTTCAGCGTCAGCAGCCTGCTGGACGGTTCCTTCATGTCGCAGAGCCAGCTGGCCTATGATGACACCTTCCCGTTCAGGGATTACTGGCTGGATGTTTTCGGCAACTTCAGAAGTGCCGTCGTGGTCCGGGCCGGGTCCGGCGGTGAGGTGATCGTCAATGTCGATGACGATCCGGACGAAAACATCGAAGTGCCGGAGGAAGACCTGATATCCCTGGATGACCTGCTGGCAGAGCCGTTTGACGGCAGGGGATATGAACAGTTTGCCGGCGGTACCGAAGTTTCCGGCATCATCATCAAGGATGATAGGGGAATGAAGATCTTCAACGGTACTCTTGAAGGCGCCGAGGCCTACACCAATGCGGTCAAGAAGATCAAGAGCCTCTTCCCCAATAACAACGTAATCGCCGTCGTCGCTCCCAACCCCTCAGCCTTCTATTCCGAGGAAAAGTACCATACCGCCAACCATGACCAGAAGGCCTGGCTGCAGTTAGTCAGGGAGAACCTCAAGGGAGTAATCGTTCCCGACGTCTACAGCATTCTGGAAGAGCATAAGGATGAATACATCTATTTCTATACGGATCACCACTGGACGACCAGAGGCGCCTACTATGCCTACCGGCAGATGTGCACCCAGCTCAGGATCCTTCCGTATGAACTGGAAGACATGGAGGAAGGCCGCGTCAGCGGTTTCCTGGGCACCTTCTATACCCAGACCAGCAGTTCCATTCTGGCCAAGAACCCTGACTACGTTTACTACTACATGCCCAAGGTGGCGACCGAGGCGACCGTCTACCACAACATCAGGACTCTGTCTGACGGGGAGAGCATCAAGGTCATCAATCAGAAATACACCGGCTGGAACCGTTACCGGCTCTTTACCGACGGCGACAACCCGTTCATCATCATCAATACGTCTGCCAGCACCAATAAGACAGCCATCCTCATCAAGGACTCCACCGGCAACGCCTTTGTCCCCTGGCTGTGCAACCATTACAGCACGATATATGTCGTTGACCCCCGCCATGTCAACGGCAACAACAATAACCGGATCGTTCTGGCAGAGTTTCTGGCCGACAAGCCCAACTGCGACATCATTCTCTGCAGTTTCATCTACAACGCCAACAACACCTCCGGTTCCTTCTACCGCGGCTTGCTGAGGATGCTCAAGTAATTGACTTTTGAAGCGGAACTGATAAGATAGAAATAGCGTTGAACGGGACCATCAGGCAGAAAGGTCACTTCAGAAAGCCGGCGGATGATGCGAGCCGGTGTACCGAATGCCGAACTCAGCCCGGGAGCTGAAAGTGATGACCGCTTTAAGGTCAGTATGAGTGGACATTATGTCAACTAAGGTGGTACCGCCCGCAAAGGGTCCTTAGAGTAGCACCTTTTATTTTGTTTAAGGAGTGAGAGTCTATGAGTTACAATCATGAAGCAACCGAAAAGAAATGGCGCCGGTACTGGGAAGAAAACAAGACCTTCAGGACGGATACCCGGGATTTTTCCAAGCCCAAGTACTACGTTCTGGACATGTTCCCCTACCCCAGCGGTCAGGGCCTGCATGTCGGTCATCCGGAAGGCTACACGGCGACGGACATCGTCTGCCGCAAGAAGAGGATGGAAGGCTACAACGTCCTGCATCCGATCGGCTTTGACTCCTTCGGCTTACCGGCTGAGCAGTATGCCATTTCCACCGGTAACCATCCCGACGGCTTTACCCGGGAAAACATCAAGACCTTTACCGGTCAGCTGAAGAACATCGGCATTTCCTATGACTGGGATCGCGTGGTCTCCACCTGCGACCCGTCATACTACAAGTGGACGCAGTACATCTTCAAGCTGCTGTTTGACGACGGTCTGGCCAAGTGCGTGGACATGCCGGTCAACTGGTGCGAAGAACTGGGGACCGTGCTGGCCAACGATGAGGTCATCGACGGCAAGAGCGAAAGAGGCGGTTATCCGGTCGTGCGCAAGAACATGAGACAGTGGGTCATCGACATCGTCAAATATGCTGACCGCTTACTGGAAGGTCTGGATGAGATCGACTGGCCGGAATCCACCAAGGAGATCCAGCGCAACTGGATCGGCCGCTCTACCGGCGCTCTGGTCAACTTCCGGGTTGACGGTCATGACGAGACATTCACCGTCTTTACCACCAGGGCTGATACTCTGTTCGGCGCCACCTATTGTGTCCTGGCACCCGAGCATCAGCTGATCGACAGGATCACTACCCCTGACAAGCGCGCGGAAGTGGAAGAGTACAAGAAGATGTGCGCTTCCAAGAGTGATCTGGAAAGAACCGAACTGAACAAGGACAAGACCGGCGTCTTCACCGGCGCCTATGCCATCAATCCGGTAAACAATAAGAAGATCCCGATCTGGATCTCCGACTACGTACTGGCCAGCTACGGAACCGGTGCCATCATGGCCGTCCCCGCTCACGACCAGAGAGACTATGAGTTCGCTAAGAAGTTTGGCCTGGACATCATCCAGGTTCTGGAAGGCGGCGACATCTCCCGGGAAGCCTGGACCGAAGACGGACTGCACATCAATTCCGGCTTCATGGACGGCATGAACAAGGAAGATGCCATCAGCGCCATGATCAAGTGGCTGGAAGAGAAGGGCATCGGATCAGCTAAGGTGAACTACCGGCTGAGAGAATGGATCTTCGCCCGTCAGCGCTACTGGGGCGAACCGATCCCCATCATCCATCTGGAAGACGGCAACATGATCTCCCTGAGCGAAGATCAGCTGCCGCTGCTGCTGCCGGAACTGGACAACTACGCTCCGGGCAAGGGCGGCGCTTCACCGCTGGACAGAGCCACCGACTGGGTCAACGTCACCGTAGACGGCCAGAAGGGAAAGCGGGAGACCTCAACGATGCCGGGTTCGGCCGGCAGCAGCTGGTACTTCCTGCGCTACATCGATCCCCATAACGACAAGTGTTTTGCCGACTACGAGCTGCTGAAGCACTGGATGCCGGTCGACCTCTACGTCGGCGGTCCGGAGCACGCGGTCGGACATCTGCTGTACGCCCGCATGTGGAACAACTACCTGTATGACAAGGGTCTGGTTCCCGTTAAGGAACCGTTTAAGAAACTGGTCCATCAGGGCATGATCCTGGGCGCCAACGGCATCAAGATGGGCAAGAGATACCCTGAGTACATCGTCGATCCCAACGACATCGTCCGGGACTACGGCGCGGACACGTTAAGGCTCTATGAGATGTTCATGGGTCCCCTGGAGGCTTCCAAGCCCTGGAGCGAACAGGGCGTTGAGGGAGCCAGAAGATGGATCGAAAGAGTCTGGAGACTGATCATGGAGAGCCCGGAGAAGATCACCGATGAGCCGACGCCTGAACTTGACTATGTCTACAACTACACGGTCAAGAAGGTCAGCGAAGACATCGATTCTTTGAACTTCAACACCGGCATTTCCCAGATGATGATCTTCATCAACGAGTGCTACAAGGTCGAAAAGGTCAACCGCGAGATGATCGTCAACTTCATCAAGCTGTTGTCGCCGATTGCCCCGCACGTCTGCGAGGAAATGTACCAGCACTATACCGGCAAGGAAACCCTGGCCTATGAACCCTGGCCTGCCTACGATGAAAAGAAACTGGTCGTCGAGGACATTGAGGTCGTCGTTCAGGTCAACGGCAAGGTCCGCGGCAAGGTAGTCGTCAGCAAGGACGCCTCTCAGGATGAGGTATATGATAAGGCTGTCCAGCTGCCCGGCGTGGAAGGACAGATGACGGGTAAGACCGTCCGCAAGGTCATCTACGTGGCCGGCAAGCTGCTCAACATCGTTGCCAATTAACGTCAAAGGAAAACCGGTCGGTTCTGACTGAACTGACCGGTCTTTTTCTTTTCCTAATGGCCGTTTTTACCGCCGGGTTTCTGGCCTCCCTGACCTCCGGGCTGCTGGCTGCCGGGGAAACCTCCCTGACCGCCCATGAACTGGTTGGTGATCTCACTTACCTGCTGGCCGTTGGTGTAGACGGTTCCGCCGGTGAAGGAGCAGCAGCCGTCATAGTCGAAACATGACTGTCCGGTTACGCTGATGGTGCCGCCTTCGATGAACAGATCGCCGTTGACGTCGACGCCGTCGGTATCGCCCTGGCCCATGGTGATGGTGACATTGCCGCCGGTGAAGCGGGCAAAGCAGTAGTAGCTCTCGCTCTTGCGGGAAGCGTTGATGCCGTCATCGGAAGCGCTGATGGTTACAGTACCATCATTGATCACCACCTCGGTGGCTTCGAGTCCTTCCGCCGCTGTGATGGTCAGGCTGCCGCCGTCGATCTGCAGCAGGGTAGTGGCGTGAACGGCGTCATCCCCGGCGCTGATGCTCAGACTTCCAGAGGCAATGTAGATGTAGCCGGTGGTATCATCGTCATCATCCTCGGCATGCAGGCCATCATCCTCGGTGGTGATGGATATGCTGCCATCGGCAATGCGGATGGAATCGTTGGCTCTGAGGGCATTATTTGCACAGGTTATCTCATAGCTGCCGCCGGTGATTTTCAGGTCATCCTTGGTCTTGACAGCGTTGTCGGATGAGACGATGACCAGCTTGCCGGTGCCGTTGAGCACCAGGTCGTCCTTGGAATAGATCACGGCATCGGCCTTTTCATCTTCTGAGTAGCTGAACTGTCCGGTTACGGTCAGCGAGCTGTCTGAACCGGCAGTGGTAATGAAGACCTTGTCGGCGCTCTTTACGTAAATGCAGGGCTTGCCGGAGTTGGTGATGGTCAGTCCGTCAAGGACCAGCTGGACCTTGGCGCCCTCTTCCGCCTTGACGGTTACCGTGACGTTTTCCGCCCGGCCGCTGAGCACATAGACGCCCTCGGCGGTAATGGTGATGTCCTGGCCGTCGGCTACGCTGAGGTATGCCGCGTCGCCGAGATCGGCCTGCTGGCTGAGATCGCGCTCGCTGAACTGTTCCTCAGTGTTGAGGCTGACTGTCTCGGTTGAGGTCTGCGGCGTACTGAAGGGGTCATTGCCGTTCTGTCCGGATGGGAAAGACGGCTGGCCGGAGGGGAAGACTGGCTGATTGCCGGCCGGAAGATTGTTATTCTGAGCTGAGCAGCCCATCAGAGAGACGGCAGTCAGCAGTGACAGGAATGTCAGAGTGATCTTTCTTGTTTTCATTGGTTGTACCTCCCTGCCGCTTATGGTGCGGCTGATAAGATGCGCGTTTCATATAATGATAATTATATGGTAACGGATGATTGTGTAAATCTGATGTTAAATGACGCTTACTGACCGATTTCCGGCAATGTGCCGATGGAAATCTCCAGATTGGCATTGCGGACGCGCAGTTCATTGATGAAGCTGCGGCTGTCGGAAGGCTGACGCAGGACGACATCGTAGGTCAGTCTGAACAGCGATCCCATGTTGGTAGTCCTGACGGAGAGCAGTTCGCAGTAGCTGGTATAACGGTCCATGATCTCGCTCAGTTCGCTTTCGTAATCCAGGCCTTCCGGTACGGTGATCCGTAATTCCCGGTGGCCGGCAGACAGAGCTGAGGAAAAGACCTTATGGAAGATCATCATGATGGCGATGATGATCAGACAGAACAGTACGGCAAAGCCGAGATAGCCGATCGCACAGGCCAGACCGACGGCCACGGCAACGAAGATCAAAAGGATGTCCTCCGCCTTATACTGCAGGGAGCGGAAGCGGACGAAGCTGAAGGCTCCGGCGACCGCCAGACCGGTACCGATGTTGCCGTTGACCATCATGATGACGGTCTGGGTGACCACCGGCATCAGCACCAGGGTCAGGCTGTATGACGGGTCGTTGCGGCATACCCGGCTGTAGACCAGCGCTAACAGCGAACCGATGAAGATGGAAACTAACGAGCAGAGCAGGTAGTCTGTAAGGGTAAATGAACTGGTGAAGATCGGTGAGAATAATATTTCGAGCATTTTCGGCTTACTCCTTTCATTAGATACTTTTCATAGACGGCTCCGTATTTGGAGAAGCTGGACGGGTAGACGTTCAGAGAATCGAGAACGCCGGTCAGCCACAGGGGCATGGCGGTCAGGGTCTTGACTTCCATGATGCGGCTGCCGCTGTCCAGAACGGTT
The DNA here is from genome assembly GCA_017561615.1 of Erysipelotrichaceae bacterium. The sequence continues at coordinate 25,295 of JAFZBT010000177.1, forward strand.
CCTTCCGGATTGCTGTTGGTGAGAGCGATGTTGCTCAGGCTGAAGCGGACATCGCGGTCAAAGGTAATGCGCAGATCCGGCTGGTCAGCTGAGACAAATGAATCTCTCTGATAACAGATCAGCACCTTCGGCTGCAGCTGACAGCTGGTGCGCAGGTAGTCGATCTCATTCATGATCTGGCTGTCCATGGGCTTGCGGTCAAAGACGGTGTAGTTCAGCGCCTGGCGGTAAGTCATGTCCTGACGGCGCTTATAACAGATGCCGCGGCACTTCTTCTTGATCTCCAGAAAGACGGGAGAATCGTCGCTTACTTCGCCATAGCTGCGCAGTCTCAGTTTTTCCTTATAGGCCGGCTTGTCCAGCGAATTCCTGACCAGCCGGAAGTCCCCGGAATCGAAGTAGATGGAACGAATTTCCGAATGGGGATACAGGTCGGGACTCAGATGAGGACCGATCAGCTTCATCAGCTGATCGTACTGACCGTCAGTCAGAACGTACTTGGCTTCCACCCTCTCGAAGATCTGCTGATATTCCATGGTCCACACCTCCTTTGGATGGCTTCATTGTATAAGGGCAAGGTCAAAAAGAACTGAAGGAAAAGTGAAAAACAGATAAATAATTGTGAAGATTCTGTGTATAATTGAAGCCGGACATCACACATTTTCCGATTGCCTGAAAACGGGAAAATCGCTGTTGACAGCGGGCAGGGTGTCTGTTAAGATATACGGGTAAAGAAACGTGGAAAGAAGAAGCACCCCTTCTCACCTGATGGCCCCCAGGGTCATAGGTAAATGCCGCTAATCATCTGTGGATTGATTTTTGGTGGGTGCAAGCCCACTTTTCTTTAGAAAGAAAGAGGTGTTGCGTATCAGCAAGAAGAATCAGAATGACGATTTAGTCAACGAGAGTATTCGCTTCAAGGAAGTACTGGTTATTGCGCCCAATGGCGATTCATTGGGAATTCTGACTCGTAACGAGGCTCTGGACAGAGCTTACGGTTACGATCTCGATCTCGTCTGCGTAGCCCCCAAGGCCACGCCTCCGGTATGCAAGATACTGGACTACGGCAGATATCGCTTTGAACAGCAGAAAAAGGCGAAGGAAGCCAAGAAGAATCAGCGGACGACCGAACTCAAGGCCATGAGGCTTTCACCGGTCATCGATGTCAATGACTTCAACACCAAGGTCAAGCAGGCCAACAAGTGGCTGATCGACGGCAACAAGGTCAAGATCGACATGCGCTTCCGCGCCAGAATGATTACTCGTCAGGAAGTTGGCAAAAAGATCATGAATGATTTCATTGCTGAACTCAGCGAAGTGGCAAACATTGAAAAGCAGCCTCTGTTGGAAGGCAATACACTGAGCTGCACTTTGTCACCGATCAAGAAATAGGAGGAAAAGTTATGCCTAAAATGAAGACCAAGAGAGCCCTGGCTAAGAGAGTCAAGGTAACCGGCAGCGGCAAGCTGAAGAGACATCATGCCTATACTTCTCATCTGGCTCCCAGAAAGACCCACAAGCAGAAAGTGCATCTGAGAAAATCCGCACTTATTTCAAACAGCGATTACAAGCGTGTAAAGACGCTGATCCAGCTGTAGGAGGAATTGAATAATGGCAAGAGTTAAAACCGGTCCCGT
>JAFZBT010000015.1 GCA_017561615.1 Erysipelotrichaceae bacterium
GGCTGAAAAGGTCAACAACCACGAAGCGCTGACCTGGGAAGATCTCGATGGCGCCAGCTGGGCCGTCCAGAAGACTTCTTCCTCTGCCGGTTACATCTACCCGACCATGTGGCTGATGGACAACTACGATGGGAAGAAGCTGAGCGACCTTTCCAACGTCACCCCGCTGGATTCCGGCTACGGTACCGCCTTCTCCATGGCTGCTGCCGAACAGGTCGATATCATCGTCTGCTACGCTGACGGCCGCAATGACTATGAAGAATCCTGGAACCTCCCGGTCGACCAGAAGGATTCCACCGGTAAGCAGGGTATGGGCCGCGAAGCTTCCATTTGGGATGAACTGAATGTCATCGGCGTGACCAAGGGTATTTACAACGATACCGTTGCCGTCTCCCGCAACAATGAAAAGTACACTCCTGAATTTAAGGCTGCGCTGCAGGATACCTTCATCAACATCATCAACAGCGAAGAAGGCAAGAACATTTTCGACTGCTACAGCCACACCGGCTATGCAAAGGCTGTGGACTCCGATTATGACGGCGCCCGCCAGGCTATCGAAGCTGTCAGATAAGCTGAATTCTTACTCAAAGCAAAAGGACTCCGAAAGGGGTCCTTTTTCATTCCTCTTTTTTTATTCTGCTTTTCTTGTTCCTGTCTCCTCATTCCATACCCGTTCCCGCATATGGGTTTATACTTATATGAAATATAAAAAAACAGCGGAGCGTTGTTATGATCGAGTTTAAAAACGTTACAAAAACCTATCCCAACGGGGTGACCGCGCTGAAACATGTCAATCTGCAGATCGAACAGGGCGAATTTGTCGCCATCATCGGCCTGTCCGGCGCCGGAAAATCCACGCTTATCCGGGCCATCAACCGCATGCATGACATTACCGAAGGCAATCTGACTGTTGACGGCATCGATGTCAGCAAACTGAAAGGTAAGGAACTGCGTCGTTTCCGCCGGAAGGTCGGTATGATCTTCCAGAGCTTCAACCTGGTCAACCGGACCAGCGTGATCAACAACGTATTGACCGCAAATGTTCCGGATATGCCTTTCTGGCGTGTCCTTCTCGGCATCTTCTCGAAAGAACAGAAGATGAAAGCGCTGGAAGCCCTGGATAAGGTCGGTATCCTTGATAAGGCGTATACCCGCTGTGACCAGCTTTCCGGCGGCCAGCAGCAGCGTGTTGCCCTTGCCCGCACCCTAAACCAGAATCCGACCATTATCCTGGCGGATGAACCGGTCGCCAGCCTGGATCCGGTCACTGCCCATCAGGTCATGGGAGACTTCAAGCGCATCAACCAGGAGATGAACATCTCCATCCTGATCAATATCCACCATGTGGACCTTGCGCTGGAATACGCGGACCGGGTCATCGGGATCAGGGCCGGTGAGATCGTTTTTGACGGTCCCTCCTCCATGATCACAAAAGAACTGCTGGATGAGATCCACGGCGGATCTACCGTCCCGACATCAAAGGATGAGCAGAAAGCCAAAGAGGCGTGATCATGGAAGAA
>JAFZBT010000178.1 GCA_017561615.1 Erysipelotrichaceae bacterium
CATCAGGATGAACTGATCGATGAACTGTATGACATAAAGAAGGAAAAACAGCGCTATCTTGACTACGTATACAAGACGATAGTTGAGACGGCCATCTATGATCTGAATGACCGGGGAATCATTGACATCAACGAAATTGACAGGATCATCTTCAATGTAGATGAACACGCTACAGCCACTAACGGGCAGTATGAACTGCTGCAGATACTGGAAAGGGAATTCATTCTCGGCACCTTCAACTATGACTACTCCCGCTATTACCCGCCGATTCTGCCTAACGGCAAGACGGTGGAAGTAAACTGGTGTGACAGCGCAAGCAAACTGCTGATCCGCGCTGCTGACGTAGTTGCCAATAAGATCTATTTCTGCGCCAGCAACGGCAAGCTGGAAGGACTTGATTCAGCCATGAACCTGTATCTGATGCAAATGCCGCTGATGAAAACCGAGTATGTCGTTCAGACGGCAGAAGAACTGAATAAGACTGATGAAAAAGGAGATGAATAGACAATGAAGTTTACCTTTACGCCCAGAGGCGTATGTTCACAGAAAATGTACTTTGACATTGACGGCGATACCATTCTCGATTTTCAGGTTGAGGGCGGCTGCAACGGCAACCTCAAGGGAATCGGCAACCTGATCAGGGGAATGAAGGTCGACGACGTCATCAAGGCCCTGAGAGGCACGACCTGCGGCTTCAAGCCTACCAGCTGTCCCGATCAGATCGCCCAGGCTCTGGAAGCCTACCGCAATTCACTGTAGAATCAGTGAGTCACTGAACCGGCACTGCCGGTTTTTCTTCGGCAGGGCTGTTTTGCTGGCAAAAAGGGATCTGGAGTACTAGAATATAATTAAAGAAAAGGAGGCGGAAGATGAAAAAGAGAACCTATATCGCCATTGACCTGAAGTCTTTCTATGCCTCCGTGGAATGCGCGGAAAGGGATCTGGATCCGTTGACCACCAATCTGGTGGTCGCTGACGCTTCCCTGACGGCCAAGACCATTTGCCTGGCGGTCTCGCCATCCCTGAAACAGTACGGGCTTTCCGGACGCAGCCGGCTTTATGAAGTGGTCGCTACTGTTGACAGGTTAAATGAGAAACGGAGAAAGCAGCTGAAGAACTATGAGTTCTCCGGTTCTTCCTGTGACGATGATGAACTGAAAAGCCATCCTGAATTATCCGTCAATTACGTGATAGCTACGCCAAGAATGGCGCTGTACATGGAATATTCAACCAGAATATACGACATCTACCTCAAGTACTTTTCCGCCGATGACATCCACGTCTACTCGATAGATGAGGTATTCATCGACGCCACGAGCTATCTGAAGACCTATGGAATGGATGCGGAAGCGCTGACCAGAAAAGTCATTAACGACGTTCTCAGCCAGACCGGCATCACGGCGACCGCCGGCATTGCCGAAAACATGTATCTGTGCAAGGTGGCCATGGATATCGTCGCCAAGCACATGCCTCCTGATGAAAACGGCGTCCGGATCGCCGTTCTGGATGAAATGAACTATCGTCAGAAGCTCTGGCACCATCAGCCGCTGACGGACTTCTGGAGAGTAGGCAGAGGCTATCAGAGGAGGCTGGAGGAGATCGGCCTGCATACCATGGGCGACATTGCCCGCTGTTCCCTCGGCAAGCCCTCCGACTTCTATAACGAGGATCTGCTGTACAGAATGTTCGGCGTCAATGCTGAGCTGCTTATCGATCACGCCTGGGGATATGAACCGGTCACGATCGCCGACATAAAGGCCTATAAGCCGCAGTCAAATTCCCTGAGCGTCGGACAGGTCCTTCATCATCCTTATGACTATGAGCATACGCTGATCATCATCAAGGAGATGGCCGAAAACCTTTCCTTTCAGCTTCTGGAAAGAAAAATGGTCAGCGACTGCATCGTGCTGACCGTCGGCTATGACATTGAAAACCTGCGGGCAGATAATCTCAATTCCAATGACTATCAGGGTGAGGTAGTGAAGGACTTCTATGGCCGGGAAGTACCCAAGGCTGCTCACGGCAGCATCGATCTTCCGCTTCAGACGTCTTCTGTTCAGATCATTACCGACAATGCGGTAAGACTTTTTGACCGCATCATCAACCGCAAGCTGCTGACCAGAAGGATAACCATCGCCGCCATGAACGTCGTTGCCGAAGAACAGGCGGCAATAAAGGACAACTATGAACAGCTTGATCTCTTCAGCGAACCGTCTGCCCAGAGCAGTAAGGTTGACCAGAAGGAGATGGAAAGGGAAAAGAAGATCCAGAATACCATCATGAACATCCGCAGCCGCTACGGCAAGAATTCCCTGATCCATACTTCCGACCTGCAGGATCAGGCAACCACCATTGAACGCAACAGCTCGATCGGAGGGCATAAGGCATGAAGAAGAAATATGATGACATCATTAACCTTCCCCATCATCTCTCTGATCATCATCCCCGCATGAGCATCAGCGACAGAGCCGGGCAGTTTTCGCCGTTTGCGGCTCTGACCGGTTATGAGCAGGCGGTTGAAGAGACGGCCAGGCAGGTAGAACAAAGGCTGGAAATCGACGATGACAGAATGCAGAAGATCAATGACGGTCTCAATGATCTGAAAAGCCGGATAAACTCCCTGCCGCTTGCCGAGATAACCTATTTCGTCCAGGACGAGCGCAAGCAGGGCGGTAAATACCTGAAAAGAACACTGCGGATCTGCAGAGTTGATGAGTACGGCAAAACAATAACCGACAGTGAAGGACTGAAGATCGCCTTCAGCGACATCTATGACATCGAAAGCTGCCCGGAAGATCCTGCCCGGGATTAACCGTGTGCTTTCAGTTGCTGTTCAGGCAGTGCTTCTGCCAGCTTTCCCTTAACAGCCGGTCATACAGACCGGCGTCTTTTCTTCTTATCAGCCCTTCATAGTTCTTCATGAACTGCTCGCTGGTCAGCGGGTAGCGGTTTCGGTTAGAGCTGCACCAGCAGGCCATGACCGTAACATTGGCCTGATACACTTCGCGTTTGCTGGTATCAACGCATATGGCGATGATCCGATCATCGTCTCTGATGCTGTAGAGCCCATTGAACAGAGCAAATCCGTCATCGTGTAG
>JAFZBT010000179.1 GCA_017561615.1 Erysipelotrichaceae bacterium
AATCAGTCGCTACGACCTGATAGTAAAGAACTACGTTCTCTCCTTCCTGGTATGACGACTTGATCTTTGACCATTCCTTTTTGTCGGAAACGATGATCTTATGCCGGTTGGCGCATCCCAACAGTCCTAGCAGCGAACCCGCAGCCAGGAGCAGGGCCAGAGCCTTTCTCATTTTCATTCGCATTACCTCCGTTACTGTCCGCCTGTCTGAAGGAGTTCAGAGTCCATGACAGGCCGTTGTTCAACTAGATTATAACCAGACCGGTCGGTTTCTTTCAACCGTAAGAAAGCCCCCAGATAACTGGGGGCTGGCTTTCACTTGCGGGATCCGAACACAAAGATCAGGATGATGATCACGATCAGCACGACGACCAGAAGATCAAGCTTCCAGGTCGTCAGATGGAGCCGGTCTATCACCTTGTCGTAATAGGCTTCCTTCTTCTCGATTATCTGCTGCTGATTGTGCTCGAAGAGCTCCTTGGCGGAAGAGAACGGCTTCTCTTCCTTCTTTTCTTCTTCCATTACTTCCTGGCGATGTACTTGCGGATGTCAAGGGCAATGGCGATGACGATGACGATGCCCTGTACGACGTAGGTGTAGGCAACGTCGACGCCGACGAACTGCATCTCGATCTTCAGGATCTCGAAGACCAAAACGCCGATGACGATGCCGGAGACCTTGCCGATACCGCCGTTGGTGGAGACGCCGCCGATGGTGCATCCGGCGATGGCGAACAGTTCATAGCCGGCTGCCAGAGCCGCGCTGGTGCCGCCGGCCTTGGCGCCGAGCATGAAGCCGGCCAGGGCGAACAGAGCCGCTGCCAGCATGTAGGACAGGATGGTCATGCGGTCAATGTTGATGCCGGAGACGGAAGCCGCGTTGGGGTTGCCGCCGATGGCGTACATCTTCTTGCCGAAAGGCGTATGGTTGAACAAAAACCAGATGAACAGTCCGACGATCAGGGCTACCACGCCCAGGTTGGGAACGAATTCCAGACCCAGGAACGAACCGGCTGCCCAGTCGGTGTACTGCTCGATCAGACCGCCGATCGGCTGTGCGCCGGTGTAGACCAGGCAGATGCCGTAGATGACTGTCTGCATGCCGTAGGTGCCGATGAAGGCGGGGACGTGCATCTTGGAGACGACCAGACCGTTGATCAGACCGAAGGTCAGGGCAAAGCCGATCATCAGCAGCGCGCATACCAGCCACATGTTCAGAGGCGGCATATTGGGATAGACCTTCTGAACGTAGTCCGCTCTCTGCAGCAGGGTAGCGGCGATGCAGCCGGCAAAGCCGACCTGACGTCCGGCGGAAAGGTCATTGTTTCTCATGATCAGAACGGCCGCGATGCCGAAGGCGATGACGGCACGGACGGAAACGTTCATCAGCAGGTTCTTGATGTTGTACTTGCCGAAGAAGTTCGGGTTGTCGATGCCGACGATGATGGCCGAAATGATGATCAGGATGACAACTCCGTTGTTCATGATGAAGTTGCCGATTTTCTTGATGTCAAACTTTCTTTCTTTCTTATCCATATGCATACCTCTTATTACTTACTGAACTTGGTGGAGAGTTCCATGATCTTTTCCTGATTCATGTCCTCACCTTCCACAAATCCGGTTATCTGTCCTTCGCACATGACCATGATGCGGTCGCAGACGCCGATCAGTTCCGGCATTTCGCTGGAGACCATGATGACGGTCTTTCCTTCCTTGGCCAGCCGGCCGATGATGGAATAGATCTCATACTTGGCGCCGACGTCGATGCCTCGGGTCGGCTCGTCCATGATTAGCACTTCCGGATCCTTGGCCAGCCAGCGGGAGATGATGACCTTCTGCTGGTTGCCGCCGGAGAGATGCTGAATC
>JAFZBT010000016.1 GCA_017561615.1 Erysipelotrichaceae bacterium
GAACCGATACCGGCTGTCCCTACATCACCCATTACGACATGTGGAGAGAGGTTTATTATCTGCAGAAGTACGCCGGCGTTTCCAATGAATTTGCCCTCTACAGCGCGACTTTGGGCAATGCCCGGATCATCGGCATGGAAAATGAGATCGGCTCGCTGGCTGCCGGCAAGTGCGCTGACCTGATCGTCACGGAAGAGAATCCTCTGGAAGATCTGAAGGCGCTGCGCCATGTCTCCATGGTCGTTTCCAGAGGCCGGATCGTTGACGTTTCCGGGCTTAGGAAGTACCCGGAGTGCGAACGGCAGCTGGACAGATACCTCTGACCGTTTGCGGAAATAGACAAAAACCGGCTCTCTGTCCATTGTGACCGTGCTCCGTCGAGCCGTGTGGCAGGCAGCTTGGAAAGCGCTATCATTTATGGGCTTGCATGGCATTGTTTTGTGCTATAATTACTAAGGAGTTTAATAACCGAAGGAGGAAAAAATTTCGTATGAAGAAACTCTTAGCAGTATTACTGGCTTTATTAATGGTCGTCTCATTTGCCGGCTGTGAAAAGAAGCCCCAGGTCAAGGAAGTTAAGATCGGCGTAGCTATCTACCAGTTCAACGATAACTTCATGACTCTCTATCGTAATGATATTCAGAAGTACTTCGAGGACCTCAACGCCAAGGACGCCAGTGTTCACTACACTGTCGAAATCGTTGACGGTGCCAACGACGTAAACACTCAGACCGAGCAGGTCAGAACCTTCATCTCCAAGGGTGTTGATGCTCTGATCGTCAACCTCGTTCAGACCACTTCTGACGCCTTAGCCAAGGAAGTTGTCGCTTCCGGCATTCCGTGCGTATTCATCAACCGTGAGATTGCTGACTTCGCATACGGCGACAAGACCTGCTATGTCGGCGCTGATGCCAGAGACTCAGGCAGATATCAGGGCGAAATCATTTACAACGTTGAGAATCACGGCGACCTCAATAATGATGGTGTTGTTTCCTACATCATGATCATGGGCGACCCCGAGAACACCGACGCTCAGTACAGAACCGAATTCTCCATCAAGAAGATGGAAGAATTAGGCGCAAAGGTTGAATGCTTATTCCAGCAGACCGGTAACTGGGACCAGGCTCAGGGCCAGGAACTCGTTGCCAATGCCTTAAGCACATTCGGCGACAAGATCGAAGTTGTCTTCTGCAACAACGACGGCATGGCCTTAGGCGCTTACCAGTCAATCGTCGCTGCCGGCAGAACTGTTGGCAAGGACATCTATCTGGTTGGCGTTGACGCCTTACCGGAATGCTGCCAGATGGTCAAGGACGGCACCATGACCGGTACCGTTCTGAACGATGACCTCGGTCAGGCTACTGCCGCCTGCGAAACCGTCTTAGGTTTACTGGCCGGCAAGGCTCCGGAAAAGAAAGTCAACTACGTTCCGTACGTCATGGTTACTACCGAGAACGTTGACAACTATCTGAAATAATCAACCGGAAAGAACTTTAAAGAGTTGCATGGGTTTCCCATGCAACTCTTTGCCTAATTTGCGAGCGGCGTAAGCCGCAAAAGGAAGTATATATGTCAGAATACGTACTTGAAATGAAGAACATCTGCAAGGCTTTCCCGGGCGTCCAGGCGCTTTACAACGCCAACCTGAGCCTCAAGCCGGGCCACGTGCACGCCTTAATGGGAGAGAACGGTGCAGGAAAATCAACCCTCATGAAATGCCTTTTCGGCATTTACAAGAAGGATTCGGGCGAGATCATTTACCAGGGTCAGGAGATCAACAACCGCGACCCCTTTGAAGCGCTGAACCGCGGCATCGCCATGGTTCACCAGGAACTGCTGCCGATTCCCGACCGCACGATTGCGGAAAACATCTATGTCGGCAGATATCCGGTAAAGAAGATCGGACCGGTCAAGCTGATTGACCACAAGAAAATGTACAGGGATGCTCAGGCCCTGCTCGACGAACTGAATCTGAACTTTGACGCCCATGCCAAGCTGCAGACGCTGACCGCTTCACAGATGCAGCTGGTCGAGATCTGCAAGGCGCTGAGTGCGGACGCCAAGATCGTCATTCTGGATGAGCCTACTTCATCACTGACCCTGAAGGAAGTCGACAAGCTGTTTGAGATCATCAGACAGCTGACCGCCAAGGGGTGTGGTGTTATCTATATTTCCCATAAGATGGACGAGATCCTGCAGATCTCCGACGAGATCACCATCATGCGTGACGGCCAGTACATCGGTACCTGGGAAGCCAGCGAGATGACGACCGACATGATCATTGAAAAGGAAGTCGGCCGTGAGCTCAAGAACCTCTACCCGCCCAAGGTCAATACCCCCGGCGAAGTGGTATTTGAGGTTAAGGACTTCTGTTCCATTCACGAACATTCCTTCCAGCACTGCTCATTTGAGGCTAAGGACGGCGAGATCCTGGGCGTGGCCGGACTGGTCGGCGCTCAGCGTACCGAACTGATGGAAGCCATCATGGGCTTAAGGGGAATCACCTCCGGCGAAGTTTACTTCAAGGGCAAGAAACTGAACATCAAGAGCCCCAGTGACGCCATCAGTGAAGGCGTTACCCTGCTGACGGAAGACCGCCGCGGCTCCGGCATCTTCGGAGTTCTCTCGGTCGGCGACAACGTCGGCATCGCCTCAGTCAACGATTACCTTAAGTACCGGGTGATGGTCGACCAGAAGAAGATCAACCAGATCGTTGACAAGAGCATCGGTGAGCTCTCCATCAAGACGCCCAGCAAGAAGACGCAGATCCAGCACCTCTCCGGCGGCAACCAGCAGAAGGTCATCATCTCCCGCTGGCTGGCCAAGGATCCGGAAGTGCTGATCATGGACGAACCGACCCGCGGCATTGACGTCGGCGCCAAGTATGAGATCTATGCCATCATCGGCCGGCTGGCCAAAGAGGGGAAGACCATCATCATGGTCTCCAGCGAAATGCCTGAACTGATCGGCGTCTGTGACCGCATCATGGTCATGTGCGAAGGAAAGATCACCGGCTTCGTCGAAGGCAAGGACATGAATCAGGAAAAGATTATGGAACTTTCCACAAAGTTCATAAAGTAATAAGAGGGGAATAATATGGATAACCAAGCAAGAAAGATAGATATCAAGAGCATTGCGAACTTCCTGATGAACAACGCCGTTGTCATCATGATCATCATTTCCGCAATCGCCGTCGGTATCAGCAACCCTAACTTCTTCAGCATGTACAACATCAAGAACCTGCTGATGAACGTATCCGTGCGTGTCGTCATTGCCTTCGGCATCGCGGCCGTTCTGATCATGAGAAACAATGACCTTTCCGCTGGACGTCAGGTCGGCTTTGCCGGCTGTATCGCCGCTACCCTGCTGCAGAGAGCGGACTACGTGCAGAAGGTCTACCCCAACCTGCCGCCGCTGAACATGTGGCTGGTATGTGCCCTGTTAATGATCGGCTTTGCCCTGACCTTCGGTCTGATCAACGGTCTGGTCGTCTCCAAGATGCACGTCCCCGCCTTCATCGGCA
>JAFZBT010000017.1 GCA_017561615.1 Erysipelotrichaceae bacterium
CGACGCCAAGGCCAGGGAGTTCGATGACATCCTCAAGATGGGACGCACGCAGCTGGAAGACGCCGTACCGATCCGACTCGGTCAGGAATTCAACGGCTACGCAACCTCCGTAAGGCGCTGCCGCAAGCGTCTGGCCAAGGTCGGCGCGGAAATGCATACCGTCAACCTCGGCGGTACCGCCATCGGCACCGGGATCAACGCCGACATCCAGTACGAAGAACTCATCGTCCCCACTCTCTCCAAGGTCAGCCATCTGGGGCTCAAGCAGGCGGAAGACCTGATCGACGCCACCCAGAATCTTGACGGTTTCGTCGCCGTCTCCGGCGCCGTCAAGGCTTTAGCCGTTACCCTTTCGAAAATCTGCAACGACCTCAGGCTGATCGCCAGCGGTCCGCGTACCGGCATCGGCGAGATCAACCTGCCGGCGAGGCAGAACGGCTCCTCGATCATGCCCGGCAAGGTAAACCCGGTCATTCCGGAAGTCGTCAATCAGATCGCCTTCAACATCATCGGCAATGATCAGACCATAACCATGGCGGCGGAAGCCGGTCAGCTGGAACTCAACGCCTTCGAACCGGTCGTCTTCTATAACCTGTTCCAGTCGATCGAGACCCTGACCAACGGCGTCGCCACCCTGATAGATAACTGCGTGGAAGGCATTACCGCCAACCGCGAACACTGTGCCCAGCAGCTGGACAGCAGCGTCGGTACCGTTACCGCGCTGGCTCCCTATCTGGGCTACCAGAAATCGGCGGAGATCGCCAAGAAGGCCCTCAAGACCGGCCGGTCCATCCGCGAACTGGTTCTGGAAGAAGGACTGCTGAATGAACAGCAGCTGGATGTAATGATGGATGACCGCAAGATGACCTCTCCCGGCATCCTGGGAAAGCAGGATTACTATGAATTATCGGATTGAAAAAGACAGCCTGGGCGAAGTCAGAGTTGACGCTGATCATCTCTGGGGAGCTCAGACCCAGCGTTCGCTGGAAAACTTCCGCATCGGCCGGGAAAAGATGCCGCCGGAGATCATCAGCGCCCTGGTCCTTCTGAAAAAGGCCTGCGCGCTGGTCAACCATGATCTGGGCAGACTGAGCGAAGAGAAGAAGGAACTGATCGTTTCCGCCTGCCAGGACATCATCAGCGGAAAGTATCCCGATGAATTCCCGCTGGCCGTCTGGCAGACCGGTTCGGGCACCCAGAGCAACATGAACGTCAATGAAGTCATTGCCCACATCTGTCAGGGCAGGGTTCACCCCAACGACGACGTCAACATGTCGCAGTCTTCCAACGATACCTTTCCGACCGCCATGCACATGGCTGCCGTCATTTCCCTTAAGGAAAAACTCATGCCGGTTCTGGAAGACATCATCAGCTCTCTGAAGCAGCTGGAAGCGGAAAACAGCGATGTTATAAAAAGCGGCCGCACTCACCTGATGGATGCCACGCCGCTGTCCTTCGCGCAGGAACTCAGCGGCTACCGCTCTTCACTGGAGTATGACCGGCAGATGATTGAATCGGCGCTGGCTCATGTAAGCAGGCTGGCGATCGGCGGAACCGCCGTCGGTACCGGCATCAACGCCCCAGACGGATTTGACGTGCTGGTATGCCGCAGGCTCAGCGATATGACCTCGCAGAACTTCCGGCCGGATGAAAACAAGTTCCACGCTCTGACCAGCCGTGACGCCCTGGTTTATTGCCATGGCGCCCTCAAGGCGCTGGCAGCCGATCTGATGAAGATCGCCAACGACATCCGCTGGATGGCTTCCGGTCCCCGCTGCGGTTTAGGCGAGATCACCATTCCCGCCAACGAACCGGGCAGCTCGATCATGCCGGGCAAGGTCAACCCCACCCAGTGCGAGGCGCTGACCATGGTAGCTGTTCAGGTAATGGGAAACGATGCGGCCATCGGCTTTGCGGCTTCCCAGGGCAACTTTGAACTCAACGTCTATGCCCCGCTGATCGCCCACGATTTCCTGCAGTCAGTCAGACTGCTGGCGGACGGCATGGAAAGCTTCACCGCTAACTGCCTGTCCGGCCTGAAAGCCAACAGGGAAGTCATGGAAAACTACCTCAGCCGTTCACTGATGAACGTGACCGCGCTGAGTCCGAGAATCGGCTATGAAAAGGCGGCTGAAGTGGCTCATAAGGCTCACACGGAAAACCTGTCGCTGAAACAAGCCGTCTTACAGTTGGGCTATCTCAGCGAAGAAGAGTTTGATGAAATAATGGACTACCGCAAGATGATTTAGGAGAATAGGATATGAATTACGCAGAAGAATCCTTAAAGAAACATTACCAGTGGAAAGGCAAGATCGCCGTTAATTCCAAGGTCCCAGTGGCCAACGCCGAAGACCTTTCCCTCGCCTATACTCCCGGCGTGGCTCAGCCCTGTCTGGAGATCCAGAAGAACGAGGATCTTTCCTATGACCTGACTGCCCGGGGCAATCTGTGCGCCGTCATCACCGACGGCACGGCAGTCCTCGGTCTGGGAGACATCGGACCATCCGCCGGCATGCCGGTCATGGAGGGAAAATGCGTGCTCTTCAAGACCTTCGGAAACGTCGACGCCTTTCCGATCTGCGTCGACACCAAGGATGTTGACCAGTTCGTCAACACCGTCTCACTGATCGCCAGGAGCTTCGGCGGCATCAACCTGGAAGACATCTCCGCCCCCCGCTGCTTTGAGATCGAAAGAAAGCTGAAGGAAAGACTGGACATTCCCGTCTTCCATGATGACCAGCACGGTACCGCCATCATCACGCTGGCCGGCATGATCAACGCGCTGCGGATCGTGGGCAAGAAGAAGGAAGATGTCAAGGTCGTCACTTCCGGCGCCGGAGCGGCGGCTACGGCCATTGTCAGGCTGCTTTTGAACTACGGATTCCGCAACGTCATCATGTGCGACCGCAAGGGTGTCATCAACAGGGACAGAGATGATCTTAACTGGGCCAAGAGGGAAATGGCTGAGATCACCAATCCGGATAATGAATCAGGCTCTCTGAAGGACGCTCTGAAGAACGCCGACTGCTTCATCGGTGTCAGCGCTCCCAATCTGCTGGATAGTGAAACGGTCGCCACCATGAACAGGGATGCGATCATCTTTGCCTGTGCCAACCCCACGCCGGAGATCTTCCCTGACGAAGCCAGAAAGGGCGGAGCCCGCATCATCGCCACCGGCCGGTCCGACTATCCCAATCAGATAAACAACGTCCTGGCCTTCCCCGGTGTCTTCCGGGGCGCCTTCGATGTCCGGGCCAGCGAGATCAATGAGGAAATGAAGATGGCCGCTGCCCTGGCCCTGGCTGATCTGGTCAGCGATGAAGAGCTCAGCGAAGACTACATCATTCCCAAGCCCTTTGACGTCCGGGTAGCGAGATCCGTCGCCGCAGCGGTCGCCCAGGCGGCCCGAAAGACCGGAGTCAGCCGGATCTGACACAACGGAAACCTGATGAACAAAAGCCGGGAGAACAGTTCTCCTGGCTTTTACGTTATATGAGATTCTGCCGGTCTAATCTTCCAGACAACGGCAGTTCTGAAGCAGTTCGATGATGGGAAGATGCTGCGGACAGACGGACTCGCACTGACCGCACTGAATGCAGTCACTGGCTCTGCCCTTTCCTTCGGTAACGATCGCGTACTCTCTCTTGGTGCGGAATTCCGGACTTCCCTTCCGGCGGTTTTCAACGGTGAAGATGTCGGGAATGGGTATGCCCATCGGACAGCCCTTGGTGCAGTAACGGCAGGCGGTGCAGGCAATCGACTTGTCCGCGTTCAGCGCTTCCTGCGCCTCCCTGATGACTTTCTCTTCATGTTCGCTTAACGGCTGAAAATCCTTCATGTAGCTCAGGTTGTCTTCCATCTGGGCAAGGGAACTCATGCCGCTTAATACTACCAGCAGATTCGGCTTGCTGGCGACGAAGCGGACTGCCCAGGAAGAATAGGACATGCCGTTATTCTCCCTGTCGAAGATGGCCTTGACGGAATCGATCGGATCGGCGAGAATGCCGCCCTTGACCGGTTCCATGACTACGACCGGCTTGTCATTACGGCAGCAGATCTCCCAGTTGGTACGGGATCTTACCCCCGGGTTCTCCCAGTCAGCGTAGTTGATCTGCAGCTGAACGAACTCGGCATCGGGATGCTTATCCAGCATCCACTCAAGCAGTTGAGGATCGCCATGGAAGGAAAAGCCGTAATGTCTGATCAGTCCCTTTTCCTTCAGCTGCCTGACGAATTCCCAGATGCCGTAATCCTCATACTTAAGGTAATTGCTGCGCTGGACGGCATGGATGAGATAATAGTCGAAGTAACCGGCTCCGGTTCTCTCCAGCGAAGTCTCAAACTGCCTCCGGCAGTCGTCCGCGTCACTGGCCATCGCCGCGTTGATCTTGGTCGCCAGAGTATAGCTGTCCCGGGGGTACCTTTCTACCAGGGTCTGCCTGATGGCCTCTTCCGAACCCGGATAGGCAAAGGCCGTATCGAAATAGGTGCCTCCGGCCTCAATGAACTTATCGACCATCCTGCTGGTCTGGGCAACATCAATGGTATCGTCTTCATTCTTGGGCAGACGCATCAGTCCGAAGCCGAGTTTCAGCTTTTCCTTGCCGGTGAATACGCTCATGTTCATGCCTCCTTGCTGTATGAATAAATTATAATCATCAGGTTC
>JAFZBT010000018.1 GCA_017561615.1 Erysipelotrichaceae bacterium
ATGAAAAGACCGCAAATGAGGCTCTGCTGAAGTGGGCAGAAACGCCCTTCTATGCCCTGGCCGGCCCGACGACCCGGGCGGCAGTCGACCGGATCCGCGGACAGGAAATCACTGTTCCGGCGTTTGTCATGGCTGTTGACAACAGCAAGGCTACCAACGGCAGCGCCATGAAGATCGCGCCGGTTGGTCTGGCCAGTAACGGCGATGTTGACAGGGCCATCAGGGATGCCATTGTTATTTGCCGGCCTACCCACAACAATTCCACCTCCCTTTCCGCAGCCTGCGCGGTAGCCGCTGCCGTCAGCGCCGCTCTGGCTGATGATGCCAGCCTGGATTCCATCATCGAAGCCGGACTGAAGGGGGCTAAGGAAGGAGAAAGACACGGCGTTCAGATGTCGACGCCTTCCGTATACGAAAGGATCAGACTGGCCGTCAGGATCGGCAGGGAACATGAGGGGGATGACCTGACGGTCATGAAGAAGATGTCAGAGATCATCGGCACCGGCCTGGCCGCTGCCGAAGCAGTACCTAGCGCCTTCGGCTTTCTGGCCGCCAGCGGAGGCGATACGATGAGAGCGATCATCATGGGAGTAAACGCCGGCAACGACACTGACACCGTGGCAACCATCGCGGGCGCCATGGCCGGGACCTATGAAGGCTATCATGATGAGGAAATGCTGAAGACGATCAACGAAGTCAACGGCTTTGACCTGGAAAAGATGGCGAAAGAACTGCGGGAGGTAGCGGAAAATGCATGATTACCTGCTTGCCGTCGCCGGCAGCGACATCGATCACTTCTATCAGACAGAGACCTTTTTAAAGCCCGGGGATGCCTGCATCTGCACCCCGCTGTATCAGAAGGTCGGCGGCTGCGTGCTGAACGTCGGGGCCGTGGCCCAGGCTGCGGGGCTTGACTGCGTGGTGCTGGATTATCTGAAGGAAAACGACGGGGAAACGGACCTGCTGGTAAAGACCTTAAGAGAAAAGCGCATCGATGTCAGCCGGATACGCTACGGGCAGGACGTGGTCAACGGCAGCTGCCTGATCATGCAGTGCGGAGGGGAAAAGTGCATCTATGTCATCGACCCGCAGAGGCCGTTCTTTGAAGTCGATGAGCAGATGCAGGAACTGCTGAATAAAGCGGAATACATCTATTCCCTGGCCAGGATCCTGAAGACTTCCTTCCAGGATCTGCAGCCGCTGAGAGAAGCCCGCCGGCACGGTGCCAGGGTGATCTTTGACGGCGGCTGTCAGTACCGGGATGATTATGAAAGGGAAACGATCATGGAACTGGCTGACGGTCTGTTTCTCAATGAAAAGGCCTACGGCAGACTCTGCGAAGTTACCGGTTGTCAGGCCGTGGACAGACTGCTGGAAAGAGGATGTGAATTTGTCTGCGTGACCGCCGGAGAGAAGGGAGCCACCTGTCATACCCGGGACGGTGCGTTCTTCCAGCCGGCCTTTAAGGTCGACGTGGTTGATTCCACCGGCGCCGGTGACAGCTTTGCCGGCTGCTTTTTGGCCTGCCGGCATCAGGGGATGGACTATCAGCGTTCGCTGTATCTGGCCTCGGCAGCCGGGGCATACTGCTGCACGCGGGAGGGCGGCATGGCTGGCAGCGTTGAGCTGAAGGAAATTGAACAGTTTGCCAGAGATCTTGATTTCAGATGATCCAAGACAGCGGCAGGGATATACGAAAAGGAAAGGAGCACATATGAAAGTACTTGTTACCGGAGCCTCCGGACTGGTCGGCGAAGAGATCGCGGACGTGTTTGCCGAAAGAGGACACGAAGTGGTCAGGCTCGCAGGGCGTAAGGATCTGGATCTTACGGACGTTAACAACACGATCATCCGGATCGTGACGGAAAATCCGGATCTCATCGTTCATGCGGCCGCCCTTAAGGACGTTGACGAAGCGGAGAGAAATCCGGAATACACCTATGTCAACAACTCGCTGGCGACCCGCAACGTCGCCCTGGCAGCCCGGAAAGCTGACGCCGTCATTCTGTACATAAGCACTGACGCGGTCTTCAGCGGCGAAAAGGGCAGTCCTTATCACGAATATGACCAGACCGGTCCCATCAACGTCTACGGCTTCAGCAAGCTGGCCGGGGAGAACGAGATTAAGAGCCTGTGTTCAAGGTACTACATCATCAGAACCGGACTGCAGTTCGGCACCAAGGGACATCCTGAACGGAACATGGCTCTGAATCTGATCAGAAGATGGGAAAAGGGAGAGACGGTTGACGCGGGCATCGACCAGGTCTGTTCCAATACCTATACTCATGATCTGGCGGTGGCTATCGAGAAGATCGCCCTGAGCGGAGCGTATGGGACCTATCATGTCGTCAACAGCGGCGAGGCTTCCCGCTACGAGTTTTACAAGAAACTTTGTGTACTGACCGGTTTCCCCGAAGAACTGGTCAAGCCGGTAGAAGCCGCCGCCATCAAGTTTGCCAGAAGACAGCGTTATTCGCCGCTGATCTCGCTGACCTATGAATCGCTGTTTCATGAACAGCTGCCCGACTGGCAGGACGCCGCCGAGCGCTTCATGGATGAATACAGAAGAAACAAAGGAGAGGAAAAATGAAGAAGATCGGTTTTTATGCCAACATCTGGGCACTCAAGCCCTGGGAGATCCTGGACTATGTCAAGGCGTTTGAAGAGACCCACACGGAGGGTCTGCATTTTGACATCATGGACGGCCATTATGTTCCCAACCTCGCCATGGGCGTAGATGAAGCCCCCTTATGGCATTCCCTTACCAGGATCCCGCTGGATTTCCACGTCATGGCCTACGAACCGGAAAGAATCATCGAGCGCTACGAATTAAGAGAAGGTGACCGCGTCAGCATTCATCCGGAAACCACGGCCCATCCCTACCGGGTCATGGAAGAGCTCAGGGACAGGGGCGTAAGGACCGGCTATACGATCAGCCCCAGCATTACGATGGATTATGTCAGGGAAGCGCTGCCGGTACTGGATTTCGTCAACTTCATGGCGGTCAACCCCGGCTTCTTCGGCAAGCCGATGGTTCCCAACGCCATCGAGAAACTGGAAAGGCTGCGTCAGATCTGCGATCTGGCTGACCATCACATCGAAATCACCGTCGATGGCAGCATCATTCCGGAGCACGGACGGCTGTACGTGCAGGCCGGCGCCGATTCGCTGGTAGCCGGTCCCTCCACCCTGGAAAAGGAAGGCCCGTCCAAATATGCGGAAAGGATGGAAGCCTACTGCCGGGAGATCGGCGTGGAGCATTAGGAAAGCAGGCAGATCGAAGTCAAAGGATCGTCAAGATCCTTTTTTCGTAAAAAAACAAAATTAATATAGTCAAAATGACTATAATGTTTTATAATGCTTATGGGAGGAAGAAAGAGATGGAGATCCTCAATGAAAAGGGACAGAGCGAAAGCGAATTCCTGGCTGCCTATGATGACAGCATGTACCGCAAGGCCAACAACACGGTGGACATGCTGCTGTTCACGGTCCGCGACGGCGTTCTGCAGCTGCTGCTGATCAAAAGACGCAACCATCCCTGGATCGGCCGGTGGGCTCTGCCGGGAGGCTTCGTCGAATATGACGAAGATCTGGACACGGCCGTGCTGAGGGAACTGAAGGAAGAAACCAACGTTTCCGACGCTGCTTACTTCCGGCAGCTCTACACCCTGGGCAAGGTCGACCGCGACCCCCGCAGCCGCACCATTTCCACTGCCTACCTGTCATTGAGTCCTGAGGAGAATCTCAGGGATGTCAGGGGCGGCGATGACGCCAGGGAAGCAGCCTGGTTTACGGTCGAAAAGAAGACGGTGGAGCTGAAGGAAAACGAAAGAGTGTCGCTGCTGACGCTGAAAGGGGAGGTGGAGATCAGCTATGAGATCACCGAGACGGTTCAGGGCAACTACATTAAGCGCTCTTCCCGGCTGATGAGCGAAGACGAGCTGGCAGCCGACCACATCAAGCTGGTCAACATGGCTGTCGATCAGCTGCGGTCAAATGCCGTCTCCTCCGGCCTGCTGTTCAACCTGCTGCCGGAGAAGTTCACCCTCAAGGAGGTGCAGACTGCCTATGAAGCAGTCAGCGGCCTGAAGGTGGACACCCCGAACTTCCGCCGCGGCATCGTTTCCCGGCTGACCGCGACCGGGGAATACCGGAAGAACCGCAAGGCGGCGATGCTGTACAGATTTAATCCGTTATACGTTAACATGGAGGGTAATTGACATGAAAAAACTGCTGGTTGTTGTAGATGTTCAGAATGATTTCGTAGACGGTTCCCTGGGAACTTCAGAAGCTGAAGGAATCATTGACAGTGTCGTGGAGGCGGTCATGGATGAGCAGTATGATGACGTGATCTTCACCAAGGACACCCACTTTGAAGACTATCTGCTGACTCAGGAAGGCCGCAACCTTCCCGTCGTTCACTGCGTGAAGGGCACGGAAGGCTGGCAGCTTAATCCGCGGGTCGAGGCGGCGGCAGGCAGAAGAAACGGCAGCGTACGCGTCGTGGAGAAGACCACCTTCGGATCCGTCAGGCTGGCCGGCATCGCCGGCGGCTACGATGACGTTACCCTGATCGGCCTGTGCACCGACATCTGCGTCATTTCCAACGCTCTGCTGATCAAGGCGGTTAATCAGGAAACACCGATCCATGTCATTGAAAAGGCCTGCGCGGGAGTAACTCCCGCCAAGCACGCGGCAGCGATCGAAACGATGAGAAGCTGCCAGATCGACATCATCTAGAAAGCGAGGGCAACAATGGAACAGATCATCACCAGCCTGCTGGAAACCGACATGTACAAGTTCTCCATGGGGCAGGCAATATATCACCAGTATCCCGAATACATGACGACCTGGGACTTCAAGTGCCGCAATAAGGACGTGCACTTCAGCAAGGAGATGCTGATGGAGATCAGAAAGCAGATCAAGGCCTACTGCGATCTGCGCTTTCGGGAAGACGAACTGGTCTATCTTGACAGCATCAAGTGGATCAAGGGCTCCTACGTCAATTTTCTGAGACTGTGGAGGCCCAACTTTGATGATTTCCTGATCGACGATCAGTCCCCCTGCGGCCTGAGGATCGAGACGCGGGGGTCCTGGCTGAACACCTCGATGTACGAGATCCCGACCCTGGCCATCGTCAACGAAGTCTACTTCCGGATGAACTTCGACTACGACCGGCTTTACGAGCAGTTCAAGAGAAGACTGGAAGAGAAGATCGGCTGGCTGAAAGACGGGACCTGCAACCTCGGTTCCTTCTCGGAGTTCGGCTTAAGAAGAAGACTTTCCGGCGAAGCCCAGGAACTGGCTGTTAAGAGGCTGAGCGAAGAGAAATACCCCGATTCATCCTTCCTGGGAACTTCCAACGTCTATCTGGCCCGTAAATACAACGTCACCCCGGTGGGCACCCAGGCGCACGAATGGATCATGTGCGTGGGTCAGGGTAACCACAAGCTCAATCCGGCTTATTCCAACTACTTCGCCTTAAGAAGCTGGGTAGATGAATACGGCGTTCTGAACGGCACGGCTCTGACCGACACCATAACCACGGAGATGTTCCTCAGGGACTTCGACCTGACCTTCGCGACCCTGTTCTCCGGCGTCCGTCACGACAGCGCCGATCCCATTGAATGGGGCGAGAAGATCATCGAGCACTACCAGAAGATGGGCATCGACCCCAAAACCAAGACGCTGCTGTTCAGCGACAGTCTGGACTTCCGGAGAGCTCATGACATCCGCGAGCACTTCAAGGGCCGGGCCAAGGTCGCCTTCGGCATCGGCACCTACATTGCCAACGATACCGACGAGAAGTCGCTGAACATCGTCATGAAGACGGTGCTGTGCAACGGTCAGGATGTTGCCAAGCTGTCCGACGTTGCCGGCAAGGGCATGTGCCGCAATCCTGAATACGTAGATTATCTGGAAAGAAGCATCAATTGGAGGAAAGAACATGAGCAGAGAGTTTGATGTAAAGAAACACACTGAGGGAATCATTGAATTCATCAGGAATTACTTCCGGGAAAACAACCTGAGAGGCGTCGTCCTGGGCATCAGCGGCGGCAAGGACTCCGGCGTCGTTGCCGGACTGTGCTCGCTGGCGCTGGGACCGGAAAACGTCATCGGCATTACCATGCCGTGCCATTCCAACCCGACCGACAAAAGCGATGCTCACCTGGTGGCGGAGAAGTTCGGCTTTGAGATGCTGAACATGGATCTGACCAGCACCTTTGACAGCTTCGTAGCCGAAGCAGGCAAGATCGCCGACTGTTCCAATCCGCTGTCCAACGCCAACATCAACCTCAAGCCGCGTTTGAGGATGGCGACCAATTACTACATCGCCGCGCTGATGAGCGAGGTCAGAGGCGGGACCTGGATCGTAGCCGGGACCTCCAACAAGTGCGAGCTGTACGTCGGCTACTTCACCAAGGGCGGCGACAGCACCTATGACATCGGCATCCTCAATGATTTGACCGTCGAGGAGGTCATCGCCGTAGGCGCCTACATCGGCGTCCCTGATCCGGTACTCTACAAGGCCCCCAATGACGGACTGTCCGCCAAGACGGATGAGGACAAGATGGGCGTCAGGTATTCGGAGATAGCCAAGGTCATCAACGGTGAGGAAGGAGAGGGACAGGAACGCATCGAGCAGCTTCACCGCAACGCTGCCCACAAGTTCCATACTCCCTACTATAAGAAATGCGATTAGGAGTATATTTCGGCAGCTTCAACCCCGTCCACCGCGGCCACATGCAGATCGTCTACCGGCTGCTGGCCGACAACCTGGTCGACCGGGTCATCATCGTCGCCACCATGGAATACTGGGACAAGCAGTCGCTGATGCCGCTGGACACCCGGATCGCGATGCTGAAGCTCTACGAGAATGAGAACATCATCATCGACCGGTCTCATAACCAGGCGGAGAGGACCTATCAGCTCTTCCGCCAGCTGCATGAGGACTATCCGGATGACGAACTGTACTTCGTCATCGGCGCCGACAGCCTCAAGCGCTTTGACCAGTGGGTAAACTACCAGGAGCTGCTGCGCTATCCCTTCATCGTCGTCGAACGCGATGACATCGACATCACAGAAGCCATGGAGAAGCTGAACAAGCAGAACTACCTGATCATGCGCCGGGTGCGCAACGTCTCCTCCACCTATATCCGTGAACATCTGGATGAAAATCTGGAGGGAATGATCGACCGGGAAGTTCTGGAGATCATGCGTTCGCAGCGGGTTTTCATGGTATAGAACAGGACAGACAGGGCCGGGGAAAACCGGTCTTTTCTGTGGTCGGAAGACGGGAAAACCTCATGGTCAAAATGGGCAAATTGTATTGTTAAATAAGGCCTTTTTCTAGTAGAATATAGTAGCGGAGGACTTGGCTATGGATCTTAATGCCCTTCAGAGTTTCTACGATGGTTACAGCGTCAACGCCTATGAGATCTTCGGAGCTCACATGACGGAAGACGGCACCATATTCAGACTTTACGCCCCCAACGCCAAGAGCGTCCGGCTGATTGGTGATTTCAACGGCTGGAACCGGGAGGCTGACCGTCTCTTCAAGTCGGATCTGGGTTTCTGGGAAACCAAGATCGGCGGCCTGCAGGAGTACGCCAGATACAAATACGTGATCGAAACCGCCAATGGGGAGTTCATCGAAAAGGCGGACCCCTATGGCTTTTATAATGAGAACCGTCCTGACTGGGGCAACAAGGTTGTCAGCCTTTACCACGACTGGCAGGATGGCGAATGGATGGCCAACCGCGACCGCAACTTCGCCAAGCCGATGAACATCTACGAAGTTCACATGGGCGGCTTCCGCCACAACTGGGCGGACCAGTGGCTCAACTACGGCGAAATGATCGACGTCATCATTCCCTACGTCAAGGAAATGGGATATACCCACATCGAACTGCTGCCGCTCAATGAGCACGCCCTGGACCAGAGCTGGGGTTATCAGCAGTTCGGCTACTTCTCGGTTACTTCCCGCTACGGCAGCCCCAGGCAGCTGATGGAATTCGTCGATGCCTGCCATAACAACGGCATCGGTGTCATCATGGACATCGTCATCGTCCACTTCCTGAAGGACAGCTTCGGCCTGGGCAACTTCGACGGCACGCCGCTGTACGAATCCAGCGATCCCAACTACGCCGAAAGCCAGTGGGGGACTCACTACTTCGACTTCAGCAAGAACGTCGTCAAGAGCTTCCTGCTCTCCAGCGCCGGCCTGTGGCTGGACAAGTACCACATGGACGGCCTGCGCGTGGATGCCGTAAGCAACCTCATTTACTTCCACGGTGACAAGCGCAAGGGGGAAAACACCGAAGCGATCAGCTTCATCAAGAGGATGAACTACCATCTCCACCAGAACTTCCCCAGCGCCATGACCATTGCCGAAGACTCCTCGGACTATCCCAAGGTCACTGGTGACCCCTCGGAGGGACTGGGCTTTGACTACAAGTGGGATC
>JAFZBT010000180.1 GCA_017561615.1 Erysipelotrichaceae bacterium
ATGATGATCTTGATGCCGTCCATGTTGGACTCATCAGCCATGTTGGTAACGCCTTCGATCTCCTTGTCTCTGGCCAGGGAAACGATGTTGTTATACATCGCCTTCTTGTTTACGCCGTAGGGAATCTCGGTGATGATGATCTCGTGCTTGCCGCCCGGCAGTTCATTGATCTCCGCTCTGGCGCGGACATAGATGGTTCCCTTGCCGGTTTCGTAGGCTCTCTTGATGCCGCTGCGGCCCAGGATGATGCCGCCGGTCGGGAAGTCCGGTCCCTGCAGGCAGGTGTTCATCAGTTCAATGACTTCAATTTCGGGGTTGTCGATGACGGCCTTGACGGCGTCAACCGTCTCGCCGATGTTGTGAGGCGGAATGTTGGTGGCCATACCGACCGCGATACCGGTTGAACCGTTGACCAGCAGGTTGGGGATGTGCGCCGGCAGAACGACCGGTTCCTTTTCCTCGCCGTCGTAGTTGTCGATGAAGTCGACGGTTTCCTTCTGAATGTCTCTCAGCATCTCCATAGAGATCTTGGCCATGCGGGCTTCGGTGTATCGCTGGGCAGCGGCACTGTCACCGTCAATGTTGCCGAAGTTTCCGTGTCCCTCTACTAAAGGGTAACGGTATGAGAAAGCCTGGGCCATTCTGACCATGGCTTCGTAGATGGATGAGTCGCCATGGGGGTGATACTTACCCATGACTTCACCGACGATACGGGCACTCTTCTTGAATGGCGTATTGGCATAGTTGCCCAGTTCGTTCATGCCGTACAGGATCCTTCTCTGTACCGGTTTCATGCCATCACGGGCATCAGGCAGCGCTCTCTGGACAATAACGCTCATGGCGTATTCCAGAAAGGAATCCCTGATCTCTCCGGATATGTTGATGAATTTTACCTTGTCATAACGGTTGTTATCATATTCTTCCATTAAAATTCACCTCCTAGACAATATCCAGATTACGGACGAACTGCGCGTTCTCCATGATGTAGTTCTTACGCGGTTCGACTTCGTCGCCCATCAGCATCGAGAAGTACTTGTCAGCCTCGATGGCGTTGTCAATGTTTACCTGAAGCAATGTCCGGTTATTGGGGTTCATGGTTGTTTCCCAGAGCTGGCTGGGGTCCATTTCACCAAGACCCTTGTATCTCTGCAGAGAGAATCTTTCGCCGAACTCGCTCTTGATTTCTTCCAGCTGATTGTCGGAATAGGCGTAGCGGATGCTGTTGCCCTTCTGCACGCGGTACAGCGGTGGCTGGGCGACATAGACGTAACCGCCTTCGATGATCTCCCGGAAGAAGCGGTAGAAAAAGGTCAGCAAAAGAATCCTGATGTGAGCGCCGTCGACGTCAGCATCGGTCATGATGACGATCTTATGGTATCTCAGCTTGCTGATGTCAAAGTTCTCGCCGATGCCGGTTCCGAAAGCCGTAATCATGCTCTTGATCTCGTTGTTGTCCAGGATCTGATGCAGTCTGGCCTTCTCGACGTTGAGGATCTTTCCTCTTAACGGCAGGATGGCCTGGTGCTTGGGGTCACGGCAGTCCTTGGCAGAACCGCCGGCGGAGTCGCCCTCAACGATGTAGATCTCGTTGAGTTCCGGATCTCTGCCTGAGCAGTCCGTCAGCTTATCCGGCATGCTGGAGAATTCCAGGCCGTTCTTGCTGCGGACAGTCTCTCTGGCTTTCTTGGCCGCGATGCGGGCCTTGGAAGCGGTAATGCCCTTGTTGACGATGATCTTGGCAATGTCCGGGTTTTCCATAAGGTACCTTTCGAATTGCTCAGAGAAAATCGCGGACATTATTCTTCTCACTTCGCTGTTGCCCAGCTTGGTTTTGGTCTGTCCTTCATACTGCGGATCGGGATGTCTGACGGAAATGATGGCGGTGATTCCTTCGCGGACGTCATCTCCGGTCAGAACGTCTTCGTCCTTCTTCAGCATGTTGTTGGCCTTGGCGTAACTGTTGATGACTCTGGTCAGGGAGTTGCGGAAGCCTTCTTCGTGAGTTCCGCCTTCAACCGTGTTGACGTTGTTGCAGAAGGAATAGACGTTGGCAGCATAGCCGTCGTTATACTGCAGAGCTACCTCGCACTCAATGTCGCCTTCACTTCCCTTGATGTGGACAGGCTCCTCAAAGAGAACGGTCCGGTCCTTATTAAGGAAGGTGACATATTCGGAAATGCCGCCCTCATATTCAAAGGTAACCGTCTTGGGTTCTTCAACCCGCTCATCGGTCAGTTCAATGACCAGGAAAGGATTCAGAAAAGCCAGTTCCTGAATGCGGTCATGGATGGTGTTATAGTCATATACCGTCGTTTCATCAAAGATCTTCGGATCCGCCTTGAAACGGACAGTGGTTCCGTGTTCATGCTCGGAACAGGTTCCGACCTCCGTAAGTTTCCGATCGACCTTGCCGCCGTTGGCAAAACGGCAGAAGTATTTCTTTCCCTTGATCTTTACTTCGACTTCCAGCCATTCCGAAAGGGCGTTGACAACAGATGCGCCGACGCCGTGCAGACCGCCGGAAACCTTGTAGGCTCCTCCGCCGAACTTGCCGCCGGCATGCAGAACGGTAAAGATGGTTTCCACGGTGGAAATGCCGGTCTTTTCATGAATGCCGACCGGCATGCCGCGGCCGTTATCGGTTACTTCAATGACATCGCCCTTAAGTATCTTAACGATGATTCTGTCACAGTAGCCAGCCAGCGCTTCGTCAATGGCGTTGTCGACAATTTCCCATACCAGGTGATGAAGGCCTTTGGAAGATGTTGTTGCGATGTACATGCCCGGTCTCTTCCGGACAGCTTCCAGTCCTTCCAGTACCTGAATGTCCTTCGAAGTATAGGAATAGTTATCCCTATTATCCTCAGGCATTCTATCTCACTTCCTTTCCGAAGTTCAGAATGTTGGCATCAGATTTCTTGATGGAATAGATTTCCCTCAGGTCCGTTGTCGTGATGATGCTCTGAATGGAATTCGGCAGCAGATTCAGCAGGCAGCTGCGGTGATTGCTGTCGAGCTCAGAGAAGACATCATCCAGCAGAAGGATCGGGTATTCTCTCTTGACCTGATAGATGATCTGCATGATGGAGAGCTTGATGGCCAGAATGACCATGCGCTTCTGTCCCTGTGAGCAGAACTTGGCAACGTTCTTGCCGTCAAGATAGAATTCATAATCCTCGCGGTGGATGCCGTTGTTGGTAGTCTTGAAAGCCAGATCCTTATCCAGAATGTTCTTATATACTTCCTTGATCTGCTTCTTCATTACCTTTTCATCCTTCTTTTCCTTGATCATTGAACGGTAAACCATCATCAGCTGATGGGAATCGTCGCCGTTGATCTGATTATAGAAGTAGGTAAGATAGGCATTCATGGAGTTGATGAACTGATTTCTTTCCCTGATGATGTCGATCTGCGGTTCATACAGCATTTCCGTATAGGTTTCCAGCAGAACCTTGTCATCGCCGGTCTTCAGGAAGGCGTTGCGCTGCTTGAGTGACTTGAGATACTGAGAAAGATTGTACATGTACTTCGGAGACAGTTTTCCCATTTCCATGTCGATCAGCTTTCTTCTTTCCTTCGGTGAAGCATCAAAGAGATTCATGTCGCTCGGAGAGAACAGAACCGCATTAATACGGCCGACGAATTCGGAATTCTTCTTGACGACCGCATTGTTGATCAGAAGAGTCTTGCCGTTCTTATGGAGAATGATATCCAGGCGGTCTCTTCCATCCTTGGTATTGACGGTTCCTTCAACAGCCGCAAATTCTTCATTGAAGGTGATCATTTCCTTTTCATCATCATTGCGGTGGCTTCTGGTCGTTGACAGAAGATAAATGGATTCCAGCAGGTTGGTCTTGCCGACACCGTTGGGTCCCAGCAGAATGTTCATGCCTGGAGTGAAATTGATTGACTGATTTCTGTAATTGCGGAAATTCTTTAACTTTACATTGTCTATATACATGCTCTTACCTCATATTTCTTTCCATTTATTTCTACAACATCGCCGGGATAGATCTTCTTTCCCCTGCGGTTTTCCTTTTCACCGTTCAGTTTTATGTCATATCTCTTTACCGCAATCTTGGCTTCTCCGCCGGTAGAAATCCAGCCGGTAAGCTTCATAAGCTGCTGTAATTCGATATACTCTGTCGTAATGTCGATTACCATAAGCGCATACTCTCCAATTCTAATATCAGTATAGCATAAAAAAGCCGTATTTCCTCTTTTAATTGGCTTACAGTCTATTTTTTCATTTTTCTGTATAAAACATCCTTTTTTGTCTTTTGTCGCTGAGAAGGCAAATAAAAGCCCTTTTTCGACCATAAAGAAAAAAAGATGACTTTCGTCATCCTTTCTTTCAGGAGTAGGTCTTGATCGGCAGAACCAGCTGCAGAATATCATCGTCATCCATTGATTTGATGATGAACGGCTTCATGTTCCCGCTGAAGGAAATCTTTACCTTAAGAGCATTCAGAGCCCTGATGGCATCATATACGTAATTGCCCTTGAAGGAAATGGTCAGCGGTTCACCGACATAGGAAATCGGAACGATTCTCTCTGCAGACATCAGTTCATTGGTTCTGGATGTCACATTGATTTCATTCTCATTGAGTTCCATCTTGATGATGCATACGCCTTCGTTCTTTATGAAGCTGGCTCTGTCAAGAGCATTGAGAATGTCTCTGGCATCAACTACCAGTTCATGGGCGAACTCTGCCGGAATGAGCCGGCTGGTTTCCGGATAAAGACCATCGATCAGTCTGGTCTGGATCATCACTTCTTCAGCGATGAACAGAGCCTTCTTGTCATTAAGAGCTATCCTGACATTTTCATCATCGCCGATGATCTTGGCAATGTCATTCATGCTCTTGGTCGGAATCGTAACGTTGAACTTATGGAAGGTATCGAGAACGATCTTCTTCTGAGCCAGGCGGTAGGAATCAGTAGCAACGCATGTCATGTTATTGCCTTCGCAGTTCAGATTCAGTCCGGTAAGAACCGGTCTGGTTTCCTTGTCACTTGCCGCAAAGCAGGTCTGATATACCAGATTCTTCAGCGTGCCGGAATTGATGATAAAGGAATCTTCAGGCTCAGAGAAATCAATCAGAGGATAGGTGTCTGATCTGATGCCGTTGGTTTCAAAATTAACGGAAATGCCTCTGATGCTGGTATAGGTTCCGTCAACGACTTCAACTTCCACGGATTCGCTGTCAATCTTTCTGATCATGTCGGCAAGATAGCGTCCGTCAAGAAGAATGCTGCCATCCCTGATGATCTGTAATCCGTTTTCCTCATCAGCGAAAATGGTAGCTTCAATGGAAATGTCCGAATCAGAAGCCGTCAGCTGAAGAACATTGTCTCTGGTTGCCAGCTTGATGTTATGAAGAACAGGCAACGGAGAGGTCAGGCTTACAGCCCGGGAAACGATGTTGATCTTATCAAGGAATTCCTTTTTGCTGATTTTAAAGTACATGCGCGCCTCCTTATTTATTTTTCTTTCTTGAATATTATTATCATTATTATGCGCGGGGATATGGGGAAAAACTCAAAATCTCTTTCTATGACAATATTTTATCAAATTTGTTTTCTGTTGTTAAATGTGGAAAGCAAGGGATTACTGGAGTTTTGATTCGATTTCCGCTATGGCTCTGGCATAGGATTCATTGGTCTTCAGATTATTCTCAATCTTCTCAAAAGCAGAAGATACCGTGGAATGATCGCGGTTGCCGAATTCCTTGCCGATCTGCAGATATGACAGGTCAAGATGCTTGCGGCACAGATACATGGAAATGTGACGGGCATTGGCAATGTTCTTGGTACGCGACTTTGATCTGAGCTGTTTTTCCGTAAGTCCGTAGTAATCGGCAACAGTCCGGATGATGTCCTTTACTTCCAATACGTCTTTTTTACTGTCATTCAGATTCTTGTTGTCACGGAAGGCTTCCATGGCCATGTTCAGGTCAATGACATCAGAACTTGAGAAGTTGATTGAATAGAAGAGAAGACGGTTGAGTGCGCCTTCCAGGTTACGGACATCAGAAGAGAAATTCTTGGCAATGTAGGAAAGGACTTCCGGGCGGATTTCGATGGTGGATTCCTGATCCTTCAACATGGACTGCCTTATCTTCTGTTCCAGGATCTTATAGGCCGTCTGTTCCTCCAGGGACTGGATGGTTACGGAAAGACCCTGCGTAAAACGCGTCTTAAGACGTTCCTCTATGTCCTTTATCTCATGAGGAGGACGGTCAGAAGTCAGAACGATCTGCTTGTGATTATTATAAAGTTCATTGTAGATTTCGAAGAAGACATCATTGGTCTTCGGTTTGTTGGAAAGATTCTGAATGTCGTCAAACAGCAGAACATCCAGCGAGTTAAGCTGGTTCTTGTATTCATCGATTCGCTGTTCCCGGATAGATGTCGTCACTTCCTTAACCAGATCGGTTGAGGAAATATATAATAATTTCTTGTCCTGATCGTTTTCCTTGATGTAGTTGCCGATGGCGGAAAGCAGATGCGTCTTTCCCAGACCGGAAGAACCGTAAATGACCAGAGGATTGAAATAACTAACACCCGGATTTCTGGCAACGGAAAAAGCCGCAGTTTTAGCCTCAATGTTGCAGGGACCCTCGACGAAGTTATCAAAGGTAAGACCTTCGATGACGTTGTCGTTCAATGCCTTCTCAATCTCCGCTTCGATGGAAACCTTCTGGTATTCATCATTGGTCTGAACGATAACGGAAACCGGCTTCTTCAGCAGATTCTGAAAGCAGGAATCAATGACGTTCAGATTCTCCTTGTTGTTCAGAATCAGACGGTTGAACATGTAGGGCGTGGTAATTACAGCCCTGTTATCGTCAAGTTCAACAAGTTCGGTGTTTTCGAGATAACTGGCAAGGGATTCTCTTTTATTTTCAACAAGACTCTCATTGATTTTTTCCAATACTTGTTCCCAAATAAAACTCAATCCAGACATAAAAATCACTCTTTCGTAAGATAATGATAATCTCCGTCCTGGGGAAAATCTATATGAAAATTTGTTTCAAAAAGTTATTAACAGCGCCTTGATTTACGAAAGCATTATATATAAACACAAAATGAAGTTTTCCCCCGTTTTCCACAAAATTCATGGGGGAAAAAAGATGGGGAAAACTTCTTTTCCCAATGGGGAAAATGGGGAAAACGGGGAAAAACAGCAGGCATTCACAGCAGTTTTCCCCATAAAACAAACAAAAACAGTGCGGTTATAAAAAGAAAAACGGTGTTTTTCCAAGTTGTACCAGAGAAGGGAAAAGCCGCTTTTCCCCCGGTGGATAATGGAAAAACAGTCGATGCTGATCTGTGGAAAACCGCAGAAAATACCGTGAAATGGCTATTGTGCTATAATCAGTTATGATGGAGGAATAGCGATGTTCAGACGATTCTTACTGATTCTGACCGTTATGGCAATGGTCATGACTTCGTCGGTGCT
Source organism: Erysipelotrichaceae bacterium (assembly GCA_017561615.1). The sequence goes on from JAFZBT010000180.1 coordinate 7,466, forward strand.
TAACATATCAGCCGAAGAGCAGACTCAGCAGCTGATGGTTTTGAACGCGGGCATCGCCATGAAGCTGCAGCCGTCGGAAGAAAGCGAACCGCTGACCATTGACGGCGCCATAAAGTACTTCGTCAAGGATGGCATTTACGACATCACCCAGACGGTAGAGGCAGGCGAACAGGAAAAGTGGTACGGCGTGAACTTTACGGACGGCAGCGACAGCCATGAGGTGTTCATCAATGCCGTTAACGTTGAACTGCTGGACATGGAGTTTGAAAATCGGATGAAACAGGAAGGATTCCCGAACGACTATGTAGTCCTGCTGAGGCAGCTGCATAAGCTTCATCCGAACTGGAACTTCGTTGCCTTCCACAATAACATCAAGTGGTATACGATGGTCGAAAAGGAAAGCGTTCTGCGCAAGAACCTGATATCAGGGTCCAACGTCAACCTCCGCAGCACGCAGGAAGGCGCCTATGATCCGGTAACCGGACAGTTCATCCCGCTGGACGGAACCAGCTGGTATCAGGCCAACAGCGAGACCATCGCCTATTACATGGACCCGCGGAATTTCCTCAACGAAACCAACGTCTTCATGTTCCTGCATCTGGCCTTCAACAGCAGCGAAGGAGAGAGCCTGGTTCAGCAGGTGCTCAATAATACCTTCATGGCCGGCAAGGACCCGATAGACAAGCTGAATTATTCCCAGATCTTCTATGATGCCGGTGAAAACGCGGCTGTTTCCCCGATCTATCTGGCTACTCTGGCCAAGCAGGAATCTGGTGTAAACGGCAATAAGGCAACAAGCGGCGAGGCTTTTACCTATAACGGGAAAACCTATTCCGGTCTGTATAATTTCTACAACATCGGCGCTTCCTCGGGAACGGACAACTGGAAAAAGGGCCTGATCTTTGCCAACGGCGGCGAGGACGGTTCCCTGACAACCTATGAGCGGCCGTGGAAGAGTCCGGTAAAGGCCATCCGCGGCGGCGCTCTGTGGATCGCCAAGGGCTACATCAACAGAGGACAGGACACGATGTATCTGCAGAAGTTCAACTGCACCTCCTACTCAACCTATTCACACCAGTACATGACCAATGTTCAGGCTGCCTATTCGCAGAGCCGGATCATGTACAACACCTACAAGAACAATTCCGCTTTGGATCTTCAGCTTAACTTCCGCATCCCTGTATATCTGGACATGCCGGAAGCAACAGCGCTGCCGACGTCAATAACCTATCCGCCGTCACCCAATGACCCGGATCCCAGTGAGGTATACACCGGAGACATGATCGTTGATCTGGATCTTGCCAATAACGACGGCTATCTCAGCGGCTTTCAGCTGGGCATGACCTATCAGGAATTCAAGGCAAAGATAACATTGGTAAACAGCGAGGCAGAGGTACGGATCGAAGCTTCCGGCAGCGAAATCACGGACAGCACACCGCTTTCCAGCGGACAGGTACTGACCTATACGACAAAAGAGGGCACCAGCACCTACACGATCGTCATCAGGGGAGACCTTGACGGCGACGGCCGGATAAGCACCAAGGACTATCTGATCTTCCGGAAGGTATTGCTCGGTCTGACCGAAATAAAGGGAGCCTTCCTTAAGGCAGCTCTGTTTGACGGCGAAAGCAAGCCGTCGACCAAGGGCTACATCATCATGAGAAAGCATCTGCTGGACATTTCCCAGATAAAGCAGTAAAGGGGTGAAAGAATGAAGAAAAAGGTAATCATATTAGCAATCTGTCTGCCTTTTGGCCTGTCATCCCTTTCGGAAGTACGGGCGGCCACCGGCAGCGCCAGCGTTTCCGTCAGCGAATCCTCCCCGGTTGTGGGAAACAAGATCAAGATCACGATCAAGCTCAGCTGTTCCGAAGGGGTTGGCTCGGCATTGGTCTACATTGATTACAATACCAGCTATCTCGGCGCTCTTTCGGTCAAGGCTACCTCAGCGGTGAACACCAGCGGCAACCGCATACTTGTTGATCCGACTGACAGCAAGACCGTTACGATCACCGCGACGCTGACGACCAAGAAGATCGGCAGTGCCACCATTCACGTAACGGTAGAAGACTGGACCAGCTACGCAGAGAATTACGTTTCCGATAAGTCGATCACCAAAAATATCAGCATCATCGCCAAGACCAACAACAACCCGGCGCCTACCGATCTTTCCAAGGACGCAACACTGGCCGATCTGCAGATAGAAGGCCTGGTGCTGGAAAGCGAATTTGAGAGCGACATCATGGAATACACGGTATATGCGCCGGCAAATACGGCCGTTCTGAAGCTCGCCGCCAAGACCAGCAGCGCCAAGGCGAAGGTCGCGAAGACGGAATTTTCCTTGCAGGAAGGCTGGAACCGGATCGAAGTCGTATGTACCGCTGAAAACGGCGACAAAAAGACCTATGTCCTTAACGTCTACGTTGAGGAAAAGCCAACGGTTTTCTTTAAGGAAGGGACCCTGGGAGTTGTAAAGAACCTTGCCAGAGTTGCCGTTCCCGACGGCTTTGAGGAAAGAAAGATTACGGTTCAAGACGAAGAGATCAGCATCTTCACCAGAGGGAAACTCAGTCTTATCTATCTGGTTGACAGCAGCGGACAGGCGGGTTTCTACGTCTATGACGAAAAAAAGGCCGAGGTTCTGAGGACCTACGACCCGGTGAAGATTGACGGCGGCAGCTATCTGCTTATGGACAGCGACTACCAGCAGTTTGCGGAAATGGACGAGCTCTTTCAGCCTTATAAGGTCTATGTCGGCGAAAAGGGCATTGACGGCTGGAAGTACAGAAATTCCGGTCTTAATGAATATGCGATCATTCAGCTGATGGATGAGGAAGGAAACAGCCGCCTGTACAGCTATGACCTCGTTGAGAAGACGCTTCAGCGCTTCACGCTGCCGCGGAAGGAAAAAACGAGCAACCCGCTGTCTGAATATTTGGGCTATTCAGCCGGCATTGCCGGTGTCCTGGCCTTTGTGGCGGCGGTGATCCTGGCTTCCCGCAAGCGGACGTCAGCATAATTTCAATTTAACTTCAGTAAAACAACACAAAAACAAAATAGTATGTAAATAACAAAGGAGAGTCAGAAGCATGGACGAATACTTTGATATTGAAAGCAACAAAACAGAAGAAAAGAAGGAAGAGGAGAAGATCAGCGACTTCCGTCAGGAGATCTATCCTCAGGAAAGAGAAGAAAAGGGAACCGGCGTCAAGGCCGGATGGCTGATCTTTACGATCGTCTTTTCGCTGCTGCTGTCGACAGCGGCAGCCGGACTGACGGCTTACATCGTATCCGGGCGGAAGACAAGCAGAGTCGTCGTATATGAAGAAAAGGAAAGCGACACGGTCAGAGTGGTGCAGCAGACGGACTACACGGAACTGGTTGAAGAAGTAAAGAATGCGGTCGTGGAAGTATACACGGAAAAAGTCTCGTATAACAGCTATTTCGGCAACTACGTCACCGAGGGAGCCGGCAGCGGCGTCGTCTATTCGACCGACGGCTACATCATCACCAACAACCACGTCATTGACGGCGCCAGCAGCATCTTCGTCACCATGGCCAACGGCGACAAGTACAACGCCGAACTGGTTGCGACTGACGTGAAGAGCGATCTGGCCGTGATCAAGGTTGAAGCCAGCGGACTGCAGGCGGCCGTTCTGGGCAGCAGCGATACGCTGGCAGTCGGACAGAACTGCATTGCCATCGGCAACCCGCTGGGCACGCTGGGCGGCACGGTAACGGCCGGCATCATCAGCGGCCTGTCCCGGGAAGTGACGATTGAAAACGTTCCGATGACCCTGATGCAGATCAACGTCGCCATTTCCCCGGGTAACTCCGGCGGCGGACTGTTCAGCAGTAACGGCAAGCTGATCGGCATCGTCAACGCCAAGAGCGTCAGCGAAAACGTTGAGGGGATCGGCTTTGCCATCCCGATCGACGTTGTCCGCGATGTTGTTGAGCAGCTGATCGAGAAGGGCTATGTTGAAGGCCGTCCGCAGCTGGGCATCAAGTGCGTCAGCATCGACACGGTTCAGAAAGCCTGGAATTATGGCGTTACCAGCTATGGCGTGCTGGTAATGGAGGTAACGGAAGAAAACGCCAAAAAGGCCGGACTGCAGGAAAAGGACCTGATTATTGCCATCGACGGCACCAAGGTCGAAAACCTTGCGGCCATGCAGAAAATGCTGTACGGATATACAGCCGGCCAGGAAGTGACCCTGACCGTTCTGAGAGGCAGCGAGCAGATCAGCATACCCCTGGTTCTCAGCCAGAAGAAATAGGAAAGCCAATGAAGAAGGCCTGAGGCAATCAGGTCTTTTTTTTGCCTTGGCAATCACGGTGAAAAATGACCGGAGTTTGTGCTATCATAGAATGGAAATGAGGGATGCAATTATGCCAAAGTACTATCAGGTTTATGATAAACGCTATCAGCAGGTCCACGCGCACAACATCAGCTGGTACAGCGACAACCCGACTCCGATGGTTCTGGAGACGATCAACGACTACCATCTGAATCAGTGGGACAAAATGCTGGAAATCGGCTGCGGGGAGGGCAGAGACGCCCGCTATCTGTTACAGAAGGGCTTTGATCTGATCGCCACCGATGTTTCCGATGAAGCCGTCGGCTACTGCGTCAGAAGGGACGAGAAGAACCGCGATGCCTATAAGGTCATGGACGTTCTGGATAACAGCGACCACGGCAAGTACGATTTCATCTATTCCGTTGCCGTTCTGCAGATGATGGTCCTTGACGAAGACCGAAAGGGCTTCTACAGATACATCAGAAACCACCTCAACGACAAGGGCATGGCTCTGATTCTGAGCAAGGGAGACGGAACGGAAGAGTACGATACCGGCATCGATGTTGCCTGGCAGGACGAGGACCGGATCCACCGCAGCGGCGAAGCCATGAGCGTTGCCAGAGCAGCAAGCCGCGTTGTCAATTTTGATCAGTTCCTGAAGGAACTGGACGCCAACAAGTTTGAGGTGATCTCTCACGGGCTGACAGAGTCAGAGCCGGATTACCCGAAGATCATGTTTGCGCTGGTAAGGAAATAGGAACAGAGCAGTTAAACAAGCCAAAAGGAAGCAGCTTATATGCCGCTTCTTTCTTTCAGCCTGACAGAGCAGCGCCCAGATAACTTTAAAAGCACAGGCGCATCAAGTATAATGAAAACGGAGGTAACCGCATGAACATAGGAGTAATTTTTGCCGGAGGAGTAGGCAAGAGAATGGGCTCCAAGGACAGGCCGAAACAATTCCTGGAAATTTTCAACAAGCCGATAATAATATATACTCTGGAACATTTTGAGAAGCATCCGGAGATTGACGCAATCGTAATTGCCTGTGTCCGTGATTACATTGATTATCTGCAGAAACTCATCGACAGATTCGCGTTGAAAAAAGTCAGGAAAATCGTTCCCGGGGGAGAGAGCGGACAGCTTTCAATCTATAATGGCCTGTGCGCCGCCAAGGAAATATCCGGGGATGAGAAGAGCATCGTCCTTATTCATGACGGCGTAAGACCTCTTATCGACGAAAAGACCATAACCGACAATCTGAGAAGCGTCGAGGAAAAAGGCAGCGCCATCACCTCTGTTCTGCAGACCGAAACCATCGTCGTGGTTGATGACAGGGAAGAGGTCCTGGAGAACCCGGAAAGAAGTTCGCTCAGAATTGCCAGAGCTCCTCAGAGTTTCTATCTGGATGACATTCTGGCCAACCACCGGAAGGCATTGCAGGAAAACCGCACCGACTTTACTGACAGCTGCTGTCTGATGAGACACTATGGTTTTAAGTGCCATACGGTTGTCGGGCCATCGGAAAACATTAAGATAACGACGCCTGATGATTATTATTCATTAAGAGCCATTCTGGAAGCGAAGGAAAACGCCCAGATCTACGGCATGGACGGGGAAACATGGAAGTAAACAATCCTGTTGTGCAGAACGATCTGAAAAGAATCGTCGAGTCTGTTGAGTGGACGCCATTCAAAAACAGCAGAATACTGATTACCGGATCCACAGGGCTGATAGGCAAATGGCTGGTGTGGAGTTTTCTGCGTGCTGACAGCGAATACAGCTTAAATCTGACCCTGGTTCTGGTCATCAGAAACAGAGAAAAGGCAGCGGCACTGTTCGGCGAAGACGACCGGATCGAGTACATCGTTTCGGACATAAACGATCTGGACGCCTCTGCGATCAAGGCGGACTACATAATTCATGCGGCCAGTCAGACAAATTCAAGGGCCATGGTTGAACAGCCGGTAGAAACCGCGATGACCGCAATTAACGGAACGTTAAAGCTGCTGGAACTGTCCAGAAAGACAGCCGTCAGGTCCATGGTCTATCTTTCCAGCATGGAAGTATATGGGGAAGTCACTACGGAAGAAAAAATCACCGAGGATACCATGGGTCTGGTGAATCAGCTAAATGTCAGAAGCAGCTATCCGGAAGGAAAGAGAATGTGCGAGAATCTCTGTGCCGGCTATGCCAGTGAATATCATGTCAGCTGCAAGATCGCCCGCCTGGCTCAGACTTTCGGCCCGGGAATCCCCCTCATGGACAACCGGGTGTTCGCCCAGTTCATGAGGAGCGCCAGAAACAGGGAAGACATCGTTCTGCATACCAGGGGCGAATCAAAGAGATGCTATCTGTATACGGCGGACTGCGTTACCGCCATACTGACGATCCTGTTGAGAGGCGAAGCCGGCAGGGCATATAACTGCGCAAACGAAAAGACTTATAAGAGCATCTTTGAGATGGCAAAGCTTGTTGCCGGCCATTGCGCCGAAGACAGGATCAAAGTCATCGTCGAAGATCAGGACCCGGCCAGATTCGGATATCCGAAAACAAACATGATGAATCTGGATGCGTCCGCCTTGGAAGCGCTGGGCTGGAAGCCGCAGTTTGAATTGGAAGAGATGCTTAAAAATACATATGACAGCCTGGAGGGTCAATAATGGCTTGAAGAACCGCATTTTCCGGTTGACTAATGATGTCAATTTATGTATTATTTAAAAGCAATTGCTCATTTTTAGAAATCGGGAGGTGCCTACAATGAAGAGAACATATCAACCGAGCAAAAGAAAACACTCAAGAGTTTGCGGCTTCAGAGCTAGAATGAAAACTGTTGGTGGACGTGCCGTCTTGGCCCGCAGACGTGCCAAGGGTAGAAAAGTCTTATCTGCATAAGAGAAGTTGCCGTCAC
>JAFZBT010000181.1 GCA_017561615.1 Erysipelotrichaceae bacterium
CAACGGCGGAATCGACGCCGCCGCTGAGGGCACACAGCACTTTTCCGTCGCCGACCTTCTCGCGCAGCTTCACGATGGAATTCTGGACAAAGCTGCCCATGTCCCAGTCGCCGTGACAGCCGCAGACGTCAAAGACGAAGTTGCTGAGGATCTCCCTGCCTCTGACGGTATGGAGGACCTCGGGATGAAACTGCAGGGCATAGAGCCGGCGGTTTTCATCTTCACAGCCGGCAACCGGGCAGTTGGAGGTGTGGGCGATCATGCGGAAGCCTTCAGCCATCTGAGTGATGTAGTCGGAATGACTCATCCAGCAGACCGTCTCGGCTTCCACGTTCTTGAACAGCGGGCTGGTACTGTCGACAAGGAGTCTGGTCTTGCCGTATTCCCGGCTGTCAGCTCTCTCGACCCGGCCGCCCAGTAAGTGCATCATCAGCTGAGCCCCATAGCACAGGCCCAGAACCGGTATGCCGCAGGAAAACAGTTCAGTTGAGTAACTGGGAGAATCCGGCAGATAGCAGCTGTCGGGACCGCCGGTCAGGATGATGCCCTTAGGCCTGCGGGCCAGGATCTCATCCAGAGGCGTGCGGTAGGAACAGATCTCGGTATACACCTTGCATTCCCTCACCCTCCGGGCGATCAGCTGGTTGTACTGTCCGCCGAAGTCAATGACGATTACCAGTTCCTTTTCCATGTCTGTCTTCCTTTCGCCGCTGCGCTCTTTCAGCAGTTTTTCCATCAGCATCTCATCAGCCCGGCAGAACGCGTAATTCTGCCGCTGCTCAAGAGTTATCCACTTAAGATCATTGTGTTCCTTCAGTTCAGGTATCCCGGAGGCAACTTGGCAGCTGAGCAGACTCAGATGCACGTCAATGTCCGGGTAACTGCACAAAACGTCACACAGACACTGGCCGACTTCGGCTTCAAATCCCAGCTCCTCCCGCAGCTCTCTCTTCAGAGCTTCCTGCGGGCTTTCGCCCTCTTCGATCTTGCCGCCGGGGAATTCCCACAGCAGCCCCCGGTCCTTGTCAGCCGGGCGCTGGCAGATCATGAAGCGGCCAGCCTGAAAGGTCATGGCAGCGACGACTTCGATCTGTCTTTTATTTTCCTGTTTGCCTTCCATGATTCCCGCGGACACCTGCCTTCCGATTTTTCCTCTATTATACCTTAATAATGCCTCTCCAAAAGAAAAATCAGAGGGATTTCCTCTGATTCGTCTGTCTTATCTGTTCTTTCTGGCCTTGCGGAAAACCGGGATGAAGAACAGGGCAACCAGCACCACGGCCAGCAGGGTGATCGCTGCCAGGTAGAGATACCAGTGCCAGATCTCGGTAAGGGCAATGTCGATGGGCGGGCGGTAGGTGAAGAACATGTTGGTGATGAAGTCCACGCTTACCAACTTGCCGTTGACATAGGTCGGGGAAGCCAGAAGCGAATTGACGTACAGCGACAGGAAGGCCAGCACGGCCACAAAGGCCATCGTGGTCAGGTAATGCCGGGGCTGGAAGTCCACTTCGCCGCAGTTATAGATGTATAGACCAAGGATGATCAGCATCGAGTGATACAGGAAGAACTGGTAACCCATCGGATGCAGGAAGATCCGGGAAGCGGGAACCGTCGTCGAGAAGATCGAAGGCATGGCCAGAGCCATGATGGCTCCCAGAACCATCGTCGGATACATGAAGGCCAGTACGGCATCATGGAATTCGCTCTTTCTGCTGAAGCGGGCATAGAAGATGATCAGGATCTGGATCGAACAGAGATGCAGAGGCATGTGATTGAGTTCAATGTACGGATATACCAGCGAACCGTCGGAAGATGGGACCATCCTGATGACCGAAAAGACCTTGATGAGTTCCGAAAGCACGCACACGACGCAGCAGACGCTCAGCACGTCCTTCAGAGAAGGCTTCGTCCGGTTAAGGTAGACGGTAAATACCGCGATAAGAACGGCGCAGATGGCCAGCCAGATGAAATGATTTGTCGAAAACATAGTAATTCTCCTTATGATTGCATGATCTCGCTCTGCCCCAGGCAGATACTGCTACTATCATTATACATTTTCATCCTAGCTGTGCACGTCAAATCGCCGGTTTGCCGGCTGCCGCATCATAAAAACGGTGATTTCATCATAAATTCACAAAAGCATGAAAGAATTAACCCATAAAAAGAGGAAAGAACATGACAAAGAATCAATTGTTCATGATCGCGGCGATCGCTCTTACCGTGATCATGATTGCCTGGCGGATCTACGGCAATGCCCGGCGCAGCCGCCTCACCAACCAGCTGACCGGCTGTCTGATGGCCGGCGACTTTGACGGGTTTGACCAGCTGGCCGATGATCCGGCCACCAGCCGCATCATCTACCCCTTTAACCTGGCCTATGTCAGGCTCAACAGCTACCTGATGCGTAACGACGGCCAGAAGGCAACCGAAGCGTTCGACCAGCTGCGCAGTTTTCGGCTCACTGAGGCCCAAAAACTCGAAGTCGCCCAGCTGGGCTTCAACTACTTCATCTCCCTGCCTGATGAGGAAAGAGCCGGTTATTATCATGACGTCATCAATTCAGTTTCCGGCCATGATGCAATGAAGGAAAACGTCAACACCATCTATGAGATCATCGTGGAAAAGAAGACCGACCGCCTTCAGCAGCTTCTGGACATCAACGAGAGCCTTGACGAGGCTCTGCGCTCCAGCAATGAGTTTCTGATCTCCGAAATCTACCGCAACATGGGCGACGAAAAGAACAGCCAGAAATATGAGAAACTGGCCAAACAACATCTGGAAGCCTATGAGCGGAAGGTAACCGGACGCTGAATCACAAAACACGCACTAATTATGCGTGTTTGCGTATTTTGCGTAAAACAAACAACGAAAAATGCTGAAGGGTTGTGCTTTCCGGCCGATATTTATTGCGGCGGCTGAATGCAATCCTTTAGAATTAAGATAGATTTATGGTTAGTTTACCTGAAAAGAACGAAAACTCATCTGCAAGGAGGATAATAGCATGAGCATGAACGTAGTATTTGCCAGAGTCGACAACAGACTTTTACACGGCATTGTCATTACGCAGTATTTCCCGATCACCGGTGCCAAGAGAATCATGGTCATCGATGACGACACTGCCAATAACCCGACCCGTAAGGAAATGATGAACCTGGCCAAGCCCAACGGCGTTGCCTCCAGCATCATCACCTTC
>JAFZBT010000182.1 GCA_017561615.1 Erysipelotrichaceae bacterium
AAACAGAACGACATTCCCGGCGAGATCATTCACGGATCGGAAGCTAAGATGGCCAAGAGAATAGCCGACCTGGCGAAGGTCTTCAAGGCCGCCAACCGCATCAGAAACATGCGCCTGGCCAGAGTCGGTCAGCCCAGCGACTGGCTGATCTCTTCCGACGTTGACGCCGACGAGCTTAAGGAAATGACCGGCATCGAAGTGGTCGATGTTTCCAAGGAAGAATTCTTTGAAGAGATCGCCCGCAAGCAATATGAGCCCAACGAATACACCGAAGCGATCAAGGCCCGCAACTGGCACCCCCAGGATACCGAACTGTGCTGCCAGATCTACGGAGCCCTCAAGAGAATCGTTGAGAAGTACCATCTTGACGGTCTGACCGTCAGGTGCTTTGACCTGCTGGGACCGATCAAGGGCACCAGCTGCCTGGCTCTGGCCGTGCTGAACGCCGAAGGCATCTACGGCGGCTGCGAAGGCGACCTGCCGGCCCTGATCTCCATGGCTGCCGCCGGCGAACTGACCGGCCAGCCCGTCTTCATGGCCAACCCGTCCCGGATCCTGTCCGATGACAATGACATCATCTTCGCTCACTGCACCCTGCCGCTCAACATGCCGACCAACTACGAGCTGATGACCCACTTCGAGTCCGATCTGGGCGTGGCCTTCCGAGGCCACATTCAGGAAGGTCCGGTCACCATCTTCAAGACCGACGGCCTGATGAGCAGATATTTCGCCGCCTGCGGCGATCTGCAGGAGAACCTGAAGGAACTCAACCTCTGCCGCACTCAGGTACGGATCCATCTGGACGAAGATACCCTGAACTACTTCCTGACCGAATCGATCGGCAACCACCACATGATCCTCAACGGTGACTGGGTCGATCTGATCGACGAGTTCTACAAGTGGTTCTGATCCCCGAAAGCCACGTAAAAGCCGGCACAAGCCGGCTTTTTTATGTCATTCATTTCTGCAGAAACAGCGCATAGATCAGCGGTCCGGTAAACAGCAGATAGCCCAACAGTGACCAGAACAGAAACCTCTTAGTCACAAAGACGGCGATGAATTCCCTTATCAGGGCCGTGGGCCAGTAGTACAGGGCCGTATGGGCGCCGATGCCGGTGCACTTCATGCCGATGTCGGAGGCGTAGCGCAGGCAGCGGTAGACGTGGTAATTGCTGGAAACCAGGGCAGTCTTCTTCTCACCCGGCCGGCCATCGATGATCTTCTTGCTGTTGAGCAGATTCTCCAGTGTCGTCGCCGACTGCTCTTCCGTCAGGATGTGATCGGCTGGCACCCCCTGAGCAAGCAGATAGTCCTTCATGGCTGCCGCTTCGCTGATCTTCTCGTCAGCGCCCTGACCGCCGCTGGGGATCACATACGGTTTATTGCGGCACTTCTGATAAACTTCGATAGCCCGGTCTACCCGGTCCTGAAGCAGCTTGGTGAGTCTGTTCCCGTCTTTCAGGGCGCAGCCATGGATGATGACATAGTCGAAGTTCATCCGCCGGGGCATCGCCGTCAGAAAGACGGAATAGATGACGAAACTCAGGACCAGAGAGCTGAAGTAGAAGACGGTAAAGACCAATAAAAGCACCCAGTGCTCCAGATGGCCCAGTTCCGTCCTCCCGGCCAGCGACAGTACGTAGATCAGACAGGCGGTCTCGCCGATGCCGACGAATACGCCCAGGCCGATCGATAACAGATGGGAAACGCTGAAGCGTTCCCTCCGGATCAGGATGATGCCGTTGAGGATCAGTAACAGCGGACCCAGAAAGATGCTCATCATGATCAGACAGAAGCTGATGATCAGAAAGTCCGGCGCATGCTCGCCCAATAAGCCGGCCACGAAAACAAGGCTGACGGCCAGCGCCAGCATGAGCAGGATGCTGTTGAAGTATTTCTGCGGACGCCACAGTACCGAGGCGACCGTCAGGATCCAGATCGCCGCAAACAGCGGACCGACGGTCCGGATGGCTTCCATGATCGAATCAAGCATCTTTTCTTACCCCTGAAAAGCAAACAGAATCAGCGTCCGGCGTCTTCCTTCAGCCTGGCAGCGGCCTCGGGGACGTCGCCGGTGATCATGTTCAGCTTTTCGCAGCTGTCCATCTGAGGACAATGACCACAGTTGGCCAGTTCCTTAAGCTGGCAGCACTGACGGATCGGGCACATTGACTGGCAGAAGGGGAACTTCACTCCCTCCATCCGGCAGCCCGTGCAGTTGATCATTTCCGGAGTTATTTCCGCATGGTTGAGCTGCGACCACAGCTCGGCGGTCTTCCGCCGGAGCTCATCATCATCGTTTATCGTGGCAATGCGGGCGTCGCACTTTTCGCAGTCCAGACCGCAGTAAGCGAGGAATTCTCTTTCCTTCATGCTACTTCCTGAACTTTCTGACGATGATGACGGCCAGGATCGCGATGACGGCGACCGGCGCAGCGGCGTAAAGCAGGACCATGATTACTGAGGTTCCGGCCGCAATGATCGCCAGCAGCTGCTTCAGCAGCCAGAAGGCGGCGTAGCAGGCGGCGGCCAGCAGCACGACCAGCATGATCATGTGAATGAGTTCGTCTTTCTTCATAAAAGTCCGTCTCCCTTCTGAGATAAGTCAAACAAATAATAGCACATTGTGACCGCCTCGACAAAACGCCCCCTGAGGGGCGTTGTTCTTACTTCTTAACCTTGCGGATCGGGGAGTACTGATACTTCTCGAAGACATCCGGATACTTGAAGTCGGTCACCGTTCCGGCCCAGCCGCGGGAACTCTTGCCGGCCAGGTAGATCACCGGGAAGGCGGCCAGGGTATCCCAGTCGATCTGGATCAGCTTCCACTCTCCCTGCACCTTGGCAGCGGCGAGGTTGTACATGCTGATCTGATAGCGGCAGGGGGTATGCTCGAAACCGGCATTGTCCTGGTTCCAGTCCTCATCGATGTCGATGGTCCGGCTGTTGGCCTTGCGGGGGTCGAAGGCCGTGGTGTTGATGTCAAAATAGGACATCGTGGCGTAGCGGCCGTCAGCGCTGATCTCAATGTCCGGGGACATGCCGCCGTGATTGGTGATCTGCTGGTGGTGATACTTGAAGACGCCCAGCGAGAAGAACTCCTTCAGATTTTCCGTTCCGATGACCGCCGGGGCGCAGCGGCCCTGACCGCGGGAATGGAAGAAGGATTCAAACTCGTCGTTAAGGCTGTACCTGGCCAGGAAGTTTTCGTAGTCTCCCCTCCGGTAGGCGCTGACCCAGTGAGCCAGCATGCCTTCCAGCAGGGGCAGTTCATCGGGGAAGTCGCCGCCCATCTTCGGAGGGGCCATGTGCCAGCGGTTTTCCGGCATGCCGACCCGCTGATACCACTTGTTGTTGCCGGTGTTCTTCAGCTGGCAGTAGGAGTCAAAGCCGAAGCCCGGTACCCGCATGATCTGCCGCAGATCAAAGCTCAGTACCCGCCATTTGCCGTTTTCCCGGATGCACTTTACCGTCAGCAGGCCCAGCCGGCGGACATACATGTAGGGAGGAGAGTTGATGCCGAAGGCCTCGCCTTCCAGCGTGCTGGTGGAAACCATCCACTGGCAATCCGCGCTCTGACCGTCCCGGCTTACTTCAATGACCGGTCCGCCGGTAGCGGGGACCAGCACGTACTTGCCGATGTTGTCCTTTTCCAGCTGATCCAGCCGGTCAAGTTCCGCCTGAACGGCAGCCTTTCCTCTGACGGTTTTCGTAGTCAGCGGTTCAGCGTAGTAGCTGACCTCATCGCTGTCGGCGAAGGTGTCGTCAAAGGCGTACTTGCGGTTGTTCTGCCCGTAGCGGGAGATCATGTTGTTGATCTCGTAGAAATCCCGGCCGCTCGTCTTACCGGTAAAGGCCGGAGGCGCGGGAATGTCAGCCAGGCTGTTGGACCAGCCGTCGTCTTCGCTGAGGTCATACTGCCAGGGGACAAAGGACTCGACGTCCCACCAGTCCAGGCTGCGGAACTTCCACATGCCGTCGGCTTCGACGAACTCGCCGTCGATGCGGCCGTAGTCATATTCCATCTCGCCCTTTTTAGCGTCCACATAGAAGGTATGCAGATCCCAGGTTCCCAGGGCCAGCGTATCGTTTTCCCGTACATCATAACAGGGGGTATGCGGCATGTGCACGTCGCGGTCGGCGCCGGCCGCGATGCGCTTTTCCTGCAGTTGCCTGAGCGTTGCGCGGATCTCTTCAATGCCTTCAGCCCGGATGTCCAGATCCGGCATCCAGAAAACGGCGTCATCAGTAAACAGATAATCAGCCTCAGCTGCCCGGTTAAGGTTATAGAGCTGAAGGAAACGTCCGAAGGTGTTCTGCATTTCAATGGTTATCTTACTGTTCATATGTCCTCCTAATTAAGTCTGTTCAGATACTCTTCCATCCTCTTAACGGACTGGAGGTATCCGAAATTGTCTTCACTTCTGTCAAAGCCCAGCTGGCCGTGGCTCAGGCCCTCAAGCAGGACCAGAGTGCTGTCCAGACCCCTGTCAAGGGCCTTCTGATGAAACAGCGCGCAGCCCCGGTAACAGACCTCATCCGCCGTCCCCACCATGATCAGGGTTGGGGGAAGGGGATGATCGTCCAGCAGGTAATATGCCTGTTCCCAGTCTTCGTGCCGGACGGCTTCCTGAGCAATGATATCGCTCATGGCGCTTTCCGGTTTGCCGAGGTATTCGACTGACCGGTACTGCCAGGCCAGTCCCGGAGCCATCAGCACCAGGCTGCTGACTTCCGGATGCTTCATGGCTGAGTGGCAGGCCAGAGCTCCGCCGGACGATGATCCGC
Source organism: Erysipelotrichaceae bacterium (assembly GCA_017561615.1). The sequence continues at coordinate 4,789 of JAFZBT010000182.1, forward strand.
ACAGGCAGATCCTTCCGATGTCAATGCCATAGAGATCCGCCAGTTCCTCGACGCGCCCCAGCGCCCGTTCGCCGTCCCGGTAACATTCCTTCAGATCACCGGTCTCACTCAGCAGACGGTAGTCGGCGTTGACGCAGACGTACCCGCGGCTGGCGAAATAGCGGCAGTGCGGACGGAAGTCTTCCAGATTTCTTTTGGCAAAGCCGCCGCCGTAGAAGAAGATGATCGCCGGGTATTTCCTGCCGGTCTTATGACCGGAAGGCAGATAGAATTCCAGCCCCATGATCTGCTGGCCGGCCTGATAGTACTGTTCCATCATGACCTCCTGCTGTTTTCCAGAACGGAAAGCAGTATCTCCGCAAAGCGGTCCCGGTCGCCATTGAAGGCGAACCAGCAGTTCTTCTTCTGAGTATAGTAGCGGCTGTCAATGATCGTCTGTCCTTCTCCCGGACCGCCCTGGCCGATCGACATGTGCACGTTGCGTAAGTCGCTGAGCACCTGGGGATCGATCAGGTAGGCGATGGCCAGCGGGTCGTGAACAGCCGCGCTGTCCGGCGCCTCCAGAGGCTGGGTCAGGGTATGGACCTTGATGCGCTGGGTGATCTGCTCAGCGCAGAAGACGGCCGCCGGCGAGCCGATCTGCCGCATCCGGCGGCAGTCGTCAATGGTTATGTAGGCTCTGTGAGTCGCATCCAGCGGTACGAACACCACCCGCCCGCCGCACTCCAGCACGATCTGCGCGGCTTCGGGGTCATTCCAGATGTTGGCCTCGGCGCAGGGACGGGCGTTGGCGAAGTCATGGCCGCCGCCCATGATGACCACTTCCTCCACGTTTTCAATGATGCCGGGGTCGATCCTTAAGGCCAGGGCGAAGTTGGTGAGCGGTCCCACCAGCACCACGGTGACCTTTTCCCGCGCCTTGCGCAGGTAATCGACGTAGAACATCGCCGCCGGCAGATCTTCCATCTGGCGGTCAGTCGGCGGCAGTCCCATGTTGGGAGTATGCATGGCCAGCGGCTGACCGTTTTCGTCAGTCAGCCTGCGCAGTTTCTTGGGCGGGTAGTCCTTCAGCAGGTCCTTGACCAGCGGCCTGTCACAGCCCCGGTAAACCGGGACATCCAGGCCGAAGGCGGAAACCACCCGCAGGGTATTGTCGGTCGTTACCTCAATGGGCAGATTGCCCCAGACCGTGCACAGGGCGATCAGCTCGATGTCCGGGCTGAAACCCGCGGTAACGATGGCTACGGCATCATCCGAGCCGGTATCGACGTCAAGTATTACTCTTCTCATGCTCTTACCTCCCGGCTTTTCGCCAGTAAGGAGATCAGCAGATCGATGAACCGGCGGCGGTCAGCGTGGAAGGCAAACCGGCAGTTAGGTTCTTCGGGATAGTAGCGGGGATCGATGATGGTCTGGCCGTCCGAGAAATCCCGCAGACCGATCTCGCAGTGCACCTTCCGGATGTCGCAGAGCACCTGGGGATCGATCAGCCAGCACAGGGCCAGCGCGTCGTGAATGGCGGCCGCTTCCGGTTCGGCCAGCGGCTGGGAAAGGGTATGGGCCCTGATCCTTTCGCGGCACAGCCGGGCCGCGAAGTCAGCCACCGGATTGTGCATCTCATCCAGTTTGCGGACGTCAGTCTCGGTAATGTAGCCCTCGTGGGTGGCGTCCAGCGGCACAAACAGCAGATCCGCTCCGCTGGCCAAAAGACAGCCGGCCGCTTCCGGGTCGCGCCAGATGTTGGCTTCGGCGCTGACGGAGACATTGGACAGCCTGACGCCGCCGCCCATGATGACGATCTCTTCGACCTTGCCGACAAGTTCGGGAGCGATCCTGAAGACCATGGCCAGATTGGTCAGCGGTCCGGTGGCCACGATGGTCACCTTTTCTTCGCAGCGGCGCAGATACTGCAGATAGAATTCCACGGCGGAGATGTCCTGCTCTTTTGTCCCGGCTTCCTCAAGATAGTCGAAGTCAATGTGGAAGCGGACTCTTTCCGTCTGCGGGTACCGGGGACGGTAGGCGGGATCGCGCGGATCCAGCCGGTCCCGGTAGACGCCTTTTACCATGGCTGCGCTTACGCCCCGGTAAACGGGGACGTCCTCTCTGCCCAATAGGTGCAGCAGCCTGAGGGTATTGTCCATAGCCGCCTCAACCGGCCGGGAGCCGCTGACGCAGCAGATGGCCTGCAGCTGCAGCTGATCGGAGAACAGCGCCGCCATGATGGCCAGGGCGTCATCGGATCCGGTATCGACGTCCATGATGACCTTACGCATGGACTAACCCTGCCTTGCCTTGATCAGATGGGCGCGGCGGGCCTTTTCCTGCCGCTGCCTGATGAAGGTCAGCAGTGAGATCAGGAAAACCGCAAACATGTACGGGAAGGCCAAAATCAGGTCAGCGTTGATGTTGTAGCGCTGAATGAAGGTCCCGAAGGCCTGAGCCAGGCCGAACAGCAGGGCGTTGATTGCCGAGCCGACCGGCTCTCCGCTGGCGATGTTCATGGCTGCCATGGCCATGAAGCCGCGGCCTCCCATCATGTCCCGGGCAAACCAGGACAGATAGCCCATCGACATGAAGACGCCGCCCATGCCGGCCAGCAAGCCGGAGAGGGCGTAGGAAATGTACCAGATCTTCTTGCTGGAGATGCCTACCGATTCAGCGGCCTGGGGATTCTCACCGACACTGCGGATCCTTAAGCCCAATACCGT
>JAFZBT010000183.1 GCA_017561615.1 Erysipelotrichaceae bacterium
AGGTGTGATGGAGCTTTTAAAGCCCTTCGAGTCAATGACATCAGTGGATGTTGTTTTTTTGTTTAAGGAGGTCTGCACATGTGTAAATTCATCTTTGTTACGGGCGGTGTCGTTTCCGGTCTGGGGAAGGGCATTACCGCCGCATCTTTGGGAAGACTGTTAAAGGCCAGAGGCCTCAAAGTAGCGTCCCAGAAGCTCGATCCCTACATCAACGTTGACCCCGGGACGATGTCTCCCTATCAGCATGGGGAAGTCTACGTTACCGAAGACGGGGCGGAGACTGACCTGGATCTGGGCCATTACGAAAGGTTCATTGACGAGGATCTTAACCGTTTCTCCAACCTCACCACCGGCAAGGTCTACTGGAACGTCCTGAATAAGGAAAGACAGGGCGAATATCTGGGCCGTACCGTTCAGGTCATTCCCCACATCACCAATGAAATAAAGGATTTCATCTACGCTGCCGTCAGGCACACCAATCCGGATGTGCTGATCTGCGAAGTCGGCGGCACGGTCGGCGACATTGAAAGTCAGCCGTTCCTGGAAGCCATCCGCCAGATCGGTCTGGAAGTAGGCCGGGAAAACGCCCTGTACATTCACGTCACCCTGATTCCCTATCTGGAATGCAGTAGGGAGCACAAGAGCAAGCCTACCCAGCATTCCGTCAAGACCCTGCAGGGCTTAGGCATCAACCCGGACATTCTGGTTCTCAGGTGCAATAAGAAACTGGAAAAGGACATCTTTGACAAACTGGCGCTCTTCTGCAACATCAAGCGCGACTGCGTCATTGAGAACCGGACCATTCCGATCCTCTATGAGGCTCCCCTGATGCTGGAGAAACAGAATTTCGGCGACATCGTCTGCCGCGAGCTTAATCTCAAAGCTGAGGAACCGGACCTGCAGGAGTGGAAGGAACTGATCAGAAAGATCAGGCACCTTCACCGCAATGTCACCATCGGCTTGGTCGGCAAGTATGTCCGGCTGCACGACGCCTACCTGTCGGTAGCGGAGGCACTGACCCACGCCGGCTACTATCACGATGCCAAGGTCAAGATCAAATGGATCGACAGCGAGACCATAAACGATAACAACGTGGACAGGAAACTGAAGGACTGTGACGGCATCATCGTGCCCGGCGGCTTCGGCTCCCGGGGCATTGAAGGCATGATCACCACCGCCCGCTATTGCCGGGAAAACGATGTTCCCTACCTGGGCATCTGTCTGGGCATGCAGGTAGCGGTCATCGAGTTTGCCCGCCATGTCTGCGGCTTAGCCAAGGCCAATTCCCGGGAATTCGATCCCGATTCACCGGATAAGGTCATTGACTTTCTGCCCGATCAGAGCGACGCCACCAGAAAGGGCGGAACCCTGCGGCTGGGCCATTATGACTGCCGGCTGAAACCCGGCACCCGCATCCAGCAGCAGTACCAGATCCAGCAGATCAGCGAGCGCCACCGCCACCGCTACGAGTTCAATAATGATTACCGCCAGATCCTGCAGGACAACGGATTGATCCTCAGCGGCACTTCCCCTGACGATTACATCGTCGAGACGGTAGAGACCACTAACCCCTACTTCATCGGCGTTCAGTTCCATCCGGAATTCAAGTCAAGACCCAACCGGCCGCATCCGCTTTTCATCGGACTGATCGGCTATTCCCTGGAAAGAAAGGAGCATCAGCATGACTGACATAATGAAGACGTTCGGCAGCCGGGTATTCAATGACAGCGTCATGAAGGCCCGTCTGAGCAAGGAAACCTATGAAAAGCTGCAGGACACCATCAAGAGAGGAACGACCCTCAGCAGCGACATAGCCGGCGAGATCGCCGAGGCAATGAAAAACTGGGCCATTGAAAACGGAGCTACCCACTTCACTCACTGGTTCCACCCCTTAAGCGGCGCCACGGCGGAAAAGCACGAGAGCTTTGTGACCACCGCCGGCGGCGGCAAGATCACCCTGCAGTTTTCCCCCAGCAACCTGGTCAAGGGTGAGGCTGACGCCTCTTCCTTCCCTTCCGGCGGTCTGCGGGACACCTTTGAAGCCCGCGGCTACACCTCCTGGGACCCGACCTCATACGCCTTCATCCGCGATAACGTGCTCTACCTGCCCACCATCTTCTGTTCCTACAGCGGTGAAGCCCTGGACCATAAGACCCCGCTTTTGAGATCCATGGAAGCCCTGAGCACTCAGGCGGTCCGCATTCTCAAGCTGCTCGGCAACAAGGACGTCGATCACGTCAAAGCGACGGCCGGAGCCGAACAGGAATATTTCCTGGTCGACAAGAAGTACTTCGACCAGCGGGAAGACCTGCGGCTGACCGGCCGTACTCTGGTCGGCGCCATGACTCCCAAGGGTCAGGAAATGAACGACCACTACTACGGTTCCATCAAGACCCGGGTAGCCGATTTCATGAGAGACCTTAACGAGGAATTATGGCAGCTGGGCATTCAGGCCAAGACCGAGCACAACGAGGTCGCCCCTTCCCAGCATGAACTGGCCAATAACTTCCTGACCGTCAATGTCTCCTGCGACCAGAACAACCTGACCATGGACATCATGAAGAAGATCGCCCGCAAGCATGATCTGGAATGCCTGCTTCACGAAAAGCCCTTTGCCGGCATCAACGGCTCCGGCAAGCACAATAACTGGTCATTAAAGACCGATACCGGCGTCAACCTGCTGGACCCCGGCGAAACGCCGGCGGATAACGCTCAGTTTCTGATCTTCCTGTGCGCCGTCATCAAGGCGGTCGACGAATATCAGGATCTGATCCGCATTTCCATTGCCTCGGCAGGCAACGATCACCGTCTGGGCGCCTCGGAAGCCCCGCCGGCCATTGTTTCGATGTTCGTCGGCGACGAACTGGGGGAGATCCTCGAGAGCATCGAAAGCGACACTGTCCACCACAGCCGCGGACGGACGCCTTTCAAGGTAAACGTCCACACCATTCCTTCCTTCCCGAAGGACAACACGGACCGCAACCGGACCTCGCCCTTCGCCTTTACCGGCAACAAGTTCGAATTCCGCATGCCCGGCTCCAGCGCCTCGATCGCCACGCCCAACACCATCCTCAATACCGTCATCGCCCAGGAACTCAAGGGCTTTGCCGACCGGCTGGAAAGCAGCGAAAACTTCCCGGATGATCTGCACAAGCTGATCCGCGATACCATCAGGGATCACCGCCGCATCATCTTCAACGGCAACGGCTATGACGACAGCTGGGTAGAAGAAGCGGCCAGACGCGGATTAAGCAACTACCGCTCCACGCCCGAAGCCCTGGCTCATTACCTCGACGAAAAGAACGTCCGGGTCATGGTGGATAACGGCGTTCTGACGGAAGCCGAATGCCGCTCACGGCATGAGATCTATCTGGAGAAGTACTACAAGACCATCCGCATTGAAGCCCGCACGCTTCTGGACATGACCGACAAGGACATTCTGCCAGCCGTCAACCGCTATCTCAGCGAACTGCGAAAGGGTCTGGAGACCGACATGAAGCTGGAAGTGCTGGACCGGGATTCCTATAGCTGGAAGACCTCCAAGGAACTCTCCAGGCTCTGCCGGGACATCTTCACCCTCAGCCGCCAGCTGAAGGAAAAGCTCAGCCAGCAGCCGGCAGAAGACAGCCTGAAGACGGCGATGTACTGCCACGATGAGATCCTGCCGCTGATGGAGCAGATGCGCAGCGAGATCGACCGGGCGGAAGTGATCACCGACCGCTCTTACTGGCCGATGCCTTCCTACCGCGAACTGCTCTTCGGCGTTGACTGACCAGAGAAACGAAAAAAGGCCCAGATACATCTGGGCCTTCTTTCTTATGACGATTCAGAGGCTAGCCTCTGTGAGTTTCGAAGTACTGAGCTGATACGTGGTCTACGTATTCGCCGACCGGCTTGATGTCTCTTCCCAGAGCCCCGGCCAGCAGATAGGCCAGAACTTCGATGGCGGGAGCGAATTCCAGAGCCCGGAAGTCGCCGCCCTGGACCTCGAACTCAAGGTCTTTGCTGTCCAGCGGGTTGACGCCGAAGATGTAGGCCTGACCGAGTTCCTTCTTGCCGAAGTCAACGATGCCGTGGCTCATCCACTCATCATTGACTCCGTCATTGAGAGCGATGATCACGTCATCCTTGGTGAAGCCCAGACACGGTCCGTGCAGACCGTCTTCCGCCTCATAGCCGACGGCCAGGAAGTGCTCATCGGTTTCCAGAACCTTAAGCGCCGCTTCCAGCGCGACACCGTAAAGGGTACCGGAACCGTAGAAGATGAAGCCTCTGGCCTTGACGAGTTCTTCCTTGTTCCTATCAAACCAGTCGATGGCCTTGTTGACCACCTTCGGGTGGTTTTCCGCCGCCTGGACAGCCTGAGCCAGATACCCGCTGAACTCTTCGGAGCCGATGACGCCTCTTTCCAGAGCGATCCGCAGGGCGATGACCATCAGGGTCAGCACGCTGGTGCAGTAGCCGATGGTCCTGAACCAGTATTCCTCATAGCCGCAGCCCATGTCGACATGCGACTTGCCATGACGGGCAATCGGGGTATCTTTGTCTTCGGTGACAGCTACGGTGTGATAGCCCAGCGCGTTCATCTTTTCCAGCATTTCCCTGACCAGCGTGGAAGTGCCGGTCTGGGAAACGAAGATGTAGATGGCATTGGGATTATGGACGCTCTTGGCCGCAAATACATTGGCCATGTAGGCGTGGACTTCCAGTCCGCTTACCTTCTCCATGAAAGCCGCGGCGGTCACGGCAGCGTTGTTGCTGGAGCCGGAACCGACGATGACGATCTCATTTATCCGGCCGATGTCCTGACCGATCTCTCTGATCATTTCATCGGTATTGATCTCGGCGTTCTCAACGATCTGACGGGTCAGCGGCGCGACTCTTCTGATGCAGTCTAACATTGTTACCATGGAGTTCTCCTTAAATGCCTTCAAAATCGTCCGTCTGTTCCTCTTCGTATTCCTGATAGACGAACCGGCCGATGGCCTGGCGGCCTCTTTCCACCAGCGTGTCCAGGAATTCATCGACGTCATCGATGAACTCACGGGACAGCACGAACTCCAGCATCATGCCCAGATTGACGCCGTAGACGACTCTGAGCCTTGGATCGGCGACGCTGAGCGTCGCGGCCTGCTTGAATGGGCTGCCGCCCATCAGGTCGCAGCAGACTACGATCTTCTCGCAGTCAGCCAGTTTCTCAATGGCCTGTTGCAGATCTTCGATCAGCTGCTCTTCGGTATTACCGTCCGGGAAGTTGACCTTCTCGAAGTGTTCCTGATGGCCGCCGACCATTTCCACGGAACTGAAGAGTCCGTCGGCGAAGTGATTATGTCCTGTTAGAATGATTCCTATCATTTTGTTTACTTCCTTTACTGAAGAAGAAAAGGGTCACTATGAAAGTGACCCTTTTCCAACTGCTCTGATTAATATGCGAAGATATTGAAGTATGAAGCAGCGATGCAGATGATCAGGATAGCGATGATCAGCTGAATTGAGCCGATATTCTTCTTCTTGATCAGCCAGTAGAAGAACAGAACCAATGCCAGCGGCAGCAGGTTCGGGATGACTGAGTCGAAGATTGCCTGGACGGCAACTCCGCCGGTCAGCACGAGTTCTTCATTGAAGGCGATGCCAACGTAGCTGGGGATCAGGGCGCCTACGACCAGGACGCCGAGGATGCCGGCAGCCTTGGCAATGGCCGGAGCGTTTTCTCTGATGACATCAACGGCACTGGTACCTAAGTTGTATCCCAGATGGCAGAGCCAGATTCTGGGGACGACGCCCAGGAAGGCCCAGATGACCAGGAACAGTAACGGTCCCAGGACGTTTTCCTGTGAGCACAGTGAGCAGCAGATGGTAGCCGTTACCGGTAACAGCGTGAACCAGAATACGGCGTCACCTAAGCCGGCGAACGGTCCGAATAAGGCGTCACGGATGCCCATGATGACATCTCTGTCTTCACCGGCTTCTTCCAGAGCGGCATGTAAGCCCTGCTGGAAAGTAGCCATGTGCGGCTCGGTGTTGAAGAATGTCATGTTGCGGCCTAAGGCGTTGCCTAACTCTTCCTTGTTGTCACCGTAGATCTTCTTCAGAGTCGGTGCCAGAGTAGCGGTATAGCCGCCGGCCTGCATTCTTTCATAGCAGAACGGGCACTGTTCGAAAATTGATAATACTGCTAACTGAGTAATATCCTTCTTGCTTAATTTATTCCTAGATACCGTCATCTTCATTACCTCCCTGAGCGGCCTGCTTCTTGGCATTCAGATAGCCTAAGTAAGCGATGGCTGCACCAACGATAGCGATCGGCAGGACGTTGCCCATTTCCACGAAGGTGGCAACAACGAAGCCGATGAACAGATACGGAGCGTTTTCCGTGGTCATCATGACTCTTAACAGCATGGCCAATCCAATGGCAGGCATGATTCCGCCGGCAACGGTGAAGCCGTTGACGATCCATTCCGGGAAGTTCTCAACGAACAGTCTGATCGGGACCTGAGCGGCATAGGTTGACAGGAAGACGATGATGGCATAGACGATTGCGGTAATGCCGACGCCGGTGAACAGAGTTCTCCAGAGACCCTTGATGTCAGCCTTGTAAGCCTGCTTCTCCATGACGGGCATGAAGCCGGCGAACGTGGTGTTCTCGATAATGCCTACCCACTGCATCAGTAATGCGAACGGGAAAGCCAGTGACAGAGCGGCTTCCGGAGTCAGACCCGGATTCAGATAAGCCAGAACTGTCGTCATGATACCGGCCATCAGGCCATCTGGCGGAACGGTACCACCGACTGTTAACAGACCGGTAAATGCCAGTTCGGCGATCGCGGCGCACCGCAGACCTAACTTGACATCACCCAGGATTACGCCGGACAGGAAAGCTGTTGTGATCGGTCTGAACCAGAAGAAGGCTTCTGTACACTTATCAACCGCACAAATAGCTGACATGAGCGCTAGCATAAGTCCCTGCACTAATGTAATACTCATATAATTCTCCTTTCTTTATATTGAGTTTTATCTTGCTGTTCTGAGATAGAACAGTCTGTGCCTACATATCGTACTGCGTATCGCCCGGAGCGATC
>JAFZBT010000184.1 GCA_017561615.1 Erysipelotrichaceae bacterium
GCCTCGCTGATCAGCTTCAGCATGAAGCCGTCGCCGTTCTTGCAGGAGAGAAAGCCGTGGACCAGCAGCATGCAGGGGTATTTTTCTTTCGGTTCGTCCGGGTAGACGATGTTCATCGGTACTTCGTGATCTTCACACTTTACAAATGCGAGTTTTTCCATATTTGAAACCTCCTGGTTAAGTAAGACATGGGCCAGTCTGAGACTGGCCCATGCGATTGATCAGTACCTGAATGGATTATTTCTTCTTCAGGAATGATAATAACTTGGCGGTCGGCGGAGCGACGATGGCATCGTCATCTTCCGGGTATTCCCACTGAGTGAAGAAGACACCGACGAAGGTGACTACGGCAACGATGGCCACACCGATCAGAGCCTTGGTCAGGTTGCCCGGATCAGCTTCGCTGTAGAACAGCGGCAGGTTGGTCAGATAGTAGGCGCCATAGGCGTAGGCCTTGGTACCGACGATGCCGTTGTAGACGGCCAGGATGAAACCGGCGAGGCAGTTGACGACGAATAAGGTCGGAACGCGGTACAGGATGCCGTAGGTAGTCGGTTCGGAAATGCCGCCGAACAGAGCGGAGATGGCAGCCGGTAAGCCGATGTTCTTGCCCTTGACGCTCTTGGTCTTCAGGGTGAACCATAAGGCGGTGAAGCCCGGAACGGTCGTGCCGGAGAAGAACCAGATGTTGATGACGTCATCGTAACCCAGGGTTGCGAAGTTGGTGGTGGCGATCGGGATCAGAGCCAGGTGGAAGCCCGGAGCGAACATACCGAAGGTCATGGAGAACAGGTAGATGGCGGGAACGGTCAGCCACGGAGCATGCTGTCTGACGAAGTTGATGCCGGCAGCGATGTAGTCAGTGATCAGGTAGCCTAACGGACCGGTCAGTGACAGGGTGATCAGTGACATGATGAAGATCAGTAAGACCGGCTTCAGGAAGTAGCGGACGCTGTTGGGGATGACCTTGGTCAGCCACTTGCCGATCTTGCTCATGACCCATACTGATAAGACGATCGGCAGGGTTGATGAGTTGTAGGTGCACAGATAGACGGGGATTCCGAAGTATGAGGCAAATCCGGTAGCACTGCCGGCGTTGACCAGGTCAACCCAGCCGGGGTACAGCAGGATGCCGCACAGCAGCATGGCCAGTGGCGGTTCAACGTCGAACTTGCGGGCTGATGTGTAAGCTACGAACATCGGCAGGAAGTAGAACGGCGCGTTGGCGATGTTGTTCAGGATCGTGTAAGTGGAAGTGGTGGTGTCCAGACCGAAGAACTTGGTGCCCAGGGTCAGGATCAGTGAGAAGAAACCGGCGATGATCAGAGTCGGAATGACGGGAGCCATGATGCCGGCCATCATCTGCAGGTAACCCAGGAACAGAGAGCCTAAGCCTTTCTTCTGGGGGACGAGGTCCTTATCGAGAACTTCGTCAACGGTACCGCCCTTTAAGCCGGTAACCTTTTCAAAGGCGAATGACAGGTCTTCGATGACCTGACCGACGATGACCTGGACTTCGTTGCCCGGTGCATCCTCAGCGCCCAGGACGCCTTCAATCTTTCTGATGGCGGCCTTGTCAACCACGGAAGTGTCCTTGACGGCTACTCTTAAGCGGGTAGCGCAATGGTTGACCTTAGCGATGTTTTCGACTCCGCCGACAGCGGCGATAATGTCTTCTGACATCTTGGTAAAATCTAACTTAGCCATATTTTATCCTCCTTAGCTAAAGTCTATGTCTATATGACCGGGCAACCGCTTGGTCATATGTACATCCTTATTTCTTCTTTCTGAAGCCTTCGTAGTATTCGTCCAGAAACGGCATGTAGGCCTTGGTCAGGGCGAACACCAGACACAGCGCCAAAGCGAAGCCCAGCGCCTCAAGCGCCTTCTGCCAGACGGTAAAGCCTTCTTGATAGATCATCATGTAGATGAATACGGCCACGGCACCGCCGGCAAACAGATACAGGGTGGTCTTACTGAACAGTTCCTTCTTGATGTTGCTTAACAGATTCTTCAACATTTCCTTCTCCTCTTTCAGTTGATGCTAACCAGCTTGTAGATGGCTTCGACCTGATCCCGGGTGGGCAGGTAGGGAGCCATGACGGCAGCGCTGCCGCAGGCCACGCCGTACTTCAGGGCGGTCTTTATGTCGCTGCCCTGAGCCAGATGACCGATGGTAGCCGACAGCATCGAATCACCGGCCGCCA
>JAFZBT010000185.1 GCA_017561615.1 Erysipelotrichaceae bacterium
AGCGGGCTTCATGAATGCTTTCAATTATACTGACTGTCCAGTCGGTCAACAGCGTCGAAGAAGACGGCGATGCACTCTTCTCTGACGGTATCAGTCAGCACCAGATGATTTCCCTCACCTGGGGTAAACAGGGTCTGTCCCTGGGTATCCTGGCCGTCCAGCACGATCTCAACGCGTCCTCTCCGGCTGACGAACAGTTCCGGTTTCAGCAGCCAGATGACCGGGATCAGGTCAAAGATGGCCGTCGAGTCCCAGTTTCTCTTACGGGCGTAGCCGCAGTAGAAATCCAGCAGGTCATATACCAGCCGGGAAACCCGGCGCTCATTGGCAAACCGGCTGACTTCCGACAGCATGATCCCGCCGGCGTAACAGACTTCCAGAGGAGCCATGATGACCGGGATGCCGGAGTCAAAGACGATTTTAGCCGCTTCGGGATCATGCCAGATGTTGAATTCGGCATATCTGTTGATGTTGCCGCCGTTGAGGGCGCCGCCCATCAGCGCGATCTGCTCTATCCTGTTTCCGTCTTCGGGGTAACGCAGCAGCAGCTGGCCCAGATTGGTCAGCGGAGCCAGGGCGACGATGGTGACCTCACCATGCCGCTGCAGGGTCTGATGATAGAACTCCAGGGCGGACAGCGATTGGGGACTGCGAACAGGATCAGGCAGTACGGGACCGTCCATGCCGCTTTCGCCATGAGCGGCCGGCTGGGGAACCCCCGGCCTTTCCAGGGGCATCTCAGCGCCCCGGTAAACGGGAATATCCAGTCCCAGGTAATCCTCGACCTTGAGCAGGTTGGCCGTCACCTTGTCCAGGGTCTGGTTGCCGGCAACCGTGCAGAAGCCCAGGATCTCAAGTTCCTGACTGTGCGCCAGAGCCGTGAGAATGGCCATGATGTCATCATGGCCAGGGTCACAGTCGATTATGATCTTGCGCTTAACCATTAATGCTCCTCAACCTTGCCGCGCTTGATGCGGTAGTAGTTGATGATGGAGACAGCGGTAAGAATGACGAATACCGAGAAGTACGGGATGGCGCTTACCAGGTCCGTCGGGAATTCCGAGCTGCTGGAGAAGATGATGGAGACGGCCCGGAAGACGGCGAAGATGACCGCCGAGAGGACCAGGCTCCAGTAGTTGCCGTTGGCGATGCCGTTGGCGGCGACGCCCATCCAGCCCTGTCCGGAGACCATTCCCTTGGAGAAGATCTTCAGGTAGTTCAGCGACAGGTAGACACCGCCCAGGGCAGCGAAGACGCCGGAGAGAACCAGGGAAAGTATCTGAAGTCTCTCGACGTTGATGCCGGCGGTCCGGGCCGCGTCAGGGTTCAGACCGCAGGCGCGCATCCGCATGCCTAACGGAGTCTTGTAGATGATGATGAACATCAGGATGATCAGCAGCCAGCAGATGTAGGTCAGGATGTAATGGCCGGACAGGATCTCTCCCAGTATCGGAATGTCCTTGATGACCGGTATGTCCCAGGTATACAGGATCGGCGTCGGCAGGGAAGCGGTCGTTCCCTTATCGCCGGTGATCTGGTAAAGCAGGAAGATGGCGACCGAATCCGCAAAGGTATTCAGCGCGATCATGATCAGAAAGGCGTCGGCTCCCAGCTTCATTGAGAAGAAGGTGATCAATAAGGCGGTCAGGATGCCGATCAGCATGCCGATCAGCACGCCCAGCCAGGCATTGTTGAACAGGTAGCTGCCCAGTACGCCGGCCAGAGCCGAGAAGGTCATGATCGATTCGATCGCGATGTTGCCGATGCCCGTGGAGGCAGCCGTGAAGGCTCCCAGAGCCGCGAACAGGATCGGAGTGGCCATGCGGATGATGGTCAGCAGAAATCTCATGGTAAACAGGGTTGAAATCAAACTACTCCACATGTTCCTCTAAGCCCTCCTTTAACAGCTGTCTTTCCCGGAATCTTCTTAAGAAGTACTGGGATGAGATCAGCATGATGATGATGCCTTCAACGATGGCAACGATCTCCGACGGCACCGACTTGTCGACGAAGTACAGGATCTTGGTACCCTGTTCCAGATACTTGATCATGAATGAGGCGATGACGATGCCGATGGGATTGTTGCGTCCCAGCATCGACAGCAGCATGCCCGAAAAGCCGATTCCCACCAGCGATTGGGACGGGGTGTAGAACGCCGTCTGCGTCAGCAGGGCGGAAGTGGCTCCCATGCCGGACAGGATGCCGGCGATGGCGGCGGTGGAAATGGCCAGCCTGAAGGCGCTGACGCCGGAGTATTCGGCAAAGCGCGGGTTGGTGCCGGCCAGCCGGATCTGGTAGCCCAGCTTGCTCTTCTTCATCACCAGATAGAGTATGATGGTCACCACGATCAGCAGGATGAAGCAGGCCGAGATCCTCAACGGCTCATACAGATAGCCGATCCTCGCGGTGGCCAGGTAGTCCTTGGAGCTGTTTCCGCCTCTCTTCAGAGTGCCTAAGAAGGTTCTGACCACATAGGCGGCAATGCCGGCGTAGATGGAATTAAGCATCAGCGAAACGACCATCTCGTTGGTACCAAACTTGGCTTTCAGGAAGGACGGCAGGATCATCAGCAGTCCGCCGAAGGCCATGGCGGCCAGATAGCACAGGATCGGGTGCAGTATCGGACTGGTGGTTACCGGGCTGATGGCAACGGCCGTTACCACGGCTCCGGACAGGATGTAGATGCCTTCAGCGCCCAGGTTGAAGGCGCCGGCCTTGAACAGGACGCCGGCGGCCAGGCCGGCAAAGGCATAGGGGATGAAGCTCTCGATGACGGAGCCGATGTATCTGGTCTTGGTCAGCGGTCCGGTCAGAATGGTGACCAGGGCATTGACCGGGTCAGATGATACCAGACACAGGATCACGAAGGTGATGGCCAGGGCGATCAGGATCGAGATCAGCATCTTGACGGCATCATAGAACTTGGGATTGGAAATCGAAAGCTTGTAGTTCTTGGAATACTTACTGGACTTATTTTCAGTCATTTAAGACACCTCCGATCTCCTCTTCGCTCTGGTGCTTGGCACCGAGCATGTACATGCCGAGGTCTGACTCGTTGACGTCATTGGCATCGGGGAAATATCCGGCGATCTTGCCGTTGAACATGACGATGATGCGGTCAGACAGGTCCATGACCTCATTGAGGTCAGCGGAGACCAGCAGGATGCCGGCACCGCTGTTGCGCATTTCGATCAGCTTGTGGTGAACGAATTCCGCTGAGCCGATGTCGATGCCGTGGGTCGGCTGCTCGGCGATCATGAACTTGGAATTGGTATTGTATTCACGGGCGACGACGACCTTCTGGACGTTGCCTCCGGACAGGCTGTTAACGGCAGCGTCAGCGTTCTTGGTCTTGACCGCGAAGGTCTTGATCAGATCGTCGGAAACCCTGGCGATGGCCTTGGAATCCATGAACAGCTTGCCGTTGATGTCCTTTCTGGCGTAATAGGTGGAAATCAGGTTGTCGCTGATCGGCAGCTGGCCGGCCACGCCGTCAACCATGCGGTCTTCGGGAATGTAGGCCATGCCGATGTCGCGCCGTCCTCTGATGTTGAGGTGGTTGACTTCCTTTCCGCAGATCTTGATCTCACCGGTGTACTTGGTCTCTTCCAGACCGGTGATGCACTTGACCAGTTCCTGCTGGCCGTTGCCTTCAACGCCGGCTACGCCCAGGATCTCGCCGCACTTGACAGAGAATGATACGTTATTGAGAACCGGCTTGCCGTTGCGTTCCATGTGCAGTCCGCGTACTTCCAGAGCCCGTTCGCCATGGAAGTCCTCATGGGTCTTGTACTCATCCATGTCATTGTCCAGGTCACGGCCGATGATCAGGTTGGTCAGCTGTTCCATGGACAGTTCGCTGTTGAGATAGGTGCCCTTGGAGACGCCGTTGCGGATGACGGAGATCTTGTCGGAGATCTTCTTGACTTCCTCCAGCTTGTGGGAAATGAAGATGATCGTGTGGCCCTGCTGCTTGAAGAAACGCAGCTGGTCAAACAGTTTCTCCGTTTCCTGCGGAGTCAGAACGGAAGTCGGCTCGTCCAGGATGATGAGTTCGGCATCGCGGTAAAGCGTCTTGAGGATCTCAACCTTCTGACGCTTGGCTACGGAAAGCGTGGATACCTTGGCCGTGACGTCAAGTTCAAAGTTGTACTTGTCGCTCAGCTGCTGGCATCTTCTGGCGGCTTCCCGGAAATCAATGAAGACGCTCTTGGTCGGCTCATCTCCCAATATGATATTATCAACAATACTGTATGAGGGAATCAGCATGAAGTGCTGGTGCACCATGCCGATGCCCGCATGTATTGCGTCCATCGAACTGTTAAAATGAACTTCTTCACCTTTGTAGGTGATCGTGCCGCTGGATGGTTTCTCAATGCCGAAGATCATCTTCATCAGCGTTGACTTGCCGGCCCCGTTCTCACCTACGACGGAGTGTATTTCTCCCTTTTCAAATTCCATGTTAATGTCACGGTTGGCTACCGTACCGTTGGGGTAGACCTTGGTGACATTATCCAGTTTCAGAATGATATCTTTCATAAGAACCCCCTGTGATTCTTAAAAGTCATGCGCTGTAAAAAACAGCGCATGACCTGATAAAACAAATATTTACGATAATTAGTTCAGACGGTTGGCGTCTCTGACCTTCGGCCACTCGACTTCGTAGGTAGCTTCGTCCCAGGCCTTGGTATCGACGACTTCAACTTCACCCTTGGCAACCTTGGCTAAGGTCTCAGCAACCTTGGCTCTGACTTCTTCGCTGGCATGAGCCAGATAGAAATCGTTTTCTGCCAGACCGACACCGTTGAGGGCGATGCCCCAGGTCTCAGCCTTGCCGAGCTTTTCCTTATAGGTGCCGTTGGCAACCATTTCACAGACAGCCTTGAAGGCGACGTTGGTGTTCTTTAAGGCAGAGGTCAGGATCGTGTTGGCCCAGGCAGGATTGGAATCCTTGAACTGGAGATACTGGTCCTGGTCAACGCCGATGCACCAGACATCATCATGAGCTGAGCAGGCATCGATGACACCGTTGCCTAAGCCGCCGGCAACCTGCCAGATGACGTCAGCGCCCTTGCTGATCATGTCTTCAGTGACTTCCTTGCCCTTGGCAGTATCGGAGAATGAACCCGGATAGGAGATGACATACTTGACACCGGCATCAGCCAATACCTGGCAGTAACCGCCGATGAACTGGTTCATGTCCTGAGATTCCATGCCGACGACAACGCCGACAGTACCGGTCTTGGTAACAGCGGCTGATAAGGCACCGACAACATAACCTAAGTCATCAAGAGCCCAGTCAACAGCGTAGACGTTCTTCGGAATGCCGCCCTCGGGGATCCAGGAACGGTCGAAGTTGTAGAACAGCTGATCAGGATACTTTTCGGCGGCCTTGTACAGGAAGCCTTCGTAAGTTCCGTTGCCGGATACAACCAGGTCATACTTGCCGTCTTCACAGACGTTGTCATACCAGTTCATCCAGTTGGACTCGTCAGCAGCACCGTTGGGGTCGCATTCGAGAACTTCGACGCTGATCTTGTTGTCAGCAGCGTTTACTTCCTTGGCAGCGTTGGCCAGAGTGTCGAAGTAGGACTGGTCACCGGTGAACGGTAACAGAACGACAATCTTGGTGACGCCATCGTCATCGTTGCCGCTCGGAGTCGGGGTCTTGTTACAGCCGGCTAATGATACGATCATCAGTACAGCAAGTAAGACTGCGAATAATTTCTTCATGTTTTCCTCCTCTTTTTTATCTTAAAGTGCCCTTCGGCATCTTTAATCCTGTTTACTGGCAATAAGCTGATCAGCCAAAACGAAAAGGATGTCTTTAATGAAATAATTCTATCATTGACCCCGGTCCTTTTCAATGCGCTTTTGACTTTTATGGCCATAAATAATGATGTAGAATGAATTTGTTGAAAAGGAGAATTTAACATAATGGCAGAATACTACGATCCCTGGGCCTATACGACCTCCAAGCACGGCATCAGCGCCGACCTGCTGATCTCAGCCGTGCAGAAATGCATCAGAAGAGGTCAGGAAGATCTGGCCATGCGCTTTGCCTACGAGCTCTACATCACTTCCCAGTTCCATGAGGAAAAGCTGTGGACCAGACTGCTGGTCATTTCCGTTGAAGACATCGGCTTCGGCGATCCCAACGCCCTGGTCATCGTCAAGACCCTCAATGACCTGCGCAAGGAATACCCCTATCTGGACGGTGACAGGCCGATCTTCTTCCTGTATGCCATCAGATACCTGTGCCGGCAGAAGAAGGAGCGCTCAACCGACCAGATCAAGAACATCATCATGATGGAAAACGAAAAGGGTGAGATTCCGGAGATCCCGGATTACGCCATCGACATGCACACCAACAAGGGCCGCTTCGAACTGGGCCGGGACGTCTTCTACTTCCTGGATGAAGCCTCGAAGGTGATCCCGCTGGCTGATGACTATGACGACAAATACTTCAAGCAGCTCTACAAGATGTATGAAGATCAGCTGAAGGAAGAAAAGGAATAACAGAAAAAAAGCGGGAATTCCCGCTTTTCACTTGTCTTCGGATCTATAGGGTTCGTACCCGGCCTCGATCAGCTGCCGGTCGAAGTCCGCCCGGGCCCACCGGCAGGCTTCCTCAAAACTGTCAGCGATCTTCACCAGCGACAGGATGTTGTCGAAGGCTGAGCCGCGGTCTTCGATCATGAAGCCGTCAGCGTCATACCAGACTCCCTCATCGAGTCTCTTTTCGATCTTCCTTTCCAGCATCGGCTTGTTACCGGTATAGAAACCGTAGGAAGGCATGCCCAGAGCCACGAAGTAGCCCAGTTCAAACAGCGTTCCGCTGTCGCATTCATGTCCCCGCCAGTCATCCAGCTGGGCAATGCACATGTCGCAGTACTTCATCCAGTCATAATCGTGGTCAAAGACCCGCTGCCAGTAGTCATCTCCCGGCTGGATCGGATCCCCTTCCCCGGGGAACAGGCCGATGATGCCGTACTTGTCGCATACGCTCTTCCAGTACCTGACGGTCTGCGGACAGCTGGGCAGAAACATCTCGAAGTCAGCCAGATAGGCAACCGGTTTTCTCAGTTTTCCCTGTTTGTCAATGAACATTGTTTTTCACCTCCGTACCAGTCGGCATGGGCTTTTTTCAGGGCATCCTCAAGGGTCCCCTGAACGATCGCGTTGACGCCGTATTCCAGCATCAGATTCAGCGGCCCGGGTTCAAAGGAAATGCCGTTTTCGTCAACCAGCCGGCCCTGCTCGTTTTCATGCTTGGGCCCGCTGTAGCGCTCCGTACATACCCGGGTGTCCGGCATGTAGGCATACGCCCGCTTGCCCAGCGCGTAAGCCATGCCCAGTTCAAAGGCCGGCTCATTGTAGGGCTCGACGTAGCTGCGGAAATCCGCGGTATCGGCGATGATGATGTCGCACTCCTTCAGCAGCTGCAGTCTTTCTTCAGCCAGTCTGCGGCTGTCCTGCGGACTGCCGGAGGCGTCAAACAGCGCATCCGGATATCTCAGCAGTTCAAGACCGTACTTTTCGCACAGCTCACCGTATTGGTCAAAGAGCTGCCGGGCGTTTTTCTTCAGACGCTCAGGTCCGGAAAGATAGACCTTTCCCTTTCTTAATTGGCCGCAGAAGCGCTCTCTGAAGAAGCTTACCGTCGCATCGGTCAGCTGAGCGGACAGATCGGGGCGGTTATTCCAGGCGCCGAAGCCGTGGTCGGCTTCATGGACGACCACCATCCGCCTCTCCCGGGCCCGGCGCAGGTTTTCAAAGGTCTCCCGGCCGATGCGGGGAACCACGGTAATGTCCTGATCGCCGTGAACGACGATGGCTGCTCCCTGATATTTTCTTAACAGGCTGACCGGATCGTACTGTTCCATGTTTTCAACCAGTTTGGCACTCAGCTTGATGTACTGGCCGTCAAAGGAATTGTAGAAATCGCAATAGCCCTTCTCCTTCATCTCTTCCTTCATCTTTTCCAGATCCTGGCCCAGGAATTCCGGCTGACCGTCAAAGCCCCGGTAGCAGGCTCCCGCCCAGATTCCCAGGCATTTGATGTCGTATCTGCCGGTGCACAGGGAAACCAGCCGGCCGCCCATCGAATAACCGATCATGCCGAGCTGATCATTCAGCGAATAATGTTCACGCATGTAACTGATGGCGGTATCGATGTCTTCCAGGCAGTTGTCCAGCGTATAGTTTACAAAATCATCAGCCGACTCATCGCAGCCGGGAAAACCGGGCATGATGGCGCTGACGCCTTCCTCAGCCAGAGCGCTGGCCACGGTCAGCAGCCTGCCGTCTTCCGTCCGGTTGGCCTTGAAGCCGTGGACCCCGACCAGCAGGCGGGCATCCGGCCTTTCACAGTCCACGATGGTGACGGGTATGGCCGTGTTCCGCCGTGAAGGTATCTGTGTATTGATCACTTTCATATTCTTACCTCAACATGATCTGCGCTTTTCAGCGCAGGCTGTCTCATTCCTCATTCAGTTTCCGGGCGACTTCCGCGGTCCTTTCAGCCAGCTGGCTGATGGACATCTTCTTCAGGCCGCGCACGTAGGTATCCAGTTCGTCGCCGATCGGCTTCTTCCAGTATTCGTCAATGGCGTCCAGACCGCCGATGATGCCGACGATCGTGGAGATCTGGGCGGCGTTGCAGTCGACGTCCATGCCGCAGCCCCCGCAGCAGGCCAGCGTTTCGGTGAAATCGCCGTTGCCGTAGTACAGGGCCACCACTTCCGCCGCCGCGTTGGGGTAGGCGTGGATCCAGTTGTACTTCTGGTACTTCAGTTCGCAGGGCATCCAGGCATCATAGTAGTTATCATGCGTCTGGCACTGCTCATAGGCGAAGCGGACTACCTGTCCGTACTCGCTGTCTGCCGGCATCAGTTCAATGGCGTCCCTGACGATCTTGCGGATGTCCTTTTCATGGAAGGCCATCGAAGTCATTATCGCATTGAACACCTCGCCCAGAATGCCGTTGCGGTCATGGGAAATGGAAGCGTCCATCCAGGCGCATCTCGCTGCCTCATAGGCGTTGCCCGGATACAGCTGACCGGCGATGGCGCCGCGCATCTGCGCCCCGATCCACTCGTTGAAGGCATTGTGGAAGCGGCCGCTTTCCGGCGGCAGGATCCCGGCCTTCAGGTTCCGCAAGGCCATGTCCTCAGCTGACCAGCCGGTGGGAATGCGGGATATCCACTCCCGGGCAATGTCCAGGGCCGTGGTCTTTCTGCCATGCTCTTCATAGGCCAGTAACAGAGCCAGTTCATAGGTTATGTCATCGTTATAGGTATTGGGCTTGCGGATGTAGCGGTCGACCTTGCCGTATTTCCTGGCAATGTTGGCGCCGGTGTAGCCCTCAATGCAGGTGCCGTAGGCGCCGCCGATGATCTGGCCCAGCCAGCCGGCATGCTGGCGGGCGACCAGATCCTCGCCCATGTCGACCTGAACCTTTTCGGGGAAGCTGACAGCCCTGGCGTAATCGGCGAAGCTGTCATAGAAGGTCTGTTTCCAGTAATCCGAGTCTTTGTCCCGGGGAGCGTGGTCCGCCAGGCGGAAGATGTCGTACATCAGCTTGTGCAGTTCCACGATGTCATCTTCCTCATAGGCCTTATAGCCCTTTTCGATCAGCTCCATGCCGCCGCTGCAGTCATATCCCCTATTCTCCATGGCCTGCAGATAGGCCAGGCAGATCGATTCCGGTGCCCGTGAACCCGGCACCTGGGAATGCCAGTACAGCTTGGTGAAGATGTCCTGCAGATTTTCCGGTCCGGAGGCGTTCTCCTCCCAGATGGTCTCGTTGTCGTCCGCCTGATAGCAGGGTTCGACCGAACAAAGCAATTCTCTCTGTAACTCCCACGGTTTTTTCATAGATTATCAACCTCTTCTTATCTGTCCTTATTATAAGGGAAACAGCGCCTGCGGCTCAACTGAATCGCCGTAAGCCGGACCTTTTTCCCCTGCTGGTGAATATCGCGCTTTTTATTCACAATGAAACCGCTTTATCGTTTTCGCCGCCTATCAGGATGCTATGATTACCGTGTAATCATCGTATAATCCTCTGAATATGGCAGGGGAGTCTCTACCCTGGCACCGTAAAAGCCAGGACTATGATGGAACTTCTTTTCTGTTCCATCACTGCGGTGGATTACAGGAAAGGAGAGCAATCATAATGCTTGAAAAGTTTTTTAAGTTGTCCGAAAACAAGACAACGGTTTCCCGCGAGATCGTCGCGGGACTGACGACCTTCGCCGCCATGAGCTACATCGTCGCCGTCAACCCCAACCTGCTGTCGCAGTCGGGCATGGAATGGGGAGCCGTCTTCCTGGCTACCATCATTTCCTCGATCATCGGCACCCTGGTAATGGGTCTGGTCGCCAACGTGCCCTATGCCCAGGCTCCGGGCATGGGGCTGAATGCCCTGTTCGTCTATAACGTCTGCTTTACTCTGGGCTTCACCTGGAAGCAGGCGCTGAGCATGGTGTTCATCTGTGGCGTCATCAACATCCTGATCACCGTCACCAAGGTGAGAAAGTACATCATCAAGTCGATCCCCAAGTCCCTGCAGAACGCCATCAGCGCCGGCATCGGCGTCTTCGTGGCCTATCTGGGCGTACTTAACATCGGCCTGATCAACTTCTCCGCCGGCGTTCCCGGTCTGAGCACCTTCAATCAGCCGGCTCTGATCGTCTTTCTGATCGGCTTTGCGGTCACCGTGATACTCTACCTGCTTCAGGTCAAGGGCGCCATCCTGATCGGTCTGGTCGTCGCCACCCTGATCGGCATTCCCTTCGGCGTCACCGTTCTCGGTGAGTCCGTCAGTTTCGCCGATGCCTGCCAGGCTCTGCCCAGCACCCTGGGCGTCATCTTCACCGCTGAAGGCATTCCCTCACTGTTCGCCGATGCCAGCAAGCTGCCGATCGTGCTGATCACCATCTTCTCCTTCAGCCTTTCCGATACCTTCGATACTCTGGGCACCTTCATCGGTACCGGCCGGAGATCAGGCATCTTCTCCGCTGAAGACGAAAAGGCCATGGAGGAGTCAAGCGGCTTCAAGTCCAAGATGGACAAGGCTCTGTTCGCCGACTCGATCGCCACTTCCATCGGTGCCATCTTCGGAACTTCCAACACCACTCCCTATGTTGAATCCGCAGCCGGCATCAGCGTAGGCGGCCGCACCGGTCTGACCAGCGTGGTCGTTTGCATCTGCTTCGCGGTTTCCGCCTTCTTCGCCCCAATCATTTCCGCCATACCCTCTGCGGCTACCAGCTGCGCTCTGGTCATGGTCGGCATCCTGATGATCGCCGCTCTGGACGATGTCAAATGGGATGATCTGGAAGAGGCCATTCCCTGCTTCGGCGCTGCCATCTTCATGGG
>JAFZBT010000186.1 GCA_017561615.1 Erysipelotrichaceae bacterium
GGTCTGGGCAACATCAATGGTATCGTCTTCATTCTTGGGCAGACGCATCAGTCCGAAGCCGAGTTTCAGCTTTTCCTTGCCGGTGAATACGCTCATGTTCATGCCTCCTTGCTGTATGAATAAATTATAATCATCAGGTTCGCTTCCTGTCATCTGCTCTGCCCCTGACAAAAACAAACCGGATTCACCGGTTTGTTTTTTAGGTGCCGAACTAATCTTCGGTATTTACCGTCCATTCATATTGCAGATGACTGAGGGCTTCCTTAACGAGATCTTCCGTAACCTCGCCGCCAACAATCCCTTCCGCATAGAAGAAGGACATGCCGTCAACAGAGACGATGGAACAGACCTTGTTATCCTGTTTCCAGACGATCTTTTCGCCGGTATTCTCAATTGCATCTACGCTGCTGGACTTGACCAGTTCATTGACCTTCTTCCATTCATCGGAGAAGACGATCCAGCCTTCCAGGACATCCTTTCCGTTCTTGCTGATGAAGAGGGAATCGCCCTTCTTTCTGATGTCGTAGCCGTCTGAGGTCTCACAGTTGATCTTGATGATGTTGCCATTCATCTTGAACTCATATCCCTTGCTGGATGCTCCACCGCAGCCAGCCAGCATCATGCTCACGATCAGAGCAATGATCAGTAATACATTTTTCTTCATGGTTTTGTCTCCTTCAGCTGACTTCCATTCAGTCTGTCATGGCTTTCTTTCTTTGAAACTCTGATACCCCATTATTCATTGAAGTATTTAGATTTTTGCCCACCGAACAAAGGAAAGGCTGCCCGAAGGCAGCCTTCAGGTATGTACTAGTCCAGGTCTTCCCCGTTACTGGCAATGACTTTTTTATACCAGTAGAAGGAGTCCTTTCGATAGCGGTCGTAAGTCCCGTTACCCTCATCGTCAGCATCCACATAGACAAAGCCGTAGCGCTTGCTCATGGACACCAGTGAACAGGATACCAGGTCAATGCAGCCCCAGGGCGTGTAGCCGATGACGTCAACGCCGTCATCAATGGCTTCAGCAATCGCCTTGATATGGCTGCGCAGATAGGAGATCCGGTAACCGTCATGGACCGTCTTGTCCTCACCCAGCTGCTCAAAGGCGCCGATTCCGTTTTCAACAATGTAGATCGGCAGGTTGAACCTGTCTCTCAGTTCGTTGAGGGAAATGCGCAGGGCCGTCGGATCGATCTGCCAGCCGAAGTCGCTGGTTTCCAGATACGGGTTGCGCAGCAGACGGATGAAGGAACCGATCCTCTCCTGCCTTTCCGGATCAGCGGTGACGATGGCGGAAAGATAATAGCTCAGGGAAATGAAATCCACCTTTCCGTTGGCCAGTATCTCTTCGTAGTTGTCTACCCACTTGATCTCAATGCCGTTTTTGCGGTAGTAGGACAGGATCCAGGCCGGATAGTAGCCCTTGGCCATGACGTCGCAGAAGAACATGTTGTATTCCGTTTCCTCATGGGCGCGGTAGGCGTCGGCCGGCGACGGTGTTTCCGGATAAAGATGATGAAGGTTGAACATGTTGCCGATCAGGCAGCCGGGTGCCGTTTCATGAGCGTACCTGACGATCATGGCGCTGGCAATGAACTGGTGGTGCAGGGCCTGATGAGACACCTGCTCCCAGCGTTTCGCCAGTTTTTCCGGCAGTTTCTGGTTAATGCCGCGGTTGGGCATCGGCAGATCCTCATAGCGGTCCAGGATGATGCCGCCTCCCAGCCAGGGCACGGCCGTCACCATGTTGATCTCATTGAAGGTCAGCCAGTATTTAACCTCATCCTTGTACTCATCGATCAGGAACTTGAAGTACTTTACGCAGTAAGGGATGATCTCTGCGGATTCCCAGCCGTTGAACTGTTCAACAAAGGTTACCGGGATCTCATAATGAAGCATCGTTACCAGCGGTTCGATTCCGTACTTATGAAGTTCCTTGAAGACGTTGTGATAGAACTGGACACCATCAGGATCGGGAGTTTCCTCCTTGCCCGTGGGGAACAGTCTGGTCCAGGAAATGGACATTCTGAATGACTTGTAACCCATCTCCGCCAGCAAGGCGATGTCTTCCTTATAGCGATGGTAGAAGTCAATGCCTCTGCGGTTGGGAAAGTTCAGCGTCTCTTCCTCAGCCTTGGCCTTTTCAAAGTGCTCCTTCAGCATGAAGTTGCACGGTACCTTGGCGCCACGGAAGTAGACATAGTCAAGATGGGACAGGCCCTTGCCGTTTAGACATCTGCCGCCTTCGATCTGAGCAGCCGAAGTGGCGCCGCCCCAGAGGAAGTTTTCAGGAAATCTCGGCATGATGCTTTATTCCTGGGCGTCGATTCTGTCAGCCTTTTCGTCCTTGTACAGTACCAGCGTCATGATGAAGGTGACGATGGCAGCGACAATGACGGCGATGATGATGCCGCGGAGGTCAGCTGTTGAACCATTGGCCGGATTGATGAAGACCGGGAAGGTAAACAGGTTTGGCGGACCGCCGGCATAGGAGCCGACATTCAGCAGGACGCAGACGATGCCGCCGACGGCTGAGCCGATCATGGCAGCGTAAAGCGGTGTCTTATACTTGAAGGTGATACCGTACATGCCGGGTTCGGAAATGCCCGGAACGGCATCGGAGAAGGCGCATGACAGAGCCAGCGATCTGCGCTCCGGATCCTTTGCCTTAATGGCAACACCGAGGCAGGCAGCAGCCTGCGTATACTGGAACAGGAAGCCGGCCGGATGAGTGATCGGGTTTTTGCCAAGTCTGCCGCCGACCGCCATGGCAACAGCCATCAGGTTGAAGTGCATGCCGGTGATGACGATGAACGGATAGAATGCGCAGAATACCGGGATCAGGACCGGGCCCATGACGTTATAAGCTACGATCAGAGCCGTGGCGAACCAGGCAGACAGCTTTGCGCCGATGGGAGCCAGAACCAGCAATCCCAGAGGAACCATGATCAGGATCTCGCACAGCGGGACGAAGATGAATCTGACGACCTTCGGAATGATCTTGTTGAGCAGCTTTTCCACATAGCCCATCACAAACACGCACAGGATGATCGGGATGATGGTGTTGGAATAGGTAGCCGGATAGATCGGCAGGCCGAACAGGTAGCCGGCATTACCGGTTCCCGGAATGACTGTCGGAGGTCCGCCCGGATTGACGATCGTCTGGCCGACGCCGGCAGTGCACAGTTCAACGAACTGCGGATAGACCAGGATACAGCCCATCAGGATGCCCATGGCAGCCTTGACGTTGAATCTTCTGGAAGCGGCATAGCCGACCAGAACCGGCAGGAAGTAGTAAGCTACGTTGTAGACCCAGGTAAAGGTGGCAACGGTCGGTGAATCAGCAGCCAGAACCTTGAGGTTGATCAGCAGCATGACCACGGCCTGCAGTAAGCCGCACGCCAGCAGAGCCGGCAGGATGGGGAACACGCAGGCAACGATTGCCGGGAAGATGGAACCGAGAATGTCCTTGATGGATTTCTTCTTTCCCAGTTCGGGGTCCAGGTTTTCTTCAATGGCGGC
The DNA here is from genome assembly GCA_017561615.1 of Erysipelotrichaceae bacterium. The sequence goes on from JAFZBT010000186.1 coordinate 3,523, forward strand.
TTCTCTTTCAACGCCTGATGCACTGACAAAGGCATCGTATACTTCGTTGATGTCGTTACCGATGATTACCTGAACCTGATCACCGATCATCTGAGCGCCGATGACGCCGAGTTTCTTGATTTCATCAAGCTTTACCAGGCTGACATCCTTAGGCGTAATGCGTAATCTGGTGATGCAGTGAGCGGCATGGGCGATGTTTTCCTTGCCGCCAATCAGTTCGACTATGCGGGCAGCAAGCTCGCCATAGTCTTTTTGAGTTTTAGCAATAATTTCTCCTTTCATTCATAGAATTATGTCTTATTTTACATCCCTGAGGATGGTAAAACCGCTTTGTCATCCGGCGATGAAGCCGAAATTTGTCCGGTATTTCAGATATTCCAGAAGGAACATTTCCTCTTCCTTTATCCGGCCGGCATAATTGAGTATCCGGTCGTTTCTGATCGGTTTTATGACGATGTGAACTTCGCCCTTGTAGTGCTCGACGTTGTCATTGAGAATGACGACGTCGCCGGGCTGGAAGTATTCCCTGTCGCAATTGCGCGGCGCAATGGGAGTGAAGCGGAAATCGAAGCGCCCCCATCTGGAGCGGATGATCGTATGGGTATATTCGGAAGCCGTATGCTTGTTGAAGTTGAACAGCAGGTCCTTTTCGCTTTCTGAGAGGTCTTCAGCCGGTTCAATGGTCAGCGGTATGCGCTCGATGTCGCCCAGCGGGATCTCGTTTCTGATGCCCGGGAAGTAGAACGGCCGGTCCTCAGCGTAGACGTAGATCTGCTTCATGGTATCGGCAACTTCCCTGAGCTCGTCTTCCGAGGCGAAGGCATTGCCAATGATAACTTCGTCGCATCCCAGAGCTACCATGTGCCTGAGCTGCAGGCCGATCGGCAGATCTCTGTCGATTTCCACGGTCGGCAGGCCATCGGATACCGGCCAGGGCCCATGGGTATTTGGCTGTCTGGAGGAGATGAAGATCTGCGTCTTCATGCCGCCTTCCCGGAAGAACCGGTTGGCCTGTAAGACGTCCTGACTTCCAGCGCCGGTGTTTCGTAACGGATAGAAATTGTAGGACCCGATGATCCGGCCCGGGTCAGCGCCCATCTCGATGGTGCGTCTGACGGTTGGCACCAGGCTGGCATTCAGCTGTACGCCCAAACCTTCCCGGTTGTTGACTACGGCAACATCCCTTTCGTCATTGAACATCAGATCAAGCCGCAGCACGTCCAGGCCCATCTGCCTGAAAACCGACAGGTCATCTGCCGAGGCGCCGATCTGCATGAAGAAGCGGGCATTGACATCGCCGTAGAGTTCCATGCCGTATCGGTGAACGACATCCGCGAGACTGCGGAAATAGGCAATGATCTCTTCCCGGCTGCCCTCCACGGAAAACAGGCTGGTAAAGACCTTGGTAAAGCCGTAGCTTCCTGCCAGCCTGAGATATTCTTCAATCTCCTGAGGGGTTTCCTGTTCGGGATACAGGGAGACTCCAAGCTTGATCATATATTACCCTCCTGTACATGCGGTCAGATTCTCGAAATCATCCGGTTGATGTGAACGGTGAGGTACATCAGTTCCTCATCATTTATTACAAATCCATATGTCCGCTTCATCAGATTGCTGATCTTTTCCGCGCAGGCCATCGAGTCGGGGAACTGGGTCTTCATCTGCTCAAACATCTCAGCGTTGCAGCTTTCGCTCTGCTCATTGTTGCTGAGCCGTCTGATCAGATAGTCCAGATGCGTCGCGAAGCGGGAATAGTTGAAGTTCTCCCGGTCGATCTCAATGCCGAAGTGCTCTTCAATGGCAGCGGCAGCCTTGCGGATGAAATCCGCGGTGTTGATCCTGACCTCATCCTCAACCTGAATGCGGTCGTTGATGAAGTGCATGGCCAGCGTACCGGCCTCAATGCGCGGCAGGCTTTCCCCGGTCGCTCTCTTGATGATCTTCAGAGCCTCGTAAGCCGCTTCCATTTCTTCGGGATACAGCTGTCTGATGTCCTCAATGATCGGTTGAGACAGGTAGATGTTCTTGTCCTTCCGCTCAATGGCAAACTGCAGGTGGTCAGCCAGGGCAATGGCCGTTGAAGAAGGAAAGTAAATCGACAGTTTTTCGGAAACGTAGTCTACGATGTAGACCGCGGTATTGATGATGACGGTGGGGATGGTCCGCAGAACGGCGAAGTCGGTATCCTTGATGTTGTAGAAGGTCCGGTTGATCTCGCTTAAGGGAATCTCTTCTCCGGGCTTGCGAAAACCTATACCTTTGCCGAAGACGATGACTTCTCTTCCCCGGGAATCGGTACAGTGGGCAACAGTATTGTTGATGTTTTTGATTACCTTCATGTTGTCACCCTATTCTTAGTGAAAAAAATGATCCTTGTCCGCCCACTTAAAACATAAATATCTATGTCTAAGGATAAGCCTCAAAGAATCATGAGTTACAAACCTTTACTTCTGTCTACATTATAAGGTTTCCCGCAGCAACCCGTCAATCATTAATTCTGCGCGTTACAGCACTTAAGGTGCGCGTTTGAGCCGTAAGAAAACCGGGAGATCGCTCTCCCGGTTACACTTAGTTATTACTGCTCTTCCTTCTTGGCCTTGTTGCCGGAGGACTTGGTGTTCTTCCTGCGGTTGGAGCTGTTGCTCTTGCCGCCGGTGAACAGTCGGTTGTTTGAATAATCCCTGATGGGTTCTTCATAGTTTTCCGGCTTGGTCATCAGGACCTTCATGGAAGCGTTGACGCGGCCCTTTTCGTCGATTTCGGTGACCTGTACTCTGACGGTCTGACCCATCTTGACGACGTTAGCCGGCTTGGCAACTCTCTCCCAGGCCATGTCGGAGACATGGACCATGGCGTCCGTACCCTGGAACAGTTCGACGAAGATGCCGTAGGACTCGATTCTGACGACCTTGGCGTCGTAGATCTCGCCGACCTCGGCAACTCTGGTCAGAGCCTGGATCAGGCCGACCGCGATGTCGATGGATTCCTGGGAAGTGTGATAGATCAGCACGCGGCCGTCATCGTTGATGTCGATCTTGGTGCCGTTGGAGGCTTCAATGATGGAATTGATGGTCTTGCCGCCGGTGCCGATGACGTCTCTGATCTTGTCGACCGGGATATCCAGACGGGCGATCTTCAGAGCGTATTCGCTGACATGCTCTCTCGGCTTGTCGATGCAGGCTTCCAGAACGTCCAGGATCTGCATTCTGGCCTTCTTGGCCTGCTGCATGGCTTCAGCGAGGATCTCTCTGCTCAGACCCTGGACCTTGATATCCATCTGCAGGGCAGTAATGCCGTCTCTGGTTCCGGCGACCTTGAAGTCCATGTCGCCGAAGTGGTCTTCCATGCCCTGAATGTCAGTCAGGATCGTGTAGTTTCCGCCGTCCTCGATCAAACCCATGGCGATGCCGGCAACCGGCGCCTTGATGGGAACACCGGCGGCCATCAATGACAGCGTGCCGGCGCAGATGGAAGCCTGGGAAGAGGAACCGTTGGATTCCAGAACTTCGGCAACCGTGCGGATGGCGTACGGGAATTCGTCCTCAGTAGGCAGAACCTGCTTGAGGGCTCTCTCGCCTAAGGCACCATGGCCGATCTCACGGCGGCCCGGTGAGCCCATTCTGCCGGTTTCACCGACACAGTAAGGCGGGAAGTTATAGTGATGCATGAAGCGCTTCTCTTCGATTTCCGTCAGGTCATCGATGATCTGGTTGTCACCTAAGGCGCCTAAGGTCGTAGCTGACAGCACCTGGGTCTGGCCTCTGGTAAACAGGCCGGAACCGTGAACTCTGGGCAGTAAGTCGATCTGAGCATCCAGAGGTCTGATCTCATCGCAGGCACGGCCGTCAGGTCTGATCTTGTCTTCAACGATGAGTCTTCTTACTTCATCGGCAACGATCTGCGTGCAGACTTCGTTGACCATCTTGATGGTCTTGGTCTTGGCGCTTTCGGATTCATATTCCTTTTCCTCGAAGTGGGCGACGGTCTCATTGGTCAAAGAGTCGATAGCCTCATCACGGGCCTGCTTCTCCTCGGTGGAGACGGCAGCCTTCAGGCGGTCAAAGACGAAGTCGTAGATCTCCTGCTTCAGCTCGGCCGGTACTTCGTAGAGAACGATCTCCACCTTTTCCTTGCCGACAGCCTTGATGATCTCGTCTTCGAACTGGCAGAGCTTCTTGATGTTTTCCTGACCGAAGGCCAGGGCATCAAGCATGAGTTCTTCGCTGACCTGCTGGGCACCTGCTTCAACCATCATGATGGCGTCAGCCTTTCCGGCTACGGTCAGGGAAAGGGTCGAGACATCGCTCTGGGCAACCGTCGGGTTACAGACGAGCTGTCCGTCAACGCAGCCGACGATGACGCCGGCGATCGGCCCTTCAAAGGGAATGCTGCTGATTGATAAGGCCAGGGAGGCGCCTAACATGGCGGCCATCTCCGGTGAGCAGTCATTGTCAACTGATAATACGGTATTGACTACCTGGACCTCGTTGCGGAAGCCTTCCGCAAACAGCGGCCTGATCGGGCGGTCAATGAGTCGGGCAGTCAGAGTAGCGTGTTCGCTCGGTCTGCCTTCTCTTCTTAAGAATCCTCCGGGAATCTTGCCAACGGAATACAGTTTCTCCTCAAAGCTGACAGTCAGCGGGAAGAAATCTGAATCCTTCGCAACATTTGACATGCAGGCGGTGGACAGTACGGCAGTATCGCCGTATCTTACTAACACAGCACCGTTGGCCTGCTTGGCTAATTCCCCGACTTCAACGCTGAGGTTTCTGCCGTTGAAGTCCAAACTGAATACTTGCTTAGCCATTTCTTTACTTTTCCTCTCTTATAATTTCAACTTTTCCATATTATCACATTACGGTGGTTTAGTAAATTATTATCTTGTTTTTGTTACGCTTTTCCCCAAAAAGAAGCGAACGGCGTTCGCTTTTGCTTTGTATCGGGATTATATCAGAACACGGTTCAGTCCATCTGCTCCTTCAGGGATCTGGCCACTGCCAACCGGTCTGAAGCGCTGATGATGGCAGTGCCGACAACGACGATGTCAGCGCCTGTCTCGATGGCGGAATGCAGGTTTTCCGGGGTAATGCCGCCGGCCAGCGCGATCTGAGCCTTGCTGACGATCTCATTGGTCAGCCTGAGTTCGGCAAGGGAATCTTTGCCGGTGGTCTTGACGTCAAAGGCCGTATGTACGCAGATAATGTCGACGCCCAGAAGCTCCATGTCGCTGACCCGCTTTTCAAACGGATGAGCCTCGATCATGTCGACCATCAGCCTGCCGCCATGGTTTCTGGCGCTTTCCAGTGCTCCGGCAACCGTCAGGTCATTGGCGACTCCCAGCACGGTAACGATGTCCGCTCCCGCATCAAAGCACTTGTCGGCCTCAAATCTACCGGCATCCATGATCTTGGCGTCCGCCAGGACGGTCTTCTGCGGAAAGGCGGCCTTCATGCGGCGCACGGCTTGAAGGCCGTACTCCATGATCATCGGCGTTCCGACCTCAATGATATCGACATAATCGCCCAGCTGATCCGCCAGCCGGATGCTTTCTTCAAGTGACAGGGTATCAAGCGCTAACTGAAGTTTCATCTTCGTTCTCCTCTTCGTCATCTCCATTCTAAAACAAAAGACAAAGAAAAATCCTGCAAAATGCCGAAAACCGGCAGCCATGTTTTGCGTGCCTTCCCTTTGCGGCTGTTATATAATCTTGTTATGAAAAAGCTGTTCATCGCCCTGCAGGCGCTCATCTATGCGGCCCTTTTATACGGAGACTTCTCCGACAGCTATCCTACCGGGCTGATCAAGTTCTGCTGCATCATTATCTGCGCGCTGTATTCCCTTTATCTGCTTGGCGGTGAAACAAGCTTCCGGCGGCTGCTGTTTGCCTTCATCAGGCTGCTGACCGTCGGCGGCGATTACTTTCTGACCCTGACCGGCCGCAACTACCTGGCCGGCGTCATGCTGTTTGCGGCCATTGAAGTTCTTTACGGACTGATGCTGGCTAACCGCCGGACTCTCCTGTGGCGCATTGGGGTAACGATCATGATCATTTCCGGGCTGCTGATGGCGGGGAAGAATGATCTTCTGTACCTGTTTGCGGCAGTATCCCTGGTCAATCTGTGCTTCAACGTCATCGATGCGGCCATGCTTGGAAAACCGCTGCTGTGCTGGGGATTCGTCCTGTTTCTGCTGTGCGATGTGAGCGTAGGCATGCACACTCTGGGCCTTCTGGTTCAGATCACCTACTACAGCTCATGGATATTCTACCTGCCTAGTCAGGTACTGTTATGTCTGGGGGTCAGTAAACATGAAGAAGAGTAAGTTTCTGGGCGTAATCATGATCGCGGTAACCGCGCTGTTCATTCTGTCGCTGGCCATTGCCGTACCGATCGTCTTCAGGCCTTTCTACTACTGGCACATCAACGCGCTTGATCTGCCGCAGCAGACCGGCTTCAGCTATCAGCAGATCAGAACGGCCTATGACGAGATGCTGGACTTCTGTTTCGGACTTAGAAGTCAGTTCTCCACCGGTGATCTGCGCTTTTCGGAAAGCGGCATGCTGCACTTCATAGATGTCCGCGGCCTGTTTCTGCTGGATCTGGCCGTCCTGGCCGTCACTACCCTGATCCTTCTGGGCACTCATCTGCTCAGAAAGAAGAACATCGTCGAGCCTTACCGCTTCAACGGTCATACGCCGGGCTACTATGGAGCCGAACTTCTGGCCTTCATCTTCATCCTGATCACCCTGCTCTCTCTGGGTAATTTCGACAGGACCTTCGTGATCTTTCACAAGATCTTCTTCCCGGGCAAGACCAACTGGATCTTCGACCCGCGCTACGACCAGATAATCGACGTGCTGCCGGAAGTCTTCTTCCGCAACTGCGCCATCGCCATCGTGACAATACTCATCGGCCTGTGCGTCTACTTCATCGTCAGGGATTATGAGATAAGGAAAAGGGAAAACACGACTGTTTAGGAATCAGACGCTCATGACGGTAATGATTAGTCATGAGCGTTTTCTTTTTCCTTCTCGGCACCGTCGTTGCCTCCTTCATCTGCTGCATGACTGACCGCCGGCTGACCTCGGAAAGCCCCTGGGGCCGTTCTCACTGCCCTCATTGCGGTCATCAGCTTTCAGCGGGTGAACTGATACCGGTATTCAGCTATATCCTTTTGAAAGGACGCTGCCGTACCTGTCATCAGCGTATCGACGGCTGGCTGCCGGCTTTTGAACTGACCGGCGGAATGCTTTTCTCGGCGCTTTACCAGCGTTACGGAATCTCCCTGCTGTTAATCCGTTATCTGGTCTTCTTCACCCTGCTGATGACGATCAGCTACAGCGATCTCAAGAGCTTCCGGGTACCAGACAGTCTGTCAGCGGCAGCTTTGCTGAACAGGCTGATGCTTTATCAGTCTTCCGACCGTCCGACGAAAATCCTCATTGAGGCTCTTTATGTACCGGCTTTCCTGTTGCTGTTTTCCCTGCTGTTTGCCCTGATCAGAAGAAAACAGCCGCTGGGACTGGGAGACATCAAATTGTTCTTTGTCCTGGGCTGCTATTTCGACTGGGAAATGACGTTGCTCATTCTGTTTCTGTCATGTCTCATCGGCACCTGTTACTGCCTGTTATTCCGCAAAAAAGACCGTGACCGGCCTTTTCCCTTTGTTCCCTGCATTTATGCCGCAAGTGTCCTAACCCTGTTTTGGGGCCGGACGGTCATCACCTTTTACCTGTTCCGGATCGCTCATCTGCTTCAGACTGGCGACTTCCTCTTCCGTTAGCTGGCGGTACTGGCCGCACTTCAGCCCTTCCAGCGTCAGACCGGCAAATTCATCGCGGCGCAGATAGGTTACCAGGCAGCCCAGATGCTGGAACATCCTTCTGACCTGGTGAAAGCGGCCTTCATGGACGGTCAGGTATGCCCGGTGGTCGTCAATGATCTCCAGGACGGCCGGCAGGGAAGTAAAATCCTTGAAAGCTATGCCCCTGGCCATGATCTCAGCGGCATCAGCCGGCAGTTCACCGATGAATTCGGCATAGTAGGTCTTGTCAACATGATTTGCGGCGGTAAGCAGACCGTGGTTGAGCTTGCCGTCATTGGTGATCAGGATCGCTCCTTCGGTGTCCTTGTCCAGCCTTCCCACGCAGGAAAGATCCCGGCGCGGCGAGTCGATCAGCTCCATTGCCACCGGCTGGCTGGCATCGTAATTGGCGCAGATGTATCCGGCCGGCTTGTTCAGCAGGTAGTATTCAAAACGGCGGTAGCTGATCTGTTCGCTGTCCAGAAACACCTCGGCAGTTTCCTCGACCTGCTGAGAGCCGCTGACGGCCTGCTGGCCGTTTACGGTCACTGCGCCTCTGCGGATCAGCTTTTTGATGTCATTGCGGGAATAGGGCGTCATGTCTGCCAGAAACTTGTCCAGTCTCATACATACCTCCAATTGCGGTCATAGCGGTTCTTGAACACGCCGCCGGTGATCTTTCCAAAGCCCAGCGGATAGCCGTCCGTACATATCAGCACCCAGCCCTCAAGACCGTATTCACTGATGTCAATCGTCTCGCCTTTAAGATAGCGGATCACTCTTTCATCTTCAGATTTCAGGTCAATGACCTGGTCAAACTGCTCTTTCCGTAAGGCCAGAGCCAGGGCCTGTGAAGGCTCAAAGGCTTCCTTCCGGTAACTGCCCAGTAACAGGCCGCTGCGCAGGATGCGCAGACCAGCCGGCAGGTCAATGCCCGGAATCATCAAAAGCTTTTCCCCTATCCGCATCTCGCGTCCGCGGAAGAATCCATGGTCTATGTGATCCATGAAAGGTTCCGTGGCAGTAAAGGCCGGATACTTTTCTTCCGGTTTCCCGCCGCAGCCATTTTTAGCCAGCAGGGCGACGAAATGGCCTTCCCCTCTTATCTTATGCGGATAAAGCCTCTTGCACTCTGAAAGGCCGTTAAGGCCGTCCGCAAAGCCCTCGCAGCTATTGACCGGCAGCAGGTGCATGTCCGGTAATTCTTCAAGAACATATTGTACGACTTCCTCGTTTTCCCTGACGTCAAAGGTGCAGGTCGAATAGACCAGCCGGCCGCCCGGCTTCAGCATGCTGGCAGCTTTCCGGAGCAGTTCTTTCTGAATGGGGCTGTAATAAGCGCCGTCTTTTTTCTGATAGGCGCTGATCAGCGAGGGATCACGGCGGAACATGCCCTGGCCGGAACAGGGGGCATCGATCAGGATCTTGTCAAACTGCAGAGGAATACCGTCGATCTCACTGGCGCTGACCAGCATGGCGGTGCAGCCGGAAAGTTCCAGGTTCTTCAGCAGGCCCTGAGCCCGGGAAGCGCTGATGTCATTGCTGACCAACAGGCAGCCGGAAGGCATGCGGGCCGCGATCTGAGTGCTCTTGCCGCCCGGAGCAGCGCAGCCATCCAGGATGACGTCTCCCTCCTGAAGAGGCAGAACCTCCCCCGGCAGCATGGCGCTGGGTTCCTGCAGATAGTACAGACCGGCGTGATAATACGGATGCTTGGCGGGCTTGCACTTTCCGGCATCATAATAAAAGCCGCTGGAACACCAGGGCACCGGCTGCAGTTCAAAAGGCGAGATCCTCAGAAACTGTTCAACGCTGATCTTGGCCGTATTTACCCGCAGACCATTGAAAGAAGGATGGCAAAACGCGGCGAGGTAGTCATCATACTCATCGCCCAGCAGCTGCTGCATCTGTCTTTCATAGCTTTCCGGCAGTTTCATGTTCTATTCTTCCAGGAAGGCTCTCTGGAATTCTTCCTGTCTTTCCTCAGATATCCTGAGCCCCTCGCGGATGTAGTTTTCAACGCTTCCGAAGACCTCATCAATGGTCTCAAAGGAGGTGTCGATGTATTCGCGGAAGGCAAAGTTGTAGTAGTCAAAGACGGTTTCCTGCGGTTCCAGTGACGGGAAATAGCACTCATTGGTATGCAGGTAGTCCTCAATGATGGTTTCCCGGTCAATGTCCAGCAGCAGCTCGGCGTTGACGGCGCCGATACCGGCCCGGTCCTTTCCCACCGCGCAGTGCCACAGAGTGGCATGCTCACGGTTGCCGAGAAGCAGTTCAATGAAGCGGTTATAGCGCTGAAGGCAGAATTCATTACTGACCATCAGCCGGTAGAAGCCCTTCATTCTCAGACGGGCTCCCTGCGGACCGGCAGTTTTGGCCAATTCCTTCATTTCCTCTTCAAACTTGCGGTCGCGGCTGACGCCGGAAGCCGGCTTGGGCATGGCTGTCAGGGGGATGTGGACCATGTCGCGGTACATCTTGTCCGGCCGCTGCCACATCTCATCCTCACCGCGAAGATCGATGACCTGGCGGACATCGTAGTCTTCATACAGCGTCTTAAGGTCAGCCATGTCGCTGCGGGAAAGCTCGCCGGAGCGGATCAGCTTGCGGCTTTTTACCTTTATTCCGTTTTTATTTACCAGTGAACCCAGATCCCTGGTGTTCATCATGGATTGAAGTTGGATTCTCTCAGCTACCATGTCTGTCTCCTTGTGTTTCATCGGCAAGTCTGTCGCAGTCAACGACGATCAGCGGAATGTAGATCTCATCATCAGTATAACCGGCATGCTGCGAAGCAATGGCGCTGCCGGCATCCTGTACCATGCAGCGGTTGCCGTAGCTGACAGCCAGATAGTCACCAAGCTGCTGGCGGAAATACGGATGTTCCCTGCCCGGGCCGAAGAGACCGCTGGCGATGACTTCTTCGGCATCATAGAGGACAAAGTCGTCATGGAAGATCTCCCTGAACACTTTCAGGAATTCCTGCTTCTTTCCTTCCCTGACCTTGAAGGAGGCAGCCCGCGGTTCAATGGAGACCGGGCGCTCCAGAAGCTGCAGCAGCTGCGGATAATCATCAAGGATGTAACTGTCCACGGCCATGTGACCGTGATCAGCGATGATGATCAGCAGGGTGTCCTTCAGCTTTGAAGCCAGTCTTTCCGTCTTTTCGTTTATTTCCCTCAGCAATTCAATTGTCTCGGGGCTGTCCGGACCGGTGCGGTGCATCGTGCCATCCGGCTCGTTATAGTAGCCGTAGATGTACTTTCTGCCCGGTTTTTCCGTCAGTTCGGCGATTTTCGCAAGCATTTCATCATAGTTTTCATAAGGGACATCCAGGAAAGGACTGACACCATAAGACTGAGCAGATCCCTTTTCATTGATCTGGTCCCTGATGAACTTCGGCATGAATTCCCCACACATGTCAACGTAGGGCTGGCAGATCTCCTCATGTCCCTTTTCCCGGTAGCGGAACAGGGTTATTACCTTGTCCAGCGGTGGGATGTAGCAGTCCCAGCCCAGAAAGCCATGCTCTACCGGGTTAAGCCCGCTCAGGATTGATGTCGTCGCTGCCGTGGTCGTTGCCGGAAAGACGCTGGTTATTTCCCTCAGCCGGTTTTTCTGCAAAAAGCAGTCAGCAGGAAGGTTTCTGTCCAGAATGCGTGAACCCATGCCGTCATAAAGGATCAGCACCACATTACGGGGCTGTTTGGCATCAAGGATCTCATCAAGATCGCTTAAGGTCTCGTGAACGGGCTGAATGCCGAAATAGCGCTGAATGGAACAGCCGATGTTGGTAATGCACTGACGGTAATCGTTCCTGACAAGCATGATGGACTTCCTCCTATTGAATATTAATTATATCAAAAAGAGACTCTCCCCAACAACCGCAGGAAAGCCGCAAAAAAGCAATCTTGCAATCACTTTCCTTGAAGACAGAATTACACTTTTAAGCCTCAGATCTACCATGGCGAATTGTCGTTCTCCGGCTCGCCGATGAAGATGTAGCGACCGGTCTGAGGAGGGGCTATCCGGCCCCTGCTGATGATGTAATCGTACAGCGCATCATGGATCAGAACGCCGCTGTCTTCATACTTCAGCTGCCGGGTTATCAGCGATGTATCA
>JAFZBT010000187.1 GCA_017561615.1 Erysipelotrichaceae bacterium
CGATGAAGGCGCAGTTGGGATGATAGGAGCGGCAGGTCTGCTTGCGGCAACGCAGGTCAAGGGCCAGAGCGCCCATGAAGTGAACGTCGGAGTGGTAGATGTCGTAAGCCGGCATGTTCTCCCTTACCTTGTCGGTCAGATTCAGGGCGATGGGCGGGTTGACCCAGTTGAGCGGCTCGCTGTTGTCGACGTTCTGGCAGGCCATGACCAGAGTTCCCTGGCTGAGCACTTCCAGCAGGGCGTCGACAAAACTGCCGGCCCCGCCGATGATGAAGCCGACGCTTCTGAGGGAACAGTGGACTTCCAGAGTCATGTCCGCGGTTATTCCCAGATGTTTCAGCTGGCTGACCAGTTCCTCTCTGCTCAGGGCAGTCTGCAGGGTGTTATCTTTCAATGTAGCCGTAGCCTGCAAGCCAGTTCACCATTTCATCGTATTCGATGAATCCTTCCTTTATGTCGATGACCTTTCCGTTGTTGATCAGATAGGTCGTGGGCGTCACCTCCAGATAGTAGAGGTAGTTATTGATCAGGTTGTTCATGTCGTCATCTTCGACCATTTCTTCCGTCGCGGTCAGGTAATAGATGTCCAGTTTATGCTCGCTGACCAGCTTCTCCATGTTTTCGTAAAGCGACCGGCAGGTATCGCAGTCATCCCGCTTGACCAGCAGAACGAAGGCCTGTTTCTGTTCAAACAGCTTGACGATCTTCAAGGGGTCCTTGCGGGCCATCCGGCCGCCGGAACAACCACCCAGCAGCATCATGAGCAGCCCCAGGATGACAGCAAGTCTTTTCCTCATCGTTTCTCCCATAAATAAATTATACCTTTAATCTACTTGATGATTAAAGAATCAAATTCCTTTTCCAGCAGGTATTTCAGCCTGGCGGTCTGCTTTTGGGACAGTCCGCCCTGGCTGCCGTCGTGTCCGGCTACCGTACCCGAGTGCAGAAGCACCGGCTTGCCGTCTCGGATGTAAAGAACGGTAGGGAAGTAAAAGACGCCGGTGCCGTCGTCGTTGTGCTCATCGACCAGACCGGCTTCATCGCACAGATCGACGATGTCGAAGATCTTCTCGTTCTGATAATTGACGTCAGCGTGCCAGTCCAGATAGTAAAGCCGCATCTGCTTTTCCTCGGAGACCTCGTTGAGCACCGGGATCAGGGCATTGCACCAGGGACAGCTGGCATAGCCGAAATAAATGATCGCCGTCTTCTTCTGCTCAAAGAGCGCCATGATGCCGTCCAGATCGATGTCTACGAACTGCTCACTGACCAGGCCGTTATAACCACTCATGTCGCTGGTAGTTCCCTGAGGCTGGGGGTAGACAGGCTGACGGCTGCAGCCGGCCAATATGAATAACGCCATTAAGGCAGGTAACAGTTTCTTCATACTGTTATTCTATCACTTTGTGCCCGTTTCACAAAACCGCAAGGCCTTAAGGCCGCTCTTTTATGATATAGTCTTTATTGAATAAGGGAGGTTGGACTATGAACAGATATGAGCGCGTACTGGAAAAGATGAGGGAGCATGATCTCAGCCAGCTGATCGTCTGCGACCCCTACAGCATCAACTATCTGACCGGCTGCTGGAATGAGCCGTTTGAACGGATGTGGGTACTGTTGCTGAAGGACAGCGGGGAACAGTTGCTGTTTGCCAACCTGCTGTTCAACGTTTCCAAGGCCAGGGTTCCCGTCATCCTCTACAGCGATACTGACGATTACGTCGGCATGCTGGCCCAGCACATCGACAGTTCCAGGACCTTAGGCGTCGACAAGCTGTTTGCGGCCCGCTTCCTGATTCCCCTGATGAACTCTACCGGGGTCAGAACGGTGCTGGGCAGCCAGTGCGTCGATGACGTAAGAGCCGTCAAGGACGAAGAGGAACAGAAGCTGATGATTGAAGCATCAGCCATTAACGATAAGGTAATGGAAGAAGTCAGC
>JAFZBT010000188.1 GCA_017561615.1 Erysipelotrichaceae bacterium
ACTCAGAGATATTCAGATAGTAGGTGATTTCTTCCTGAGCGCTTAACGGGTGGACCATGTTGGCGATGGCGCCGATACGGCTGATCGCGTAGAACATGTCAACGGCCTGCGGGCAGTTGGGCATGCAGATGGTAACGGCATCGCCTTCGCGGATGCCGATGGCCTGCAGTGCTTTGGCAGTTGTTTCGATCTTGCGAAGCACTTCGCTGTATGAGGTCTTCTTGCCCAAAAACTCATAAGCTACTACATCGCCGTGTTTCCTTGCACATTCTTCAAGCATCTGATACATGGTATCGGGCTTGTATTCTATTTCATGTTTCTTTTCAAAGAAACCTTCAAATCTTTCTTTTTCGTACATTTTCGTACCTCCAACGAGTCATATTCTAACATAAATATAAATAGGTTTCCATATTTATTTCTGGACGGTATTTTTGTATAATGAACAGGTGAAAGCAGGGAAAATATGTTTCTAAAACAGATACGTTTACAGGGATTCAAATCCTTTGCCAATAAAACCGTCATTAACTTCGATTCCGATTATACCGGTATCGTCGGACCCAACGGCTGCGGCAAGAGTAATATCATAGATGCAATCAGATGGGTGCTGGGAGAGCAGTCAGCCAAGAACATGCGCGGAAGCCAGATGACGGATGTCGTCTTTTCCGGTGCCGAAGGCAAGCGGGCCGTCAACATCGCTGAGGTTACGCTGGTCTTCGACAACAGCTCGCACATCCTCAACTCTGAATACGAGGAACTGGAGATCACCAGAAGGCTTTCCCGTGACGGCAGCGTTTCCGAGTATCTCATCAACAATTCACCGTGCCGTCTGAAGGACATCGTCGATCTGACGCTGGACACCGGTCTTTCCCGCGATTCGCTTTCCATGATCTCGCAGGGTACCATCCAGTCCTTTGCCGATGCCCGGCCGATCGACCGCCGCTCGCTGTTTGAGGAAGCCGCCGGCGTGGCCAAGTACAAGAAGAGAAAGCTGGAATCCCTCAGCAAGCTGCAGCGCACCCAGGACAACATCGACCGCCTCAACGACATCGTCGCCGAACTTTACCGTCAGGTCGCGCCGCTGGAAAAGCAGGCTCACAAGGCCGAGGAATACGCCGTAAAGAAGAAGAGACTGACGGAGATCGAGGTCGCCGTCATCGTCTCCAGCATCCAGAACATCAATTCCGATCTGCAGACCATTGAAAAGCAGCTCTTTGATCTGGAATACCAGGAGACCACGACCAGGGCTTCCATTCAGATCCTGGACAACGATTCCAACAACCTCAAGGATGAGATCAACCGCATCGACTCCGAGGTACAGTCTCTGCAGGATAAGCTTCTCAAGGTCCTCGACGAGGTTCAGATTCTGGAAAAGCGTAAGGTCGAAGTAGACGAGAAGAGAAGATATCTTAAGGAAACCGGCACTACCGAAGACAAGATCAAGGAAACCAAGCAGCTGCTGGACAACGCCTATGAAGAGTATCAGGACCGTCTTAACCGCAATGACAGCCTCAATACCGAACTTGAGCTCCTCAGCAATCAGCTCAATGACATCAACTACACCATCAACGAGAATCAGCAGAATAACCTGAAGCTGGTTTCCCGCTTCAATCAGCTCAACAGCCGGCAGTCAGTTCTGGAGAACATGATCTCCTCACCCTTTGCCAACCAGCAGGGCGTCAACACGATCATCAAGAACCGGACCGTTCTTCCGGGCATTTACGATGCATTGTCCAACCTGATAAAGGTTGATGACGGCTATCAGCAGGCCGTCTCCCAGGCTCTCGCCGCCGCTTTGTATCACATCGTCACCAAGGACGTGGAAAGCGCCAAGGGAGCCATCAGATTCCTGAAGAACAACAAGTCAGGCAACGCCACTTTCCTGCCGCTTGATGTGCTGAAAGCCCGCTACGTCAACAAGGACCACCTGTTTGTCTGTGAGAATACCCCGGGTTTCCTGGGTCTGGCTTCCGATTTTGTCGACTGCGATGAGAAGTTTGACGTCGTCGTGCTGTCGCTTTTAGGCAACGTCATCGTTGCCGAGGACCTGGACAGTGCCGGCGAGCTGGCTCAGCGGCTCAATTACGGCTATAAGATCGTCACCCTGGACGGTGACGTCATCTACCGCGGCGGTTCGCTTTCCGGCGGCTATAACCGTCAGAGCGATTCACCGCTTACCTATCAGATGCAGCTGGATGAAGTTAAGAAGCAGATCGCCGACATCTCCCTGGAAATGGACAGCCTCAGCTCCACCATCGCCAAGCTTACCAAGGACCGCGACGAAAAGGAAAATCAGCGGGTATCCATCAAGGTTCAGCTGGCTTCCCTGAAGGAACTGGTCGACATCAAGCGCGACAAGTACGAAAAGCTGAAGGAAGAGTACGACCGCATCCGGCCCGATGACGAGGAAAAGACGGAAAGCTTTGCTGATGAACTGATTTCCTCTCTTAACCGTGCCTATGCGGCCAAGGACGACCTGACTTCCCAGATCCGCCAGAAACGGGAAAGACGCCTCAGCGCATCAGCTGAGTCGCAGAGAAAGTACAATCAGCTCCGTCAGGTAAGAAACGACCTGATCGAGATCATCAACCGCACCAACGAGATCAAGATTGAACAGGCCGGCCTGCTGGCCAACCGCGACAACCAGCTGGAAAGGCTGGCACGCGACTATGCGATGACCTATGAATACGCCAGCTCCCAGCAGTACGACGTTCAGCCTGATGACGCCAAGGACGAAGTCTTGCGTCTGCGCCAGGAGATCAGCGAACTCGGCAGCATCAATCCCGATGCGCCGGAGGCCTACCGTGAGGTCAATGAACGCTACAGCTTCATGTGCAGTCAGCTTGCTGACCTGACCGAATCCCGCGACAAGCTGTTGTCCGCGATAAACGAAATGGATGAGGTCATGACCAAGCAGTTCAGCGAAGCCTTCAACCGTATCAATTCCTCGCTTTCCGAGGTCTTCTCGATCCTCTTCGGCGGCGGCAAGGCCAAGCTGGTCCTTGAGGATCCCGATGACATCCTCAATACCGGCATCGACATCGATGTTCAGCCTCCGGGAAAGAACATTCAGAACATCAGGCTGTTCTCCGGCGGCGAAAAGAGCCTGATCGCCATCTGCGTCCTGTTTGCCATTCTTAAGGCCCGTCCGGTGCCGCTGTGCGTACTCGACGAGGTCGAGGCATCGCTGGATACCGGCAACGTCGACCGCTTTGCCCGCTACATTCACAAGTTCTCAGACGATACGCAGTTCATCGTCATCACGCACCGACCGGGTACGATGACAGAGTGCGATGTATTATACGGTATTACCATGCAGCAGAAGGGCGTTTCCACCGTCCTGAAGGTCCGTCTGAAGGAAGCCCTGCAGTTTGCCGAGGAGGAAAAGGATGGCCAGTAAGCGTTCTTTCAATGACTATCTCGACAACAGGCGCTGGATGACCCTTTCCGATCGGATCATCGACCTGTTGGGCGGCAAGACCAGCAATAACGATGACGTCTACGAACAGCTTCTGGTTCTGCTTATCCAGGCCGATGTCGGCGTCGACACGGCCGAAGAGATCATCGACAGCCTGAAAGAGCAGATGCAGAATGAGTTCATGCCTTCCAGCCGTCAGATCGTCGACAGGCTCTGTGAGATCATGATCGATTACTATCATGACTATCCGCAGAAAGATGCCGGTCTGATCATGCTGGTAGGAGTGAACGGATCGGGAAAGACGACGACTATTGCCAAGCTGGCCAACTATTACCGCAATCAGGGCAAGAGCGTCGGCGTGATAGCGGCGGATACCTTCCGCGCCGGAGCCGTCAGTCAGCTTCAGCAATGGGCTGACAGGCTGTCAATTCCCTGCATCAGCGGCAGGGAAAACGCCGATCCCAGTTCCGTACTGGTCGACGGCTGTCGTCATTTCCGGCAGAATCCGGTCGACATCATCATCGCCGACACGGCCGGCAGGATGCAGAACAAGAACAACCTGATGAAGGAACTGGAGAAGATGATCAAGGTCACTTCCCGGGAGATCGGCTCCGACAGCATGGAGATCCTGCTTACCCTGGATTCCACCATCGGGCAGAATTCCCTTTCCCAGGCGGAAGGCTTCCTGACATCCGGCAAGCTCAGCGGCATCATACTGACCAAGATGGACGGTTCCTCCAAGGGTGGCATCGTTCTGGCTGTCAATCACCGCTATGATCTGCCGGTGCGCTGGCTTACCTATGGCGAAAACGTTGAGGCGATCGAACCTTTTGACATTGAAGAGTACATTAACTCACTGGTAAGAGGAAGCTGACATGGACAGATTCGAGTACATAAACGAACTTCTGCCGTTCTACGAAAGCCTGCTGACCGAAAGGCAGCAGCAGATCGTCAAGCTGTATTATTACGAAGATCTTTCGCTTTCCGAGATCGCCGAAGAACTGCAGATCAGCCGCAACGGCGTTCACGACACGCTTAAGAAGGTCGGCAACATTCTGGCTGAATATGAAGAAAAACTGCAACTTAATGCCGCTTATCAGCAGCGCATCGAACTCTACGGTAAACTGAGAGAACACGCTGATGAAAGAGGCCGGGAAATAATTGATGAATTAGTAAAAATGGAGGATTAGCACTATGAGTAAGGTTATGGCGGTAAATGCCGGAAGTTCATCACTGAAGTTCAAGCTGTTTCTTATGCCTCAGGAAGAAGTCCTGACCGAAGGCATCGTGGAAAGAATCGGCATGGAAGATGCCTATTTCACCATCAAGGTCGACGGGGAAAAGAGGAAACAGGTGCTGCCGATCAAGGATCATCAGCAGGCTGTCGACATGCTGCTGAAAGCGCTGGTGGAAAACCACATCGTCGAGGATCTCAAGGAAATCAACGGCGTCGGCCACCGCGTGCTCCACGGCGGGGAAAAATACCCGGAATCAGTCGTCTGCACTCCGGAAGTCGCTCAGGACATTCTCGACATGAAGGACCTCGGTCCTCTGCACATGGTTGCCAACTACACCGGCTATGCGGCTTTCCACAACGCCCTGCCGGAAGTCGGACATGTTACCGTCTATGACACTTCCTTCCATCTGACCATGAAGCCGGAAGTCTACCTGTATCCTATCCCATTGGAATACTACGAAAAGTACAAGGTCAGAAAGTACGGCTTCCACGGTACTTCCCATAAGTACATTACCTACAGATATGCCGAACTGAAGGGCAAAGACGTCAAGGACTCCAACATCATTACCTGCCATCTGGGCAACGGCGCCTCCCTGGCTGCCATCAAGGCCGGCGAAGTCGTCAATACTTCCATGGGCTTTACGCCGCTGGCCGGCATCATGATGGGCGGCAGAAGCGGCGACGTTGACCCCTCCATCATCCCCTATCTGATGGAAAAGACCGGTCAGAGCGCGGAAGAACTGATCAACACCTTCAATAAGAAGAGCGGTCTGTTGGGCATTTCCGGTGTCTCCTCTGACGCCAGAGACATTCAGGCCGCCATTGACAAGGGCAATGAAAGAGCCGTTCTGGCCAGAAAGATCTACGCCCAGCGCGTTTCCTCCTTCATCGGCTCCTACTACGTACAGCTCGGTCATACCGATGCCATCATCTTTACGGCCGGCTTAGGTGAAAACGACAAGAACGTCCGCAGCGAGATCTGCGAACTGCTTACCGAAGCTCTGGGCATCACCATTGACGAAGAAGTCAATGCCAACGCCAGAGGCAAGGAGATCAGGATCTCCACACCCGACAGCAAGGTCGAAGTGTGGGTCATCCCGACCGACGAAGAGATCATGATCGCCCGCGATACGGTCAGACTTCTCCACCTTGATTAATTGAACGAAGAGCACAGCAATGTGCTTTTCCTTTGCCTTCCGGCATGCAAAAGCGGCTGCTGATATGTTAGAATTAGGGCAGG
>JAFZBT010000189.1 GCA_017561615.1 Erysipelotrichaceae bacterium
GGCGACCCCAAGGAAGTCGGCGCTGACCTGATTGTCGGCTCGGTTGCCGGCATGCAGCTTTACGGAGCTCCGCTGATCATCATCGACATGGGCACGGCCACGACCGCGGTCGTAGTAGACAGGGAAAACTGCTTCCTGGGCGGAGCCGTCATCCCCGGCGCCGTCGTCAGCCTTAACGCCTTAAGCAACAGCGCCTCCAAGCTGCCGATGATCGACATCGCCGCACCGAAGAAGGTCATCAACGGCGGAACCGTCGAAGCCATGCAGAGCGGGCTGGTCTACGGTCAGGCTTCCCTGCTGGACGGCATGATTGCCAAGATGAAGAAGGAGATGGGCTATGACATGAAGGTCGTCGCTACCGGCGGTCTGGCCAAGCTCATCGTACCCTATTGCGAAAGCGAGATCATCCTGGATAATGACCTGATGCTGGAAGGTCTGGACATTATTTACAACATGAATAAATAACTGCTTGAAATGACCTTTCAAGTGTGTTAACATTTAAAAGCACTTACTTTGGATTGATAGGATATCCAAGGCGGAAGGAGAAGAAAATGAAAGAAAAGATCCACCCTGTTATGTATGAAACTAAGGTTGTCTGCGCATCATGCGGCAACGAGTTCATGACTCATTCAACCAAGAAGGAAATCAAGGTTGATACCTGCTCAAACTGCCATCCGTTCTACACCGGCAGACAGCGTTTCCAGCAGGCCGCAGGCCGTATTGATCAGTTCAACAAGAAATACGGTTTCGATCAGAAGAACGAAAAGTAATCAGACAAAAAGTCCTGTGACAGCAGGGCTTTTTTCTTGATATAATTTATCTGCAAGCGAGGAATTGATAATGAAAAAACCAATACCTGTAATACTGGATGCTGACCCCGGGCACGATGACGCCATCGCCTGGGTCGTTGCCAATGCGTCAAAGGATCTGAAGATCCTGGCCTGTACGGCCGTTAACGGCAACTGCAACGTCTACAAGGCCGCCTATAACAGCCAGCGCATCATGGCGCTGATCGGCCTGGACGTTCCGGTAGCCCGCGGCAAAAACTGCCCGCTCTACCGTCAGAGACTTCAGGCTCCGACCAACGTTCACGGCGAAAGCGGACTGGACGGTCCGGCTCTGCCTGAGCCGAAACGTGAGCTGGACAGCCGCTCGGCAGCGCAGCTGATGGCCGACGTTCTGAGAGAATCAGAGGAAAAGGTCGTCATCGTCGCCACCGGTCCGCTGACCAACGTCGCGACCCTGTTACTGGGCTATCCCGAACTGAAGGACAGGATCGAAGCCATTTCCATCATGGGCGGCGGCATCAGGTACGGCAACTGGACGCCGGCGGCCGAGTTCAACATCCTGGTCGACCCGGAAGCGGCGGACATCGTTTTCTCCAGCGGCATTCAGGTCATCATGGCCGGTCTGGACGTCACCGAAAAGGCCCTGGTCTACCCCGAAGACGTAGAGATCATCAGGCAGATCGGCAACCCGGTCAGCGAGATCGTCTGGCGCTGGCTGGAGTTCTTCTACAAATTCCATCTGGGCCTGGGTTATCCCGGAGCGCCGATGCATGATCTCTGCGCGGTAATGGCGCTCATCCATCCGGAAGTCTTTACGATCGAGGAGATGTACGTCGAAGTGGAAACCGAGGGCTGCTACTCCGTCGGTCAGACCGTTGGCGACATCCGCAATCTCAACAACCGCAAGCCCAATACCAGAGTGCTCATGGACGTCGACAGACGCCGGTTCATCGATCTGATGATCGACTACATCAGAAGCTACAGTGAGGTGAAGTAACATGAAGGTATCATTATCTCTGAAATACTCCGACGACAATAACCTGCTGCTGAATCTGATCAAGAGACAGCCGGACATTGAACTGGCCGAACTTACCGAAATGCCGCAGGGTACCACGGTCATTACCAATGGGCCGCTGACGGAACTGGCCGATCTGCTGCTCAGAGACTTCACCGTCAAAAACAGGATCGACA
>JAFZBT010000190.1 GCA_017561615.1 Erysipelotrichaceae bacterium
ACCGGTCCGTCCGCCGTTTCGGCGGCTCTTCATCGACCTGGCAACGATGTCCTTTTCCAGATTAACCAGTTCCTGCTGAGGGTCTTCGACATCGTAGACTGCCGTTGAAAGCTGCGGAAAGCTCTTGGCGATGTCTTCGTCAAGTTCACATCCGGGATACAGGCGGATGTATCTGATCCCGTCGCTGGAATAAGATGTTGCCTGATCATTTAAGGAAATGTCCAGCATCTTTCCCGGCTTCTGAGCCCTCAGAAGCTCGCTGATCCGCTTATAGGTCTGAAGGTTGCGGTTGCTGTTGAGGCGGCGGATGACATCTTCATCATCGTTTATGTGGATGACCTGAAACTCCTCTGACGCGTTGACCAGCCAGTAATCTTCCGGCTTGGCATTGCTCGGGAAGATCATGGAAACCCTCAGGTAGCCCCTGGTAAACACCAGATATCTCAGCAGCTGCAGGGACCATACTTTCTTGTTGATCTCCATCTATTTTCCCTCTTCTCTCAGTTTCTCCAGATACGCGGCAAAGTTATCGGGAAGCGGGGCATTGACCGTTATTCTCTCACCCGTGGTAGGATGAATGAAGGTCAGTTCAAAGGCATGCAGAAGCTGTCCGTCACCGCGGGCTCTCTTAGGTGCGTACTTCGGGTCGCCGACGATCGGATAGCCGATGTACTGCATGTGCACTCTTATCTGGTGAGTCCGGCCGGTCTTCAAATGGCATTCAATGAGGGTATTCTTTTTGAAGCGTTCACGGACAAAGAACTGGGTAACGGCGTCCTTGCCGTTCTTGTCAGTAACGGCCATGGACTGCCGGTCCAGCGGATTGCGGCCGATGGGAGCGTTGACGGTACCGCTGTCGTGCGGTATGACGCCGCTGACCAGCGCGTAGTATTTACGGCTCATCGTCTTGTCCGCCAGCTGGTCGGCCAGCGCCTGATGGGCCTTATCGTTCTTGGCCATGATGATCAGACCGGTCGTATCCTTGTCGATCCGGTGGACGACGCCCGGGCGCATGACGCCGTTGATGCCGCTGAGATCGTGACAGTGGTAAAGAACGCCTTCGACCAGGGTATGCTCTTTTGTCGAGGCGCTGGGGTGGACGATCAGGCCCTTGGGCTTGTTGATGACGATGACATCATCGTCCTCGTAACGGATGTCCAGGTCCATCGGATAAGGCTGGACGCTGTATTCCACGGCCTCGGGAACCTCAACGGTTATCTCGTCACCGTTTCTTAGCTTGTAGTTAGCCTTTACGACCTCATCGTTGACTTCCACCAGTCCGTCACTGATCAGCTGCTGCAGTCGGGTACGGGAAAAATCGACCTTGTCGTTCAGGGCCTTGTCGATCCTTAAGCCGCTCATGGCTTCATCAGCCGTGAAGTTGAGCACGCTCATGCCTTTTCCCTCCTGTCCAGCAGTATCGTCGCAGCGACGATGATTCCGCCCACAGTTATGCAGCTGTCGGCGATGTTGAAGATCGGAAAGTCATATCCGAAGATGTAGAAATCCAGAAAGTCAATGACTTCGCTCAGTCTGATGCGGTCAATCACGTTGCCGATGGCCCCGCCGGCGATCAGCAATAGACCGAGCTTTTCCCAGAAGCCGCACCTGCTGCGGCTGATATAGATCACTATGACCACCACAGCCACGGCCGCGGTGATGATGAAGAAGAGCTTCTGCCCCTGCAGCAAGGACCAGGCAGCCCCGCTGTTGCGGGTATAGGTAATGTAAAAAAAGTTTCTGATCACTTCAATGCTCTGGTGAAGCGTCATCTTTGCGGTAACATAGAGTTTTGACAGCTGATCGATCACGACCAGCAGAATGATGAACAGATAGTCTCTCGTTTTCATGATTTCACCTTTTCCATTATATCAAAACTTGTATGACAAAACAAAAAGCAGTAACATAGGGACAGGTGGTAAACATGATCAGAAACTTCTTTCTCCATCTTCATACCGTCAACACTCACCGCTTTCTGGTGTGCCGTTTCTGCTTCATGATGGGACTTTACCGTCAGGGCCTGCTCCATGACCTGTCCAAGTATTCGCCGGTGGAATTCTGGCCCGGCGTCCGCTATTTTCAGGGTAACCGCTCTCCCATCGACGCTGAGAGAAAGGAAAAGGGGTATTCCCTTGGCTGGCTGCATCACAAAGGCTATAACCGCCATCACTGGCAGTACTGGATGGATCAGAAAAACGGCAATCAAGTATACTTCATTGATCCGCCCATCCGCTACGTCAAGGAGATGGTCGCTGACCGCATCGCTGCCTGCATGGTTTACCAGAAGGAAAACTACCATCCGTCCAGCGCTCTGGAGTTTCTCCATAAGAGCCGGGAGACGCCTCTGATCCCGCAGAAGACGCGGGAAAAGCTGGAGGAATACCTGACCATCGTTGCCGAAAACGACCTCAGGACAGCCCTGCACATCATCAGGGGCTTGGATAAGGATCCCGATTAAGACAAATGACCGCTCGAGCGGTCATTTTTTCATATGTCAATGTCCAGTTCCACCGGGCAGTGGTCTGATCCGGTGATCTCATCATGGATGATGCTGTCGGTCACCTTATCTCTGATCCGGTCGGAAACGATGAAGTAATCGATCCGCCAGCCGGCATTGTTGGCCCGGGCATTGAAACGGTAGGACCACCATGAGTATCTGACGGTATTCGGATAAAGCCAGCGGAAAGTATCGGTATATCCGCTGTTAAGCAATTGGGTCATCTTTTCTCTTTCCTGATCGGAGAAACCGGCGCTGAAGTGGTTGGCAGCCGGATTTTTGATGTCGATCTCTTCGTGGGCGACATTGAGATCACCGCAGTAGATCACCGGCTTGCTCTCATTTAGCTTATTAAGGTGCTTAAGAAGATCTTCTTCCCACAGCATCCGGTAATCCAGCCTGGCCAGCTGCTCCTTGCTGTTGGGAACATAGGCGTTGACCAGATAGAAGCTGTTGTACTCCAGTGTCATTACCCTTCCTTCCCGGGGATGGATTCCGTTATCCTCAAAATCAAGCATGATGCTGATCGGTTCCTTCCTGCTGAAGACGGCCGTCGAACTGTA
>JAFZBT010000191.1 GCA_017561615.1 Erysipelotrichaceae bacterium
AAGTCTTCTTGGCCGCTTCTTTCATCAAGCCGACTGATTCCTCATAAGGCATGATCTGTTCGTTGAGGGCGAAGAAGCTGGACTGCAGGATGGTGTTGGTGTGACGGCCCATGCCGGTTTCCTGCGCGATCTGCACCGCGTTGATGATATAGAACTTCGCTTCCTTCTCCGCGAGATGGATCTTGACTCTGTTCGGCAGATGGTCTTCGATTTCATCCGGTCCGAAGGTGGTGTTGAGTAAGAACGTGCCGCCCTTCTTCAGGTTCTTGACCATGTCATACTTGAAGAGATAGGAATCCAGTGAGCAGGAGATGAAGTCCGCGTTCTGAATGTAGTAAGGGGAATGGATCGGGGTAGGACCGAAACGCAGGTTGCTGCGGGTCGCTCCGCCGGCCTTCTTGGAGTCATAGGCGAAATAAGCCTGGGCATAGTTATCGGTATGGTCGCCGATGATCTTGACCGAGTTCTTATTGGCACCGACCGTACCGTCGGAACCTAAGCCGTAGAACAGGCAGGAAGTGTAGTCGGAAGCGACGTTGTAATCCGGATCGACAGGCAGTGACAGGTGAGTAACATCGTCGTTGATGCCGATGGTGAATTCCTCAGCCGGAGCATCCTTCTTCAGTTCGTCAAAGACAGCCTTGATCTGGTTGGGAGCGGTATTCTTGGAGGAGATACCGTAGCGGCCGCCGACGATCTTGATATCCTTGTCCTTAAGGATGGACAGGACATCGAGGTATAACGGTTCTCTGGTGCCCATTTCCTTGGTTCTGTCCAGAACGGCAATCTTCTTGACGCTCTTGGGAAGAACATCCAGGAAATACTTGGCGGAGAACGGACGGTACAGATGGACCTTGATGACGCCGATCTTCTCGCCCTTGGCTCTCAGGTCGTCAATGACCTCGGAAATGGTCTCGTTGACGGAACCCATGGCGACGATGACGCGCTCGGCATCCGGATCGCCGTAGTAGACAAACGGCTTATAGGTTCTGCCGGTATGTTCGGAGATCTTGGCCATGTATTCGTTGACCAGATCAGGAACCTTGGCATAGTGTTCATTCTGAGCTTCTCTGCCCTGGAAGGTGATGTCGTCGTTTTCGGCAGTGCCTCTGGTAACGGCATGACCGTGGGGGTTCAGAGCATTCTTCTTGAATGCCTCAACGGCATCCATGTCGAGCAGACTCTTCAGATAGTCATAGTCCATGACTTCGACCTTCTGGATCTCATGTGAGGTTCTGAAGCCGTCGAAGAAGTGGATGAAGGGAACGCTTCCCTTGATTGCGGTCAGATGGGCAACACCTGCCAGGTCCATGGCTTCCTGAACGGAGCTGGATGCCAGCATGCAGGCGCCGGTCTGACGGCAGGCATAGATGTCCTGATGGTCACCGAAGATGCTTAAGCTTCTGGTAGCCAGGCTTCTGGCGGCAACATGTACGACAGCCGGCAGGCATTCGCCAGCCCACTTGTAGATGTTGGGGATCATCAGTAATAAGCCCTGAGATGCAGTGAATGTGGTAGCCAGAGCACCACCCTGTAAAGTTCCATGAACAGCACCGGCAGCACCGGCTTCTGACTGCATTTCCGCGACCTTGACTACGCCGCCGAACACGTTCTTGCGGTTCTGGGTAGCCCACTGGTCAACGACTTCAGCCATCGTGCTGGACGGTGTGATCGGGTAAATGGCAGCAACTTCCGTAAACGCGTACGCTACGTGTGCAGCAGCCGTATTACCATCCATGGATTGAAATACCTTTGCCATTGATTAGCCTCCTCTTTATTTCTGCTATTTTTGCTATTTAATTATAGAACAGTTTCCGGTCGTTTCTCAATACAAAAACCGAAAGAAAAGAGGAAGCCTGTTCCTCTTGTTTCTCATTTTCAAAGCTGTTTCTAATAGGTCCGCGGATCCGGGTTTTCCTTCAGGAAGCGGAAGCCGAAATAGGCTCCGAAGCAGCCGCCGATGATGTGAGCCAGCTGCGAGACGTTGTCCTGGGAATAGATGGCGTCATAGACCTCGCCGCCGACATAGATGATCATGATCAGAATCAGGGTCAGCGGGATCTCGCCCTTCTCCGTGGAAGTGATGGATGAAAGGACGATGAACAGAAAGACGATGCCGCTGGCGCCGCACAGGGCTACCCGCGGGAACAGGATCGAGTTGGCAATGCCGGTCACTCCGGCAGTGATCAGGATCATGTACAGCAGCTTGCGGGATCCGTACTTCTCTTCCATCATCGGTCCCAATAACAGGATGTAGGTCATGTTGGAGAGATAGTGCTCCCAGTTGGCATGGCCCAGGCAGTGGGTGAACAGCCTGAGATAGGTCAGCGGGTTAAGCAGCGAGCTGCGGTAGGTCATGAAGAACATCTCCGTCGAGGAGAAGTTGGTCAGATAGCCGGCCGCCAGGGACAGGCCCGATAACAGGGCGAAGGTCAGCACCAGCGGTGCGTTGTAGTCAAGTCTGATTCGATTCTTTTTCATAATTTTCACCTCAATACAATGCTGATATAGGCAACCAGCAGGCCCAGCAGGCCGAAGCCGATCAGCAGAACGGCCAGGTTACGGCCGGCTTTCCGGAAACCCAGCTGGTCAAAGTTCATGAACCAGTAAGCCCAGTGCTCACCGTCTGCGAAGGTAAATCCCGTCTTCGCCAGAACGGCCGCATAGACCAGATAGGCGCAGGGCGACAGCAGCCACCACAGACCGTCAGATGTCTTCATGCCGTCACGGTCAATGAAGCAGAAGAAATAGATGAAGGTCATGATCGGGCAGATGTAGTGAACGCCGAGGTTGCTCAGCCGGTAGGGATTCCAGCCGCTTCCTTCCTTCCAGGCCTTTACCAGGTAGGGCATCAGCAGGAAGTGGAAGATGATGAAGGTCAGGGTGATCGACATCATGACCGTAAAGCTGAACACCGGGTTTTCCGCCAGCGGCGCAACGGTGAACAGTTCGTTCAGCAGGGCCATAAGGAAGTAGATGATGACCAGGATGTTGCTGAGGATGGTGTAATAGCCCCAGCAGATGCCGTCATAGGTTCCGTTGAGCAGGCCGGACTGTTCAGCGACGCTGTACAGATCCAAAAGCAGCACCGCAATAATGAATAACAGTTTCATTTCATCGCTTCCTTCTGCCTCATTATAGCACAATCACATGCCGGGTGCGGCTATTGAAGCCGGTTTGCGGGTGATGATAAAATATGATCAGAAAACGAATTGAATAATTGGAGAACAAGCTTATGGAGAAAAAAGTATTTGACGTAGTCCTGCTGAATGCTCTTCCCGCTTCGGGAAAATCCGAACTGCGGAAGTTCATGAACGAAAACGACCCCGAGCAGATGGTCAACGATTTCCACATCGGCAAGAACCTTCAGCTTGATGACTTCCCGTACGTCTGGCTGATGAGAGGCGTCGACAAGAAGCTGGCCGCCATGGGCCAGCCTTCCCTCTACTACCCCGACGACGATTCGCCGACTCATGACGGCCGGGTCTGGGGCGTGCTGTCCATCCTGCTGAGCGAGGACTACCAGGATCTGGTAAATCGCAACTACGTGCATCCGGCCAATGCGGCTGAATATCTGTTCGAGCGCTTCGACCGCGCCTGCGTCGCCGTCGGCATGAAGCCGATGATCGCCATGCTGGACGAAAAGATCAGAAAGCAGATCGCTGAGGAACTGGAGCCGGAAGCCAGACGGCTGCTGGATGAAAAGCAGTCGCAGTATACCGAGGATCTTTCCGACAAGACCATCATCATTGAATTCTCCCGCGGCGGCAATGACGGCGCTTCGATGCCCCTTACCGGTACCTTCGGCTATCAGTATACCTACTCGATGCTCTCGCCGGATCTGCTGAAGAATGCTGCCGTTCTCTACATCTGGGTCACCCCGGAGGATTCCCGGGCCAAGAACGATGCCCGCTACGATCCCAACAACCCGGGCTCAAGCATCAACCACAAGACCCCTGACAAGGTCATGATGTACGATTACGGCTGCGACGACATCCTGTACATGAAGGAAGTCAGCGACCGTAAGGACACCCTGATCGTTGAAGCCTGGGGCGAGAAATACTATCTGCCGGTCGGTGTCTTCGACAACCGCGAAGACCTGACCACCCAGTTCCGCGGTCCCAAGGAGACCTGGGACAAGGCCTCCGTTGAGAAGGCCGTCAGACTGGTCAGCGACGCCACTGCCCGCATGTGGGAAAACTATAAGAAGTAAGGAGCGAATACTATGTGCTTATTCTGTGAGATCATCGAAGGAAACATTCCTTCCAAGAAGGTTTATGAAGACGATCAGGTTCTGGCCATCCTGGACATCTCCCAGGCTACCAGAGGTCATACCCTGGTCATGCCCAAGCAGCATTTCCGCAACATCTATGACATTGATCCTCAAACCCTGGCCCACCTGATCGAAGTAGTCAGAAAGCTGGCCATTCAGATCACGGAGAAGACCGGAGCCGCCGGATGCAACATCCTGTCCAACAACAACGAAGCGGCCGGACAGTCGGTCATGCACCTGCACTTCCACATCATTCCGCGTTATCCCGAAGACGACTGGCAGTTCCCGACCCCGTCCCACGACTATGATCTGGACGAGATCCTTCATCAGATAACGGACTGAATATCCATCAATGAGCTGAAAGACCGCTGAGGCGGTCTTTTACCTGGCGCAAAAGAAAACCGGAGACTACTCTCCGGTGGGCTGCTGGGTTTCGGTATTGTCCGGTTCGGGCTGCGGTTCCACGGTATTGATCAGAACCTTTGCCCTGGTGGAACTAATCAGCAGGGAAGGAAGCTTCTGTTCCAGCTGGAAGATCAGCTGATTGGAAACCTTCTCATTTCCCTCTTCATCGACGACGATGATCTGTTCGCCGTTGAGCAGCAGACTGCCGTAGGTGGATGAAGCGCTGACGCTGTAGGCCGCCAGCTCTTCAGACAGATCCAGGCTGATGTTGCCGGAAACCGACGAGGCGGAAACCGACCTGAAGGAATCACCCGACAGGACGATGTTGCCGTAACTGATGGTCAGAACGGCCCTGACGAGCTCACAGTCCCTGACGGTAACGTCGCCGTAGGCGGTCTCAAAGTTCAGCTGGGAAAGGCTGACGCCTTCGACGCTCAGCGATCCGTCAACGGACTCCACATTCAGATTATAAGCCCGCCCTGCCGGCAGATAGACGATGATGGTATCGATCTTCTTGTCGCTCTTGAACAGGATGTTGTCCAGATTCTCGACCTTTTCCACCATGGTGAGTTCAAAGCGCCGGCCGTCCATGACCAGGATGTTGGCATTTTCGCTTTTCTGGTAGTAGATGACCTTGATCTTGTCGTCATCGCTGGCTTTGACAACCACCTTATGGTTGACAGTGGTAATGGTGATGCTGTCAGCGTCCTTTTCCTCGATCTCCTGATGCACGGCCAAATAGGTCGCGTAGGTCCTGGCGCTGGGGTAATACAGCTTGTCATAAGCCAGGTAGATTCCGACGATGGCGACCAGCAGAACGGCTATCAGAATAAGGACACTGTTCTTTCTTTTCATCATGTTCACATTATATCACGAACATCACAAAATACACACCCGGGACTCTTGACATGAGTGCATATTGAATTATAATTTAGGTGTTAGCACTTAGATATTAAGAGTGCTAAACGAACGCAGGTAATAGGAGGCTTATATGATAAGACCATTAAATGATAATGTGCTTCTGAAGAAGGAGACAGTCGAGAACAGGACTGCCAGCGGCATCATTCTCTCTGCCAGTGAGAAAGACGCCGAAAACACCGGTGTCGTCATCGCCGTGGGCAACGGCAAGGAAGTTGACGGTAAGAGAGTTCCGGTATCCGTGAAGGCCGGCGAAAGAGTCATCTTTGACAAGTACGCCACCACGGAAATTGAGTACGAAAAGGAAAAATACCTTTTGATACCCGACAGCAAGATCCTTGCTGTGATCGAATAGGAGATGTTAAGGAATGAGTAAGGAAGTAAAGTTTGCCAAGGACTGCCGGACCAGAATGCTGCAGGGCGTTGATACCCTGGCCAATACCGTCAAGGTCACCCTGGGTCCCAAGGGCCGCAACGTCGTTCTCGAGAAGAGCTACGGTTCACCGTTAATCACCAATGACGGCGTCACCATTGCCAAGGAAATTGAACTGGAAGACAAGTTTGAAAACATGGGTGCCAAGCTGGTTTACGAAGTCGCCAACAAGACCAACGACGTAGCCGGTGACGGAACCACTACCGCTACCCTGCTGGCCCAGGCCATCATGCACAGCGGCGTCGACTGCGTGGAAAAGGGCTCCAATCCCGTTCTGCTGAAGGAAGGCATGGAGAAGGCTGCCAAGCTGATCGCCGATAAGCTGCTTGAACAGACCAAGACCGTTACCACCTCTCAGGACATCGCTCAGGTCGCTTCCGTATCCTCCGGATCGGAAGAGATTGGCAACTACATTGCCGAGGCGATGAAGAAGGTCGGCAACGACGGCGTCATTACCGTTGACGAATCCAAGGGCTTTGAAACCGAGCTGGAGATCGTCGAAGGCATGGAATACGACAAGGGTTACATGTCACCCTACATGGTGACCGACCGCGACAAGATGCAGTGCGAACTGGATAATCCGCTGATCCTGGTCACCGACCAGAAGATCAGCAACATCCAGGAGATCCTGCCGGTGCTGGAAAAGATCGTCCAGGCCAACAAGCCGCTGCTGATCGTCGCTGAGGACATCGACAACGAAGTGCTGACCACCCTGATCGTCAACAAGCTCAGAGGCGCCTTCAACGTCGTCGCCACCAAGGCCCCGGGCTTCGGCGATTCCCAGAAGAACATGCTGCAGGACATGGCTACCCTGACCGGCGGCAAGTTCATCACCAAGGAACTCAACATTGACCTCAAGGACACCGATCTGCCTGATCTGGGCTCAGCCGGCAAGGTCATTGTCAAGAAGGACAGCACCACGATCATTCACGGTGCCGGAAACAAGGAAGAGATCGCTGAGCGGATCAGCGAGATCAAGGCGCAGATCGCCAAGACCACTTCCGACTACGACAAGAAGAAGCTGAACGAAAGACTGGCCAAGATCTCCTCCGGCGTCGCCATCATCAAGGTCGGCGCTGCCACCGAAGCCGAACTGAAGGATAAGAAGCTGAGGATCGAGGACGCCCTCAACGCCACCAAGGCCGCTGTTGCCGAAGGCATCATCGCCGGCGGCGGTGCCGCTCTCGCCAGGATCTACCGCGACAACAAGGAAACTCTGAAGAGCGATGTCGTCGATGTCCAGAGAGGCATCAACTGCGTCTTCGAAGCCATCCTGCTGCCGCTGTACCAGATCGCCGAGAACGCCGGCTATGATGGCAACGAGATCGTCAAGAAACAGCTGGAGCAGAAGGAGAATGTCGGCTTTGACGCCCGCAAAGGTGAATGGGTAGACATGTTCCAGGCCGGCATCGTTGATCCTACCAAGGTCACCAGATATGCCGTGCTCAACGCTACTTCGATCGCTTCCCTGTTTGTGACCACCGAAGCCGGTGTCGTCACCAAGGAAGATCCCAATGGCAAGCTGGCCAGCGCCATTGCCGCTGCCGGTGCCGGCGGACAGGGAATGTACTAGTCCGCAGAACCATTTCAGACGATGAACCCGCCTAAGGCGGGTTTTTCTGTGGCCCGTCAGCTGCCCGGTAATCATTGAAAAAAAACGTTGCGGATAATAGAATATTATTAATAAATCATTAAGTGATAATGATAATGTTACCGGACCGCACGCCCTGAAAAGCCCACGGTCCCCGTGTCTGTCTTTCGACAGACCTTTCCATCAGAAGAGGTGAGAATCATGGATCCTATCAACACTAATGACATTGGAAACCTGCTGATGAATTCCGAAGGCACCTGCCCATGCTGCGGCAGCCGGCTGACCGTCATTGCCGGCCTGCTTTCCGCCAAGCAAGCCGGGATCGAAGACATCAGCGTCTGCCGCTGTCCGCAGTGCGGACACGTCTTCCGCTACGAACTGAAGGCCGGCGGTCTGGAATTCACAGAAGACGTGACCGACACCTTTGTCCCCGGCAAGCCGGAAGCTGCTGAAGAAGCAGCGGAATCAGCCGCTGAAGAGACGGTTAAGGCAGAAAGCAAGCCCCGGAAAAAGGCAAGAAAGACAAAAGACTGCCCCAAGTGCGGCGCCCGCGTTCCCATCAAGGACAGCGTCTGTCCCAAGTGCGGCGAAGCATTCCCGGAAGAAGAAACCGCTGTAGAAGCCGCCGAAGAAAAGACGGTAATTGATCTGCCGGCGGAAACGCCAGCTCCGGTTGAAGAAGCCGTCGCGGAAACCGAACCGCTGAAGGCTGCGGCCATCATTCCGGAAACCGATGATCTCATCACCGAGATCGTTGCCGAAGCCGTCTTCAGAAAAGACGAGGAAGAGGAAATGAAGACCTGCCCCAAGTGCGGCAAGTCCATACCCGCCCGTGCCCAGTACTGCCCCTATTGCCGCAAGCATCTGGTCGAAAGCAAGGCCGCAGCCGGATTCAGGAAATACCGTCTGGTCGCCGCCGTGGCCCTGGCCGTCATTGCGCTGATCGTCGCTGCCGTCATCTATCTGCCCACCGCCGCCAAGAGCAAGAGCTACAATCAGGCCCTGAAGCTGGTCAAGTCGGGAGAATACCAGCAGGCCGTCGATGCCTTCAATGAACTGGGCGATTATCAGAAGGCCAGGCAGTACGCCAGTTACTGCCAGGCTGTCCTGAACTTCAATGCCGGCAACCTCGAAGGCGCTGAACCGCTGTTCAGGGCCAGCGGATCAGTAGAAAACGCCAACAACTATCTGTCATATCTATCCGGCATTGAGAAGCTGAAGGCCAACAGCGTCAAGGCAGCCGATTACACTTCCGCCGCCGATGACTTCAAGAAGGCCGGGGACATCGCCGACGCCCTCAGCATGGAGACCTTTGCCCGGGCCATTGCCTCCTTCATCAACGACAGCTTTGAAAATGCCGTGGCCTCGCTCAGGAGCGTCATCGATGACGGCAAGGTCGCTTCTTCCTACCTCAAGCAGGCCAAGGAGATCGTCAGTTACGTCGATGCCGTCACCAGACTGGAGAACCATGACGAAAAGGCGCTTGCCGATCTCAGCAGCGTCCTCACCAATGCCAGTCCGCTGGTGACCCGCAAGGCCGGTGACTACGCCACCTACATCGAAGCCATGAACGCCTATAACGACAAGAAGTTCTACACTGCCTGGTGTGCCTTCAATTCCATCGACATCCTCGATGCCGAGCAGATGGCCGCTTCCTGCATTCAGTCGCGTCCGGGCTCCGGCATCGTCTACCGCTCAGGAAGCTCCAAGTCTGTAAGCCTGACGATCTACGACACCTCGGACGGCGAAGACCTGTTCATCAAGATCTACAATTCCTCCGACACCCTGGTGGAAACCCTCTACATCCGTGACGGCGGCAAGGCGACAGCCTACCTGCCGACCGGCAGCTTCCGCATCGCCCTGGCATCCGGCAACGGTTCCCAGTGGTACGGCCCCAAGGAGACTTTCGGACCGGCAGGCAGATATCAGAGGCTGCTTCTGACCGGAAGTGCTGAATACTACAGTTTCAATTCCGGCAAGTACACGCTGAAGTTCAACGTTTCCAACGGAAACGTCAACACCAAGTCAAGCGACTATGGAGACGTATAGAGTATGAAATGCAGATATTGCGGAGCGGAAAACCGCGAAGATTACACCTACTGTCTGATGTGCGGAAAACCCCTTCGGGAAAAGGAAAAGGGGTCCGGTATCAGATTAAATAAGAAGTTCGTCATTGCCGCGGCAGCCATTCTGGTCCTCGCCCTGCTGGCGCTGCTGCTGTGGCCCAGAGGAAACAGGGGCTCGTCCTTTGCCCAATACGGTGAGCGGCCGCTGCTGTTCAGTCAGGACGGCAAGGTCTATGTGCTCTCAACCGACCGCAAGCCCTCTCAGGGTCTGGAGGTCACTGCCAGCTCATCGGCCTACAGCTTTGACAAGAGCACTCTGGCCTTCCTGGGCAAAGACAGCGACGGCAACCGCAAGCTCTACGTCTATAATGACAAGGGCCTGAATGAAGTCGCCGAAAAGGTTGACACCTTCTTCCTTTCCAAGGACGGCAACTACGTCGTCTATCAGCATGATGATGAAAACGGCTGGTATTATCATGATGTCCGCAAGGGAAAGGCCGTTGAGTTCATCAGCAGTTCCGAATCAACCTTCCGGACCATGCAGATGTCCGCCGCCGGCAGTACGCTGGCCTGGGTCAGCTATGACTCCGAGGACACCATCAGGATCCACCGAAACGGCAAGACAAACAGTTATGAAACCGGCAAGGTCGGCTCCTTATTGGCCGTGGCACCGGATGATTCCGTCTACTTCCTCAGCCAGGAAGGCGCCTTCTGCCGGCTGAACAAGGGAACGGTTACCGTGATCTGCGAAGCACCGGAAGACATCTTCATCAACGATGACTACAGCGAATATGCCGTCTTCGCCTCCGGAGAGTTCTTCCTCTACCGCAACGGCAAGGTACTGACCAGCGATGATGAGCAGATCAGAAAGATCAGGACGCTCATCTATCCGGATACCATGCCGAGCTCTTCCGGCAGATCTTACGTCAACCACAAATACGTCTACTACTACAAGTACGGCATCAGCAGCTTCACCTCCAGCTACTACCTGACCACCGACAGTGCCGTCATCTACATCGACGACAAACTCAACGTCAAAGAGGTGGCCGGCCAGGCAGAGGAATGCCTGATCTCCGATGACGGCAGAAAGCTGATCTACAGCGACGCCTTCGGCAACATCTTCATCTACGGAGGCAAGGATGCCCAGCAGCTGGAGACCGGCGATCAGCCCTGCAGGACGCTCTACGACTATGACCGCGTCAACGGCGGCGTCTACTACCGTTCGCAGAACAGCCAGCTCGTCTATGCCGACAGCAAGAATTTCACCGTAGTCACCAACAAGGGTTCCAACCTCAACATGTGCTGTGATGACGGCTACTTCTACTTCAAGAACGGCTATACCCTCTACTGCACGAAGAAGGGCAGCGAACCGGCTGAAGTTGACGGCGTATATACTACCAGCAAGGGATCCAACGAGAACTATACCCGCAAATACATTCTCTACTATGGCGCCGACAAGAATTACTACCGCGCCGCCAACGGCACCAGGACCCCGCTGAAGAGCGAGCCGTAGACCGGCTGAACATTACCGGAAGAAAAGTCCGTGATATCACGGACTTTTATCATTTTTTCCTGTCTTCGCAGCGTCCGGCCGCTTCGGCGGCCTTCTCCTCCATCTTCTTGCGGATCTGGTACTCATCGGATTTCCAGTAGGTCTGGATCATTCTGATCTTGGCCCAGACCGTCTCGACCAGCTGCTGGTAGTGGGCGGCCGCGAAGCGCTGACAGCCGACGGCCTCAAAGGAAAGCTGATTGGTCTCAACCAGGTAGTTAAAGCTGACATAGCCGATCTCAAGCTCGTTTTCCTCCAGCTCACGGAGATAATCCGGATCCGTGCTGCTGACGATGTAGGTGCCGTAGATCCTGACACCTTCCTCAAATCTTACCGACTGTTCAATGAATTGATCCATAGGCCGCTCCTTATGCGATAATTCTAGCGCAAAAAACCGGCATGTTAAACAAAAATCGCCCTCGCTGTACCTTTATCCAAACGGCCAAAAACGCTATAATACAGTCAGTTAATGAAGGTGACATAATGAACAGTTTCATTGAATTCAAGGATGTCAGAAAGATATACACCATGGGTGAGGTGGAGATCAAGGCACTGGACGGTGTTTCCTTTTCCATTGATCAGGGCGAGTTCGTGATCATCGCCGGCGCATCCGGCGCCGGCAAGAGCACCATTCTCAACCTTCTGGGCGGCATGGATACCGTTACCAGCGGCCAGATCTTCGTCGATGAGGACGAGATCTCGGCCTTCAGCACCCGGGAGATGACCATGTACCGCCGCTATGACGTCGGCTTCGTCTTCCAGTTCTACAACCTGATTCAGAATCTGACCCTGAGGGAAAACGTCGAGCTGGCCACCCAGATCTGCAAGCATCCGCTGGACGTCGACGAGACCATCGAAGCCGTCGGCCTGAAAGAGCGCTCCGGCAACTTCCCCTCCCAGCTTTCCGGCGGCGAACAGCAGCGGGTCGCCATCGCCAGAGCTCTGGCCAAGAACCCCAAGCTGCTGCTGTGCGATGAACCTACCGGCGCTCTGGACTATGTGACCGGCAAGCAGGTTCTCAAGCTTCTGCAGCAGACCTGCAAGAGAAGCCGCAAGACCGTCATCGTCATTACCCACAACCTGGCCATTTGCCCGATGGGAGACAAGGTCATCCGGGTCAAGAGCGGCTGGATCGACAACATTGAAATCAACGAGCATCCGATGGATGTAGAGGAGATCGAATACTAGTGCCCAAGGTGTTTATCAAGAACATCCTGGCCGAGATCCGCAGTAATTTCGGCCGTTTCCTGTCCATCATGGCGATCGTCGCCCTCGGCGTCGCTTTTTTTGCCGGGATCAAGGCCTCGGCTCCGGACATGAAGCACAGCGCCGATACCTATTTTGATCAGTACCGCCTGCAGGATGTGCAGGTGTTTTCCACCCTCGGCCTCTATGATGACGACGTCGAGGAGATCAGAAGCCTCAGCGGCGTCGAAGACGCCCAGGCCATCTTCACCATGGCCGCTCTCACCAGCCTGAAGACCACCCAGCTGGTCGTCAAGGTGTTTTCCTATGACCAGAACACCGGCATCAACCTGGTGCGGCTGATCGACGGCCGGCTGCCGGAAAACGACCACGAGTGCCTGATCGAGGCAGCCAGCGCCACCTCGACCATGTTCGGCCATTTCTCCATCGGCGATGTCATAAGTCTCTACCGTGATGACGATCAGGTCAGTGAGAACCTGGCCTCCAGTGAATTTGAGATCGTCGGCACCTGTTATCTGCCGACTTACCTTTCCTATCAGAAGGGATCGTCCAACATCGGCTCAGGCACCGTCGATACCTTCATCGTCATCAATCAGTCAGCCGTCACCGCCGACTATTACACCGAGATCGACGTCACCATCGAAGGCGCCCGGGAAGCGGACTGCTACGATGACGAGTATTTTCGGATCGTCGATCCGGTCAGAGAAAGGATCGACCTGCTGGAAAGCCACAGCATCAAGGACAAGGTCGCCCAGTATCAGCGGGACATCGATGACGCCAAGAAGGAATACCTCTCCAAGATCGAGCAGGGGCAGAAGGACCTCGAGGACGCTGCCGAAAAGATCAAGGCCGGCCGCAAGGAACTTGAGGAAAACGACGCCAAGCTGAAGGACGCCGAAAGACAGATCGCCGAGGGCGAGAAGGAAATCGCGGAAAACGAAAAGAAACTGGCTGACGCCAAGAAACAGATAGATGAAGGCTGGCAGCAGTACTATGATGCCATCAACGCCTCCGATGAGCTGGTATCCATGCTGGAGGAGATCTCCGAACTGGAAGGCGAACAGGCCTCCCTGCCGATGCTGCAGACGATGCAGGCTTCCCTGAGTCAGAATCTGGCCAGCGCCGAAGCGGTCAGAGACAGCGTAAAGGCCAACGTCGAGCAGACCCAAAGCCAGATAAGGGAAACCCAGAACAGCATTGAAAGCCTGCAGAACCGGATCGATCAGATCGATCAGCAGCTTGCCGACCCCTCCCTTTCCAATGAGCAGATCCTGGCCCTGCAGCTGCAGAGGGCGGAACTCTCCGGCCAGCTGACCGGCCAGCAGCAGCTGCTCAGCTCTCTCAACCAGCAGCTGGCTTCCCAGCAACAGTCGCTGCAGAGCGCTGAGGAAAACTGCCGGCAGCTGCGTCAGCAGCTTGACGAGGTCAACCAGCGCATCGACAAGATCGAAGCCGACCGCCAGCGGCTGGAGGAACTGCGCGCCAAGCGCGACGCCTACATCGCCGCTGTTCCCGAACTGATCTCCGCCTACGACCAGCTGACCGAAGCTCAGGCGCAGTATGAAGACGGCATGACCCAGCTGCAGGCTGCCAAGATCACCCTGGAGAAAAACAGGCAGGAAGTTCAGGCGGCCCGCAAGCAGTTCAATGCCGGCAAGGCGGAACTCGACAAGGCGGAAAAGCAGTATAAGGACGGTCTGGCGGAATTCGAAAGCCAGAAACAGGAAGGCCTGCAGAAGATCGAGGACGCCCAGAATGAACTGGACTCCCTGCAGGCTCAGTGGTATGTGCTGGACCGCAATTCCCACTATTCCTACCGCGATTACGAAGCCTGCGCCGACCGCATGGACGGCATCGCTTCCGTCTTCCCGGTCTTCTTCTTCCTGGTCGCCGCCCTGATCTGCACCACGACGATGACCCGGATGGTCGACGAACAGCGGACCGAGATCGGCACGCTGAAGGCCCTGGGCTACAGCCGCCTGCAGATCGCCGGCAAATACATCATCTACGCTCTCATTGCCTCGCTGGCCGGCTCCGTGGTCGGCTGTCTGATCGGCATGATCATTTTCCCGGCTGTCATCTTCAAGGCCTGGAACACCCTCTACAATCTCAAGACGATCTACTTCCTGTTCCCCCTGAAGCTGATCCTTCTGGCCTCCCTGTCGATGATCGTCTCCACGCTGATAGTCACCGTGGCCACCATCTACCAGCAGCTCAACGATTCGCCGTCGCAGCTGATGCGTCCCAAAAGCGGCAAGGCCGGCAAGAAGGTCCTTCTGGAAAGGATCCCCTTCATCTGGAAGCGGCTGTCCTTCCTGCACAAGGTCACCGTACGCAACCTGCTGCGCTACAAGAAGCGCTTCTTCATGACCGTCATCGGCATCGCCGGCTGTTCGGCCCTGATCGTTGCTGCCTTCGGCATCAATGACAGCATCTCCGACATCGCCCGCGCCCAGTATGAGGACATCTACCACTACGATGCCTCCATTACCCTGAAAAAGGGCAATGAGGAACTGATGGAGCAGATCCGCTCCCTGGACGGCGTTGAGGGGATCTACCGCGAGCAGCAGATCTCCGCTACCGTCACCATCGGCAACAAGGACGCTGCCGTAACCGTTCACATCGTGGACGATCCCGAAAGCTTCGAAGAGTTCACCTCGCTGTACGTACAGAAGAGCCACGAAGCTCTGCATCTGGATGACGAGGGCGTGCTCATTTCCCAGAAGCTGGCTAACCAGCTGGATCTGGAAGTCGGCAGCGAGCTGACCTTTATGGACAGCGACGAGAAGGAAATTACCGTCACGGTATCCGGCATCTTTGAAAACTACGTCTACCACCACATGTACGTTACCCAGAAGCAGTTTGACAGCTGGGTCTCCTTGGCCAAGATCACCGAGGTCTACCAGATCCGCAACCAAAGCCGGGACAGCGCCTTCGAGACCTCCCTGGGCAATCAAATCATGGCTCTAGACAACGTCACCGGCATCACCTTCTACTCCTCACTGCAGTCCAACTTCGCTGACATGATCTCCAGCATCTCCATCATCGTGGTCGTGCTGGTCATCTCCGCCGCTGCTCTGGCGGCCATCGTGCTCTACAACCTCTCCAACGTCAACATCTCCGAGCGGGTCCGCGAGATCGCCACCATCAAGGTCCTGGGCTTTACGGACCGGGAGGTTGACCGCTACGTCAACCGCGAGAGCTTCATCATGACCGTCATCGGTGCCGGCGCCGGTCTGGCCGTGGGCATCTATCTCCACGATCTGATCATGAACCTGGCGGAAATGGATGAAGTGATGTTCGGAAGGACCATCAACACCGCTTCCTTCCTGATCAGCTTCTTCATGACCCTGGCCTTCTCAATGATCATCAACGCCATCATGCACTTCCATCTGAAGAACATTCAGATGGTCGAGTCGCTCAAGGCCGTTGAATAGGAAGACCGGTATGACTTATAATGACTCCGTCAGAAAAACCGGGAGGATGGCATGCGCAAGGTAATGAAACTGGCTCTTGAGAGCCGACAGATCAGAATAAAGCAGCTCTATGACCGCTTTGACGGTTATGAGATCCATCTATACGGCGACAGCCGGGATGATTTTGATCTGGCCGACCACCTGGACAAGCCGATCATCACCGTTCACTACCCGATCGAGCGCTGCGACATCTATGACGTCTGCAGCGAGTTTGGCAGCGAATACGCCCGGAAGGTATTTGACCTGTGCGTCCGGCATCAGGCCGGACTGGTGGTCCACGCGGAAACCGGTCTGCAGAGGCTGCAGAGCCATCCGGATCTGCAGGATTTCTGCCGCTGCCTCAGAGAACTCGGCGTCATCCTCCACGTGGAGAACTGTTACCGCTTTGTCGGCGCCATCGAAAGCCTGGATGTCGCCTATTATCTGCGGGAACTAATCGGTCAGGACCGGGTCTACCCGCTTCTGGACACCTGCCATCTGATGATGAGCGAGATGTCCTTCCGCTTTGAGGAAATGTCCTTCTTCAAGACCATCGAAGCCTATGCCTCGGAAAACTTCAAGATCCATCTCAACGACTGCATCGGCTCCGGCGAATGGGAGACCGGCGGCACCCATGGCACCAACTTCTACGCCAACCAGTACCTGCTGAGAAACATCCTCTGGATGGTCCACGAACTGGAGAAGAAGGGTCTGAGCATCGACCTGATCCTGGAAGTCGATGAAGATGATTACGCCTATCCTACCAACGCCCATCAGCTGGCCGGCAACGTGGAGAGCTACTGGCAGAAGATGGAAGAGGAAGACAGCCTGACCATCGCCGACCGTCCGACCCGCAAGAAGGCTGCCCGCC
Organism: Erysipelotrichaceae bacterium; assembly: GCA_017561615.1. Next base: position 16,771 of record JAFZBT010000191.1, read on the forward strand.
GTCAGGGCGAGTAGGCTCGGGACTTGACAGCGAAGCGAATTGCGAATAAAATCAGTATCAATAAACCGATGAACGGGTGTGAGTAAGCAGTAAGGTCATTCATCAAGAGAGTCGCCGGCGGTGGAAAAGTGACGGAATGCATATTGCCGAATGGCCCCGTGAGGGCGAACGGAAATCCCCGAGGGGAGAGTATGGGAGACGGATCGACTGACCGTCAGTACAGTCAGCATATGACCGTATGCGCAGAGTGGATGCTATGGCATCAAGCCGGGTGGCACCGCAGGATGAAAAAACGATCCTGTCCCAGCAAAACGTAAGAGATTGCTGCGACAGGATTTTTGTTTATTTATCAGGAGGTATGACAGCATGGAACGATGGCGAATCAACTTTCTTAACAGCTGAATCAAAGGAATTGCAACAAGAAAGAAAGGAAAACGAAAAATGAAAAAAGCATTATTAACTCTGCTCTCATTACTGCTCATATTCAGCCTGACAGGCTGTCAGAAAGAGAAGCCCGATGACCGGGACAACACCGTCTACCGCATCGGCATCTGCAACTACGTCGATCACGCTTCCCTCAACCAGATCGTCGACAACATCAGATACCGCCTCGGCGAAATTGCTCAGGGTAAGGACTTCAAATTTGAGATCAACTACCAGAACTGCAATGCCGACGCCAATCTGCTTAACCAGATCATTCAGAACTTCATCGACCAGAAGGTCGACCTGATGATCGGCGTTGCCACGCCGGTCGCCATGGCCATGCAGGCCGCTACCGAGGACAACCCGATCCCGGTGGTCTTCGCCGCCGTCAGTGATCCGCTGACCTACGGACTGGTCGATTCCCTGGAAAAGCCGGGCCATAACATCACCGGTACCTCTGACTATCTGGATACCAATGCCGTCATGAACCTGATTCTGGCTCTCAAACCGGAAATCAGAAAGATCGGTCTGCTGTTTGACTTCTCCCAGGATTCCTCCACTACCGCCATCAATCAGGCCAAGGATCTCCTGAAGGCCAGGGGAATCGAGATCGTCGAAAAGTCCGGAACCAACGTTTCCGAGATCCAGATCGCCGTCAACTCGCTGATCGAGCAGGGCGTGGAAGCCGTCTTCACTCCCAGCGACAATACCGTCATGACCGCCGAACTGTCCATCTACGAAGCGCTGGCGCAGGCCGGCATCCCGCATTTTGCCGGCGCCGATTCCTTCGCGCTCAACGGCGCTTTCCTGGGCTATGGCGTCGACTACGCCAACCTGGGCATCGAGACTGCCAGCATGGCTGCCGACATCCTGATCGAGCATCTTTCACCGGCTGAGGTAGCCGTCAAAACCTTTGACAACGGCATCGCAACCATCAATACCGAAGTCTGCGCTCAGCTGGGCTATGACTTCGATCAGCTCAAGACCCTGTTTGAACCTCTGTGCACGCGGGTAACCGGCATTACCACCGGCGAGAACTTCGGCAACTAGTCAGGAGCGGCAAGACAGCATGTCAAACCTGCTGAACAGCGTACTTGAGCTGGGTCTCATCAACGCTCTGACCGTGCTGGCTCTGTTTGTGAGCTACCGGATGCTGGACATCTGCGATCTGTCCACGGACGGCTGCTTTACCCTGGGAGCTTCCGTAGGCGCCGTCGTGGCCATCAGCCTGGGTCCTTACATGTCCCTGCTGGCTGCCGTGGCCGCCGGCATGCTCTGCGGACTGGTTACTGCTCTTCTGCAGACCAAGATGGGAGTCAACTCACTGCTGGCCGGCATCGCTGTCAACACGGCTCTCTATTCCATAAACATCGCCGTCATGTCCGGC
>JAFZBT010000192.1 GCA_017561615.1 Erysipelotrichaceae bacterium
AGGGAGAATGAGGAATTCGCGATGAATTATGTCCGCTTTCTGGGCAGCCGCATCCGCTTTCTCAACCGCAAGATCAGTTTATTGGCCAACAGTTCTTCGGAAAACAGCCTGATCGGCTATCTGACCAACGCGGCCAGCCGCTTCGGTGAGAGTTTCCGTCTGGAAGTCTCCTACACTCAGCTGGCTAGAAATCTCAACATGGGACGCAGTTCCCTTTATAGGGCATTGGATGATCTGGAAAACAGAGGAATCATCACCCGGCAGGGACGCAACATTACGCTTCTTAACCAGGAAGCCTTGAAAAACAGTTAGAAAAGAGGGGCTAACATGAAAAAGACATTAATCGCACTTATTGCACTATTGATGACACTGACACTTTTTGCCGGATGCACCGCTAAGAAGGATCCTGATCCGGTCAGATATGACGTCAAGCTCGGCGTTCTGAAAGGTCCGACCGGCATCGGCGCCAGCTATCTGCTGGAGAAAAACAGCACCGGTGAATCACTGAATAACTATATTGTTACCGTTGAAGCCGAAGCGACTGCCATGGTTTCCCTGCTGGCTTCTGGCGAACTGGATATGGCCGCTGTTCCGACCAACGTTGCCAGCTCTCTGTATGCCAAGACCAACGGCGGCGTCAGGATCATCGCTCTGAACACTGCCGGCGTTCTTTACATTCTGGAAAAGGGCAGCGCGGTCAGCAGCGTCGCCGATCTGAAGGGCAAGACCATCTACGCGGTGGGCCAGGGCTCCAATCCTGAATACGTTCTTAACTACATCCTGACTCAGAACGGCCTGACGGTCGGAACCGACGTCTTTGTGGAATTTCTGGACAGCGCTGAGCTGACCACCAAGGCCGCTTCCGGAAGCGTTGAAGTCTGCATGCTGCCGGTACCGGCGGCCACGACTGTCCTGGTCAAGAACAGTGAAATGCGCTCAGCACTCAACCTTTCCGAAGAATGGGACAAGCTGAATAACGGCAGCGTTCTGACCATGGGCTGCATCGCGGTCAGAAGCGAATACTATGAAAGCAACAAGGCCGCCGTTGAACAGTTCCTTAAGGAATATGAGGAATCCATCAACTATGTTAAGGCTAATGTGTCCGAAGCCGCTGCTTTGTGCGAAAAGTACGAGATCGTACCATCAGCTGCTATTGCGGCCAAGGCGATCCCCGATGCCAACCTGATCTTTGTCTCTGGCAAGGATATCAGACCGGCCATCGAAGGCTATTACAAGATCCTGTTTGACGCCAATCCGAAGTCAATTGGCGGCAGCATGCCCGGTGATGACTTCTATCCGGGTGAATAAGCATCTAAAGAGAATTCTGGCACTGGCGTTCTGGTTGCTGGTCTGGCAGCTGTGCGCTATGAAGGTTGGCAAGGAACTCATCCTTCCCAGCCCTTTTGCCGTTGTAAGGACATTGGCTGCTCTGGCAGGTCAGACAGACTTCTGGCTCAATACGGTCACCACGATCGTCAGGATCATTTCCGGTTATCTGCTTGGTGTCATAAGCGCTGTCATTCTGGCTGTGCTTACCTGCCGATTCGAGATTGCCGATACGCTGATATCGCCAATCATCCGGGTGGTCAGAGCCACACCGGTCGCCAGTTTCATCATCCTGGCCTTGTTATGGATGGGCAAGAGCAACGTTCCCGTACTGATGTCCATGCTGATGGTCATACCGGTCGTCTGGGAAAACATCACCGCTCAGTATAAGGCAACGGATAAGAACCTGATCGAAATGGCTAAGGCCTACAAGCTGTCTGACTGGAAAAAACTGCGCTACATCTACGTACCATCAGCCTTTCCGGGCTTTCTCTCCGGCTGCCTGACAGCCATGGGACTGGCCTGGAAGAGCGGTATTGCGGCGGAAGTGCTTTCCCAGCCAAAGGCAGCCATCGGTTCCAATCTGTATTACTCCAAGCTTTATCTTGAGACTCCGGAACTGTTTGCCTGGACGGCCATGGTCGTCATCCTGAGTATGGCAATTGAAAAGCTGATCAGATTTCTGCTTTTCAGAGGTGTAAATCATGAGGATAAGTGATTTATGGTTCAACTATGAAAACAAACCCATTTTTGAAGGACTGAATCTGGAGATTGGTGACGGCATCAGTTGTCTGATGGGAGAAAGCGGCATCGGCAAGACAACGCTTCTTAAACTGATTGCCAGTCTGCTGAAGCCGCAGAAGGGAACGATCGAAAATGAACATAAGCGGATCTCCTTCATGTTCCAGGAAGACCGCCTGCTTCCCTGGCTGAATGTCAGAGACAACATCCTTCTGGTTACCGATAAGGAAAGAGAAACGGATGAATTGCTCAGGGAACTGGAGATAGACGGTAATCTGAAGATCGGTGAACTCTCCGGCGGCATGGCCAGAAGAGTAGCGTTGATCAGGTGCCTGTTATTTGACAGCGAAATGCTGATAATGGATGAGCCGTTCAAGGGAATGGACAGCAAATTAATAGAAAAAACGGCGCAGATAATCAGACGGCAGAACAAGCCGGCGATTATCTCAACC
>JAFZBT010000193.1 GCA_017561615.1 Erysipelotrichaceae bacterium
CGTGAAGCTGCGCGAGAAGGTCGGCGACGGAAAAGTGCTGTGTGCCCTCAGCGGCGGCGTCGATTCCGCCGTTGCGGCCGTGCTGCTTTCCAAGGCGGTAGGCAATCAGCTTACCTGCGTATTCGTTGATCATGGCTTATTGAGAAAAAACGAAGTGGAGGAGGTCACCAGAGTCTTCGGACCGCAGGGACCCTATCAACTTAACTTCATACACGTCGATGCCAAGGAGCGATTCTATGACGCCCTTAAAGGCGTAACGGAACCGGAAAGCAAACGCAAGATCATCGGCGAGCAGTTCATCCGCGTCTTTGAAGAACAGGCCAGAGAGATCGGACACGTCGATTATCTGGTTCAGGGAACCATCTATCCCGATGTCGTGGAAAGCGGTTTGGGCGGCGAATCGACGGTCATCAAGTCCCATCACAACGTCGGCGGTCTGCCAGAGCACGTGGAGTTCCGCGAGATCATCGAACCGCTGCGCGACCTGTTCAAGGATGAGGTCCGCAAGGCCGGCAGGGAACTCGGTCTTCCCGGCCAGCTGGTTTCCCGTCAGCCCTTCCCGGGTCCGGGTCTGGGCATCCGCATCATCGGTGAAGTAACCGAAGAGAAGGTCCGCATCGTCCAGGAAGCCGATTTCATCTTCCGTCAGGAAATGGCCAGAGCGAGAATGGATGAACAGGCTTCGCAGTTCTTCGCTGCCCTGACCAACATGCAGTTGGTGGGGGTGATGGGCGATGAGCGAACCTATGACTATGCCGTGGTCCTGAGATCCGTCAATACCACGGACTTCATGACCGCCGAGGCTACCGACATCCCCTATGAACTTCTGCAGAAGGTCATGACCCGCATCATCAATGAAGTCAGGGGCGTCAACAGGGTACTCTATGACATTACCAGCAAGCCTCCGGGAACCATTGAACTGGAATAGAAGGATAACATGAACGATTCGGAAAGACGCGCTCAGCGATATGAGAAAATTGCGGCCAGACTCGAGGTCATCGGAAAGTACTACGATCTCGAAGCTCTTTCTTCCGGCGCCAAGGGCAACAGCGAGATCGTCGCCTACTACAAGGCTTCTGATTTCTTCTATAACCTGATCCATTCCCGGGGAGGCCACAACATTCACATGGGCCTCTCGCCGGACGGTGAGTTCCATAAGGAAGACTTTGAGAAACAGGCGCAGTTTGTCGCCGCGCAGTTCACTGAGCAGACCCGCCGGGTACTGGAAGTCGGAGCCGGCAAGGCGGCCAATACCAGATATCTGGCTGAAAGGTTTCCCGACATAGAATTTACGGCTCTGGATCTGCCCGACCGCAATTTCCTGAAAAACCGGGTGCCGGCCAACGCCACTCTGGTGGAGGGTGACTACAACGATCTTTCCGCCTTTGCACAGGACAGTTTTGATTTGGTCTTCGGGGTGGAGACGATCTGCCACGGACCGGATAAGAATCTGACATACCGCCAGATCTCCCGGGTGCTGAAACCTGGGGGCAAGCTGATCGTCTACGATGTCTATGAACCGCTGGCGAAATCAGAGATGACCGATTTCGAAAAGAAGGTCAACCGCATTGCCCTGGCGGCCATGTGCGTGACGGACCGGGATCTGTGCATCGGCGATACGGAAAGATACCTGAAGGATAACGGCTTTAAGGACATTGAGATCACCGACCTGACGGAACAGATCAGACCAAGCCTTAAGCGCCTGGACGCCCTTTCCGGCAAGTGGTTCCGCCATCCTGAGTTCATGAGCTTCATGCGCCATTTCATCAGCGAAAAGGCCTCTCAGAACAGCATCGCCGGCTGGCTGATGTTGGAGGCATTCGATGGGGAAAGGCTGCTGCAGTACGACCGCGTCGTCGCAGTAAAAGAGTAAGAAAAAAGAGCAGGGATCTTGATGATCCCCGCTCTTTCTTTCTGTAAGCGAATATTGTCGGTTTACAGACCGGTCAGGAAAGTTGCCAGTGCCAGTAAAACGGCGGCAGCGAAGGCTACCCAGAAGGCAACAGCGACAGAAGCCAGGCCGGCTAACTTGATAACCAGAGCGGCAACGGCCAGAATCACGGCAATGATCCAGGTTACTTTCTTCGGTGGACTTAGTTTCATGTTCACATCTCCTTTCCTATTTTTGAATATACATAATAATATAGATAAAATCTCCTTAAATGTCAAAGAAAGTGATGTGCATCCCTTTTCCCCTTACGGTGTTGAAGGTCAGGGGCTATTACGCTAACATATAATTATCAGAAAGCCGCTGGGAGGTGGTCGCATGAAGAAGGCAGTCATGATACTTCTGGCTCTGCTGATGCTGGCAGGATGTCAGGGCCTTAACGGGGCAGAGAAGAAACTGAAATCGGGCATGTACATACTCAAGAGCGACAGCATGGGTTCGTATTTCTGGTTTGATACCGAGCAGAAGATCTGGCGGATCGGTCCGGGGATGATGTATTCTACCGGCATCGGCGGGGTTTACGAAGTCTCCGGCAGGCACATCACCGCCAGGGATCAGAACGGTGAGGAAGTGTACCTGAAGCTGACAGTGGTTTCGGAAGATGAAATCAGACTGGACAGCATTGGCCAGCCGCTGCTTTCGGCAGAAATTGAGTGGATAAAGACCGGCGATGTCTTTGCCTACTACTCATTCAATGGGGATTCTGATTGAACCGAAAAAGGAATGAAAAAAGCCTCTGTTGACAGAGGCTTTTCATATGTCTTGATGCTTCAGGGAAGCAGGGGAACGATGAGGGCGGCGAGAGTGCAGATGACTGCCGCCAGTGCTTCGCCGATGAAGAAGCCCTTGATGTGAAACCAGTAATCATGGTAATCCTCAACCATGTCCGCGGGTCCCTCAAAGACGAAGTGGGGGTCGTGGCAGAACCAGATGATGTCCATGACGACGGCGTCAAACAGGTTGACGACAGTCCATAACAGAAAGCCCTGTCCCAGCGCCGACCAGAAACTGGTGCAGCCGTTGACGTAGCGCAGTAACAGGCTTAAGACGATCAGAAAGAGAACGCAAGCAGCCAGCTTGGCGGCCAGCTTGTTTTCCTGAGTGGGGATCTGGCCTTCGTACTGCGGCAGGGATTTGACCCGTTCCTGAATCTTTGGGGGATAGTTGTACAGTGTCTTGATCGGCTCCCGGCTCATCTTATACACCATCAGGGTGAAGAGCAGGCAGAGAATGACGCTTTCAATTAACAGGATCATGTTTTGCCTCTTACAGAGCCAGGCTGTCGACCTTGCCGACCAGCTCGGTCAGCTTTCTGACGCAGTTGTCTATCAGCTTGGTATTCTCGCTGTCCTTGCGGACGGTACGGCGCAATAGACGGGCATAAGCCACGATCTTGGCTTTGTTTTCCGCTTCTTCCAGCACCTTGCGGTCGGTGGTGCCCATGTAGAGCTCCAGCGATTTTTCCCAGAGGTAGACGGTATGTTCATAGCTCATGCCCAAAAAATCCCAGGAATGCTGGTGGTCAACTTCGTTGTAGGCGACGAAGGACTGATAGATGTTGCCCAGTTCGTAGATCGGGTCGCCCATGGCTACCGTGTCCATGTCGATCAGGATGACTTCGCCGTTCTGGAACATGACGTTCTGGGTGTGGAAGTCGCCGTGGATCATGTGGTTGTTTTCGGGAATCTCCTCGAATAATCTGTAGATCTTGTCGCCGACCTCGGTATTGAAGTAATCCCGGTTCCACTGAGCCCAGACCATGGCCTCTTTCTTCTGGTCGGGAAGTTCGCCTTCCCGGGCCTCAATGGCGTGGATGCCCTTGAGCAGATCGACGTACATTCTGATGTAGTCGTCGATGTGCTCGGAGTCGTTTTCAATCAGCCAGGAGAAGGAA
>JAFZBT010000019.1 GCA_017561615.1 Erysipelotrichaceae bacterium
ATTTTAACTACAGGTTGTGAACAGAAGAGTAACAGCGAGCGGCTTAAGAGAGATGCCGGAAGGTGCGAGGCATTGAAAGCGGACTGCGAACATGGTCTGGGAACCGTCCTGCCGATGTCCTTAAGGCAGGAACGTATGACGGCGTTAACGTTTTGAGAAGCAAAGAAGGTGGTACCACGTTGAAGACGTCCTTTATCGTGGTGCCATTTTTTTGATGAGGTATTGAACATGACTGAAAAGAAACCCTATTACATTACCACGGCCATTGCCTATGCCAGTGGCAAGCCGCACATCGGCAACACCTATGAGATCATCATGGCTGACGCCATCGCCCGCTACAAGAGAGCGCAGGAATTTGACGTGCGCTTCCAGACCGGCACTGACGAGCACGGCCAGAAGATCCAGGAGAAGGCCGAGGCAGCCGGACTGACACCCAAGCAGTTCGTTGACATTCAGGCTGCTGAGATCAAGCGGATCTTCGATCTGATGAACACCTCCTACGACCGTTTCATCCGAACTACCGACGAAGACCATGAAGCGCAGGTGAAGAAGATCTTCCGCAGACTCTATGAGCAGGGAGACATCTACAAGAGCGAATACGAAGGCTGGTACTGCACCCCCTGTGAATCCTTCTGGACGGAAAGCCAGCTGGTGGACGGCAAGTGCCCGGACTGCGGCCGCGAAGTGCACAAGGAGAAGGAGGAATCCTACTTCTTCAAGCTGAGCAAGTATCAGAAGAAACTGGAAAAGTACATCGAGGATAACCCGCAGTTCATTCAGCCGGAGTCCCGCAAGAACGAGATGGTCAACAACTTCCTGAAACCCGGTCTGCAGGATCTCTGCGTTTCCCGCACTTCCTTCAGCTGGGGCGTTCCGGTTGACTTTGATCCCAAGCACGTCGTCTATGTCTGGATCGATGCCCTGAGCAACTACATTACCGGCCTTGGTTACGATGTCGACGGCAATCATGGCGAGCTGTATAAGAAGTACTGGCCGGCTGATCTCCATCTGATCGGCAAGGACATCGTCCGCTTCCACACCATCTACTGGCCGATCATGCTGCTGGCACTGGACGTACCGCTGCCCAAGCAGGTCTTCGGTCATCCCTGGATGCTGGTAGGAGAGGACAAGATCTCCAAGAGCCGCGGCAACGCCATTTACGCCGATGACCTCGTTCATTTCTTCGGCGTCGACGCCGTGCGTTATTTCGTGCTGCACGAGATGCCGTTTGCCCAGGACGGTTCGATTACCTGGGAACTGGTCATTGAAAGATATAATTCCGATCTGGCCAACATCTACGGCAATCTGGTCAGCCGTACCATCTCGATGACCAACAAGTACTTTAACGGCGTTCTGAGCGCTAAGCGCGATGAGGAACCGCTGGACGAGGAACTGAAGCAGACCGCCGCCGAGACGGTAGCCAGAGTCAAAGCCAAGATGGACGAACTGAAGGTCGGCGACAGCCTGGAAGCCATTTTGGATCTGTTAAGAAGATGCAACAAGTACATTGACGAGACCACTCCGTGGCTGCTGATCAAGGACGAAGCCAGACATGACCGGCTGAACACCGTCTTATACAATCTGTTGGAGGGCATCCGCACCGCGACTGTCCTGCTGGCCCCGTTCCTGCCGGAAACAGCTGAGAAGGTCTTTGAGCTGATCAATACGAAGAACACTTCGCTGGCTTCCGTTGAAACCTGGGGCGGCTATGAGGTCAACAACAAGGTCGTTGAAAAAGCCGACCCGCTGTTTGCCCGCATTGACGCCGCTGCCAAGCTGGATGAGATCCATGCCTATCTGGAAGAAAAGTATCCGACGGTTAAGCCGATGGTCTTCAAGGACGAGATCGAATATGACGATTTCGACAAGCTGGACCTGCGCATCGGCACCGTACTGGAGTGCCAAAAGCATCCCAAGGCCGACAAGCTGCTGGTCTTCAAGATCAAGTGCGGCACCAATACCCGCCAGATCGTTTCCGGCATTGCCCAGTGGTACAAGCCGGAAGAACTGGTCGGCAAGCGGGTCGCCTTCATTGCCAACCTCAAGCCGGTCGTGCTCCGGGGCGTCGAGTCTCAGGGCATGATCCTGTCAGCTGAAGACGAAAAGGGCAACCTCGAGGTCGTCAGCGTAACGCAGGTTGAAGACGGAGCCAGCATCCGGTGATCAACGTAGTCGCTGTAGGAAAGATCAAGGAGAAGTCGCTTCAGGCGCTGATTGACGAATATCTCAAGCGCATCTCCGGTTATACCAAGATCAATGTCATCGAGGTGGCTGATGAAGCCAACGACCGTAATGACGTCAGGGAAATCGAAGGTCAGCGGATCCTGAAGCAGATAAAGGACGATGCCTGTGTGATCCTGCTGGATCTGAAGGGAAAGGAAATGGACTCCGTTCAGTTTTCCCGGCTGATCGAGGAGATAAACACCTACCGCAGTTCCAATATTACGTTTGTGATCGGCGGTTCACTGGGCGTAAGCCAGCCGGTCATCGACCGGGCCGACTACCGCCTGAAGATCTCCGAGATGACCTTTCCCCATAATCTGGCCAGGCTGATCATCCTGGAGCAGATCTACCGGGCATACAAGATCGCCAATAACGAGACATATCACAAATAAGCAGGAAGTATAGGAAAACGCTTCCTGCTTTTCATATGTTTGGTTGAAGAAAGAGCAGATTGATTTATGATAGCTTTAATGCTATCATAGTACTGCAGGTAAACGTTTATGTTCGCTGTTGAGTTTTATGAAAACGCAAAAGGTGAATCTGAATTGTGGGATGAGAATTTATGAGAACATGGGAAGACTTCAGGAATCATGTCAAGGGAATTGATGAATACAGCTGGATGGAGACGGAAAACATCGAATGCATGGCGGCTATCATCGGAGCGATAATCGAGCAGAGAAACACTCTTGGTATTTCTCAACGGGAACTGGCCGCAAGATGTGAAATCCCCCAGTCAACCCTGGCCAGAATCGAATCATTCGCCACGACGCCGAATCTGGAAACGCTGCTTAAGATCATGCAGCCTCTCGGCTTGAGATTGAGTGTAACGGCGATCAACGCCGTCATATAGGCCGGCGTTAACATTTACGAGGACCGCGTGTAAAATTATTGAAAACCCTTCCATTTTGTTATAGAATACAACCATAAGTAGTTTAGGAGGTTGATAATTACATATGACAGAAGCAAAAGTTCTTGTTGTTGATCCAGTAGGTTTACATGCCCGTCCGGCAACCGTCGCAGTACATGCTGCCAGCAAGTGCAAGTGCAAGGTTACCATTTCCTTCAATGGCCGTTCCATGGACATGAAGTCAATCATGGGTGTTATGTCGCTGGGTATCCCCACACAGTCAGAAGTTGTCATCAGCTGTGACGGTGAGGAAGAAGAGGCCGCTCTCCAGTCAATCATTGAGACTCTGGTTGCCCAGAAGGTCATCGATGGCCCGGAAGCCGAGGCCGCTCCGGAAGAAGCATAGCAGTAGTTTAACCAATGCAATGTCAGAGTATCGTCGCAAGATGATACTTTTCTTTTCGGTCATTTATAAAATGAAAACTAATGTGATAGAATAATATCAGAATACATCTAAGGCGTCTGCCTTAGGAGAGGAAAGAAAATGATAGAAGAAAAATACCTGGAATGGCTGAATCATCCCCAGATGGATGAGGACCTGCGCGAAGAACTTCAGGCAATGGATGAAACGCAGAAGAAGGACGCTTTCTACACCGATGCCAAGTTCGGAACCGCCGGCATGCGCAACCTGCTGGGCGCCGGCACCAACAGACTGAACGTCTATACCATCAGAAAGGCAACGCTGGGTTTCGGCCGCTGGCTTCTGACCCAGGACGAGCATCCGTCCGTAGCCATTGCCTACGACAACCGCTTCAAGTCACCGGAATTCGCCGACCAGACGGCCAAGGTTCTGGCCAGCCTGGGCATCAAGGCCTATGTCTTTGAATCGCTGCGTTCAACTCCGGAACTCTCATTCACGGTAAGATACCTCAAGTGTACCGGCGGCGTCATGATCACCGCCTCCCACAACACCAAGGAATACAACGGCTACAAGGTCTATGACCGCAACGGCTGCCAGCTGATCCCCGATCTGATCAGCCATGTCATTGAGGAAATTGACAACATCGCCGAGACCTTCGTTGAGGAGCCTGTCCTGACCGAAGAACAGAAGAAGCTGATCGTCACCGTCGGCGAAGACATTGACATCCCCTACTACAAGGATGTCCTGACCATTCAGCTCAATCCCGATCTGAGCAAGGAAGACTACAAGATCGTCTTTACGCCTCAGCACGGCACTTCCCTGAAGGCCATACAGTATCTGTTCAAACAGGTCGGCTATGACTGCACCTACGTTGAGGAACAGTGCACACCCGACCCTGCCTTCTCCAACACCGTCATCCCCAACCCGGAGGATCCCAGAGCCTACAATCTGGCCATTGAATACGGCAAGAAGGTCGATGCCGACATCGTGCTGTCCACCGACCCAGACGGCGACAGACTCGGTGTGGTCGTCAAGGACAACGGCGAGTATGTGCTGATGACCGGCAACCAGACCGGATCAGTCCTGCTGGAATATGTCTTCTCCCAGAGAAAGGAAAAGGGCCTGATGCCTCCGCATCCGGTCATGTTCAACACCGTCGTCACCAGCGATCTGGGTGAACTGGTCGGCAGAGATTACGGCGTCGACATTGAAAAGACGCTGACCGGCTTCAAGTACATCGGCGACAAGATCGCCAAGTATGAAGTCACCCATGAAAAGGACTTCGTCTTCGGCTACGAGGAATCCTATGGCTACCTGATCAAGGAATTCGTCAGAGACAAGGACGCCAACCAGTCCTGTTTGCTGATTGCCGAAGCCGCCAACTATTACAAGAAAAAGGGACTGACCTTCATGGATGTCCTGCGTCAGCTCTATGCCAAGCACGGCACCTTCCTGGAGACCCAGACTTCCCTCACCCTTCCGGGTGCTGACGGCAGCGCCAGGATCGCCGCTCTGCTGAAGGGCTTAAGAGACGAAGTGCCGACGGAGATCGCCGGTAAGAAGGTTGTCAGATATGAAGACTTCGGTACCCAGAAGTACTATGAAGGCGGCAAGGAAGCCGACCTGGTGGGCTTTGACAAGAGCGATGTCCTGAAGTACTTCCTGGAAGACGGCAGCTGGATCGCCGTCCGGCCGTCCGGCACCGAGCCCAAGTGCAAGTTCTACTACTGCATCAAGGGCGCCGACCAGAAGGATGTCGAGCAGAAGCGCGACGCCTACTTCGCCGCCATGGACAAGCTGGCTGAGTAGCAAAACCATACTGAAGCGAAAGAGGACCGGAATACCGGTTCTCTTTTCATTTGAGGAAACTGATATAATGAAAAGGGAGGAAAAGCAACATGATGAAGAAACTGCCGCCCATCGAAAAGATCTATGAGGCCTACAGCGCCATCGCCGACGGCCGCATCAGCATGCACGAGCACTTTGCCGAAGTGACATCATCAGACCGGACGAAGGATTACATCGTCACCTTTAACAACGGGGTCTACAGTTCCAATGACAACGGCTCCTACTGGCAGTCCTATGCCGGTTATCCGATCCTGGCGGTACTGATGCTGCAGGGGAAACTGTCCTACGAACCGAAGACGGCCGCTCTTTTCCGGAACATCAACTGGAAGAAGCTGAACACTCAGTATAAGAACAAGTATGCGGATGCGGTCAGGGAAATCTTCCGGGACCTTCGCAACCGCGGCGTGGATACGGAAGAGATCAGCCGGCAGGTCCAGAACACCTACAATGAACTGAAGAGGCTGGACATCTCGCTGAAGAAGAGCTCGACCAAGCCCAACCTGAAAAGCGGCAAGTAAACAGATATGAAAAAGCGCCACTGGCGCTTTTGTCTTGATTGGACAGATGATCAGTCGATGTGTTCTCTCCAGATGTCAGCGCCCAGATTTCTGAGCTTGCTGACGATGTCCTGGTAGCCGCGGTCAATGTGCTTGATCTCGTGAATGGTCGTCGTGCCGTCGGCCATCAGGCCGGCTATGACAAGAGCAGCACCGCAGCGCAGGTCCGTAGCCGTCACGTCACAGCCATGCAGACCGGTAATGCCAGTTATCTGAGCCTGAGGAATCTCGATCTGAACGCTGGCTCCCATCTTCTCCAGCTGTTCACAGGCCTTGAAGCGTTCCGGGTAAATGGTCTCCAGGATGGTGGAGGTTCCTTCGGCCTTGGTCATCAGCGCGGAAAGCGGAGACTGCAGGTCGGTCGCAAATCCCGGATAGGGCATGGTCGTA
>JAFZBT010000194.1 GCA_017561615.1 Erysipelotrichaceae bacterium
CGTTTCTTATGATGGGTCTCGCCGTTGACCAGTTCAAAGTGCGGAAGCACATAGCCCAGACAGCGGTCGATGACGCTCTTTACCGCACTGGAAAAGCCGCCGTAGGCATAACGGCTGATGATGTGTACTTCGTCGGCATGATGGATGAGATAACCCATGTTTTCATAACCGTCCTTGATGACGCACTGGCCGGGTGTGCGGTTCCAGCAGCCGAAGCAGCCGGAGCAGGGAGTTCCGGCTTTGCGGGCGTCAACGATCTGCCAGCCATCGTAATCGGCAGAGATCTTCTCCCATTCGCTCTGACAGAGATCGTGTATCAGCAGATTCATGGCTTCCCTCCTTCCGAAGAGCGTTACTCTGCCTTAATGATACCACGGGGAGAGAAAAGCGGATACGGTCATTAAGAGAACCGCTGATTCAGGTATTTTTCTATTTAAAAGAAAAGATCAGACATCAGTCTGATCTGTTTGTGACTTCATTTGAGTGACTGATCAGCGGCTCCGTCTTACCCTGGCCTTGGGACAGTGAGAGATGATGTAATTGCTGATGAAGTCAAAGGCTTCGTCATCGACATAGACCTGGTTGCGGAGCATTCCGCCCTTCAGGGTGATCAGATGCTTGCCGGGGTAAAGGCCGATGCGCTTGACGGTATTGAACTTGGTATACAGCGAACCGCCGGCCGCGTTCAGCAATCCGGCAGCCGTACCGGTGCGGCTCTTGGCGGCCAGGCCGACAAAGATCGTCAGCTTTTCCAGAGCTCTGGCCTTCTCTGTCTTGATCTGAACGTGATCGATGCCGTCATGGTCCATTTCAAACAGGACGGTGTACATGCCGTTGTTAGCCTTGGTGACAATGTAATAGGCGGGAATGGAAAGAACGATCAGGATGGCAAAGACAACAGCCGTGACTGACAGAGTGCCGAGAGCTTCAATCAGGCTCTTGCCGGTCAGGTAGCTGATCATGGAGAAGAATCCGGCAACGATCAGAACGGAGGTGGCCAGAACTTTCCAAACTTCTGCCAGAAGGAAGAAGGCGTGCTTCATCGGCAGTTCATAGATCCAGCGGTAGGTACCGCTGAAGTCCTGCAGAACCAGCCGGTTCAGGTCGTCAGTCATGAGCGGCTCGGCGAAAGGCCGGCCCTGTTCGGTCTTTTCTTCAGGCATTCTTTCCATTTCAGGTTCGTTATTGTACATGTCAGTTACCTCCTGGGCATGCTTGTCTGTAACCATTATATATTGATTAAAGCCTTAAGGGAAATCAGCATGGGGAAGAAAGATGGTATAATGAAAAAGGAAACAGGACAGGAGGCTGAACAGACAATGAAATTCAACTGGGTAGAAGGATATACGATCAGCGTCAGAAGCGACGGGGATGAAGTGCTGATCAGCGCCAACAGGGACGGCCTGCTGTCGCTGGCCAATCATCTGATCACGCTGGCGCAGCAGCCGGGGTGCGGTCACTTTCATCTTGATGAACATAATTCCCTGGAGGAGGGCTCAGCGGAACTGATCGTTGAAAAGACGGAATGAGGAAAAACAAAAGGGCTCACGCCCTTTTTTGCTGGCTTTAATTGTTATCGGTCACCTTCTGATAGGTCAGGAAGGCGCCGATCAGGTTGGCATCGTTGCCGAACTGGCTTCTGACGATCTCCATCCGCGGAAGATAGCGGCGACGGCCGGCTACGCTGAGGCAGGAAAAGTTCAGGCTTTCGTCGAGAACAGCTGATTTTATTTCGGTTGCGCCGACATCAATTGTCAGAAGTTTCATCAGCGGCTCCTTTCCCCTGACTTCCGCGCATGCCTCTGAAGGCGATCTTCATCATCAGCGGGCTCAGGACATAGGCTAAGACAAAGGCGACCAGCAGACTGATGCCCATCGACGGCAGCCACATCAGCAGAAAGGATATCCGGGCGCCGTGGGCAACGGCCTGACGGTAGGCCAGATAAACCATTACGGTGGTCATCAGCGGAGTGTAGACAGCATCGGAAACCAGGGCTTCGGCCAGCCTGGCCTTTACGGATCCCGGAGGCAGATTCAGCCTGCCGGTCAGCCGGTCACTTAGCTTTCTGATGGGAACGATCAGGCCCAGCAGAAAACTGATGAAAAAACTGATGAGTACGTTAAGAAGATATCCTTTAAGAGTAAACTTGCCGCTGCTCAGCATTCCGACCAGGGAAAGCACGGTGCTCATGGCTGCGCCCATCAGAACGCTCATCTTCAGTCCTGCCTTTTTCATATCCATTTGTGTGTCCTCCCGATGCCTTCCTTCTGATACTATGATACTGATTAACGGGGCAATATTCTACTAAAGCGAAACAGTCAGGTGATAAAATAAAAATACCAAGACTGATGAAGGAGATAAGCCCATGATCAACTTTGACGCTGACACGATAATCAGAAACTATCAGTACATTTATGACCGCCGGAAAACGATTGAAGAAATCGCCGATGAGATCTGTGACGCAGGCTTTGACCTGCTGTTCTTCACTTCCTCAGGCGGTTCAATGGCCATGATGGAACCGTTCTGCCACTATCTTAACGTCTACAGCCGGATTCCCTGCGCTGCCATGGTTTCCGCTGACTTCCTGCTGACCGGCTGCAACCGGCTGACGGAAAGAAGCGTAGCCTTCATGACTTCCAAGTCGGGCGACACCAGGGAAACTCTGGAATGCGCCCGAAAGCTGAAGGAGATGGGCATCAGGATCGTTTCCGTATTGGGCAGAGAAGACACGCCTCTGGGCAGTCTGTCAGACTACAGCTTTGTCTACAATGACGGCCGGCCTCAGGAACTGGTGTTCTGGTTCATCATCGGAAAGATCATGTACAACAGGGGCGCCTTCCCTCAGTATCCCGATTTTGCGGACAATCTCAGCGAACTGGGAAAGGCGTTGGTTCAGGTCAGGATCGACTGCGATGAAAAATGCTGCCGGTACGCGGAAGCGTACGGCCGGGAACCGTACAACATCTGGATCGGATCCGGCGATCTCTGGCCTACGGCGTATTCGTACTCCATGTGCGTACTGGAGGAGTCCCTGTGGATTCCCACCAAGTCGGTGACGTCTGCCGAATTCTTCCATGGCACTCTGGAACTGGTAGACAGAGATGTCTGCGTAACCCTGTTGCTGGGCGAGGGAGTGACCAGAAGCCAGGATGAGAGAGTAAGGGAATTCGTCAGAGGCCTGACGGACAAGCTTACCTGCTTCGATACCCGGGACTATGAACTGCCGGGCATCAGAGATGAATACCGCAAGTATCTTTCGCCGATCGTGATGGCGGCGATCCTGCAGCGGATCGGCAAGAATGCCGAAGTGATCCTCGATCATCCGCTGGAGACCAGAAGGTACTACAGAAAGAGTGAATACTAAGATGAAGAGCGTATGCGTCGGCGACAACGTCATTGATTACTATGTGAACAGCGGAAAGATGTTCCCCGGCGGCAACAGCCTGAACGTGGCCGTTCATCTGGCCCGGCTGGGCTGTGATTCCGCCTATCTGGGCAACATCGGCGACGATGACATGGCCAAGGTGATACTCCGGGCTCTCAGAGACAACGGCGTTGACTGCCGTCACTGCCAGTTCATTGAAAACGGAACGACCAAGCACTGCAACTATGAAGTCATTGACGGCGAGAGGACGTTCATAAATGTTGAACTGGGCGACAACTGGTCCGGCCCGATGGTGCTGAATGAAGAGCGGCTTGCTTATCTGAATCAGGCAGACGTCGTCATTTCCAACTGCAATGCCAAGATGCCGGAAGAGATGAAGAAGATAAGCCGTCTTGATGCCATCTACGTCTACGATTTCGGCGAAAAGGAGAAGTATCATGCCGATGAATATCTGAGCATGGTCTGTGACAGGCTTGATCTGGCCATGTTCTCCCTGCCGCCGGCTGATGAGCGGACATTGGTCAGCTTCGCGAGGAAGATCATGAACAGCGGCTGCGTCAACGTGCTGATAACCATGGGGACGCACGGCCAGTACCTGATCAACAAAAAGAACGTCGTTCATGGCGAAGCGGACCGGATCGATGCCGTTGACACCATGGGCGCCGGCGACGCCTTTCTGGCTGCCTTCATCTGCCGCCTGAAGGAACTGGGCTGGCAGAAAGGAGAGATCCTGGAGAAAGACAGGGTGACCGAAGCGCTTAAGTGCGCCGGGCGGTATGCCGGAGAAAACTGCCTCAGAGAAGGCGGCTTCGGTGAAGAAGTGTGATGATAATACAAAAAACTGCGGCTTCGCAGTTTTCTTTTACCTTGTTATCAGAGCTTTCTACCGACTATCTGATACATGCTGTCAGTGGAGACCGTGATCTCCACCTGCAGATGCCGGGCCATGATCTCCGCCAGCTCTTCCACCGGTTTCAGCGGCTTCCTGATCTCCGGGGAAACGTTACGGTGGTGATCATTGATCCTCTCCCGGCTCATGCCGTGGGCAATGGTCAGCCTACCACCTTCTTCCAGCATGGCGGAAAGAGCGCTGATCAGCTGCTCGTCATCGGGAAAATGCGGCAGGGCGTTATAGACGACGATGACGTCATAAAGCCGGTCAGGGAGGTAACCCAAAACGTCGGCGCAGATCACCCGGACCTGCCCGTTAGTGGAAAACTTCTGAGCGGCGATCGCGCTCATTCTTTCCGAGACGTCAATGGCGGTGACGCTGCGGACATTTCTGCTGAGATAAAAGGGAATGAGCACGCCGGTACCGCTGGCAACGTCCAGGACATCAATTCCTTCCCGGACGGCGGCATTGTCCAGAATGGTCTTTATGACTGCTTCGTTTATGACCATGCCCTGATCCCAGCTGTCAGCCATGGCGTTGAAGAATTCCCTTATCTTTTCCTTGTTCATGTTCTTATTTTAACACACTGGCAGAAGCAGTTGAATTAAACGGCAAAGCGAGTATAATCTATTTAGAAACAATTCTAAATAGTGTCCCGACTGAAAGGAGACTGCATATGAAAAGCGAAAAGATAGTCATCGGAAATCAATATCCCCTTAACGGGCTTCTGACCATGCCGGATGAGCCGACGGAAAAGCTGCCGGCCGCTGTGCTGGTGCACGGCTCCGGCGCCAGCAACATGGACGAAAAGGTCATGAAGCTCACGCCTTTCCGGGACATTGCCGAAGGTCTGGCTGAAAGAGGCATCGCTGCCATACGCTATGACAAGCGGACCTTTGCCCATAAGTGGAAGATGGTCAGACTGAAGAAGATGACCGTCTGGGAGGAAAGCATTGAGGATGCCTTGCTGGCAGCTGATCTGCTGAGGAAGGACGAACGCATTGATCCCGAGCGCATCTTCATCATCGGCCACAGCATGGGTGCCATGCTGGCGCCGCGCATTGACGCTGAAGGCGGCAGTTTCCGCGGCCTGGTCATGATGGCGGGAACGCCGTATAGGCTGGAGGACATCGTCATCCGCCAGCTGGGGCAGGCCAAGGGCGGCAACGTTCTGGTCAGCAGGTTCATCGACTGGGAACAGAAAACCTACGGCCGCAGGTTTGAAGGCCTGTATGAAATGAGCGATGAGGAAGCGCTGAGGAAGAAATTTGCCGGCAACCTGAATCTTTACTATTTCAAGGAAATGGGGAAGAAGACCGCTGACCAGTACCTTCTGGAAAGCGACAAGCCGGTGCTGATCATGCAGGGCGGCAAGGACTTCCAGGTGCTGGCTGACGTTGACTTTGAAGGCTTCAAGCAACTGCTGGCAGGCCGGGACAACGTAACATACAGACTGTATCCGCAGCTCAACCACATCTTCGTGCCGGGGATCTACAACGACATTCTCAAGGCCAGCAAGGAATACAGCGTTGAGCAGCACATCGGGGCTGAAGTTCTGGATGACATCGCCGATTTCATTCATAAGGCTTAGTAAACAGAAAAATAAACCACCGATCAGGGGAGGAAGAAGGCATTCCTCCCTTTGCTTAGGCGACAAAAGAACAGGAAAGCGAAAATCGGCAAAACAAAGCCGGGAAACTATTGTATAATGAAACTGTAAGCGTATACACAATAATCAAATAGATAAGGTGGCGATGAAATGAAAACAGAAATGCTAGCGATGATATTGGCCGGCGGACGTGGGACCAGACTTTTTGATCTGACCAAAAAAGCCGCGAAACCGGCTGTCTATTACGGCGGAAAGTACCGCATCATTGACTTCCCTCTGAGCAACTGCGCTAACTCAAATGTGGGAATCGTCGGTGTGCTGACCCAGTATGAATCCATACTGCTGGGCTCCTACGTGTCCCGGGCTTCCCTGTGGGGCCTGGACGGACGCGACAGAGGAACGTTCGTTCTTCCTCCCCGTGAGACCGACAGCGGCTTCTCAAGCTATGCCGGTACGGCCGATGCCATTTACCAGAACATTGACTTCATGGACCAGTACAATCCGGAATACGTGGTCATCCTTTCCGGCGACCACATCTACAAGATGGACTATGATGACATGCTGAACTTCCACAAGGCCAACAATTGCGATGTCACCATCGCCGGTCTGACGGTAACGCTGGAGGAAGCTACCCGCTTCGGCATCATGAATACCCATGAAGACAACCGGATCTACGAATTCGAGGAAAAACCGGCTCACCCGAAGAACAATCAGGCTTCGATGGGCATCTACATCTTCACTTATTCCGTGCTGAGAAAGGCACTGATCGAAGACCATGCCGTTGAATCGTCCAGCCACGACTTCGGCAAGAACATCATTCCCAATCTGCTGAACGAAGGCAAGCGGCTGTTTGCCTATCCGTTTGAAGGATACTGGAAGGACGTCGGAACCATTGATTCCCTGTGGGAAGCCAACATGGACCTTCTGAAGGCCGACAACCCGCTGGGACTGGGCGACGAGAAGTGGAAGATCTACACCGAGGACTTCCCGGAACTGCCGCAGGTCATCACTGAGAACGCCAGGATCGAAAAGGCCCTGATCAACCAGGGATGCTACATCGACGGCCGGGTCGCCGGCAGTGTCATCTTCGGCGGTGTCAAGGTAATGAAGGGCGCTGAAGTCATCGACTCAGTCATCATGCCCAATGCCGTCATTGAGGAAGGCGCGGTGGTCAGAAAGTGCATCGTAGCCGAAAACATGGTCATCAAGGCCGGCCACCACATCGGTGACGGAACCAAGGTGCAGCTTATCGCTAAAGAGGAGGATTGTTAAGATGTTTAAATGTCTGGGTATTGTAACATTTGAAAACGATCGTCACGAAATCGAGGGCCTGAGCCGCTACAGAACGATTCCGGCCATGTCCTTTCTGGGACGCTACCGCATCATTGACATCGTCTTAAGCAACATGGTCAACAGCGGCATCGACCACATCAAGATCCTGACCAAGAACAAGCCGAGATCGCTGATCGAACACATCGGTTCCGGCAGTCAGTACAACATCAACTCCAAGAGCGGATCCCTGCAGATCCTCTATTCTGACGAGCAGGTCGTCAATCCGCTGTATTACACCGATCTGGCCCTGTTAAGGCAGTATGCCAGCACCATTGCCGAGAGCAAGATGGACTATATCGTCATTGCTCCCAGCTTCATGATCGACCGGATCAATTATCAGGAGGTCGTTGCTCAGCATGTTGAAACCAAGGCTGACATCACCGTCGTCTACAAGAACATCGCTGACGCTGATACCAACTTCCTCAAGTGCCACCGGCTGACCTTCGAAGGCGGCCAGGTCGTTGACTCCAATCTTTCTCAGGGTGAGAATGCCAACGCTCCGATCTCGCTGGAGACCTATATCATGAAGACTGACTTCTTCCTGAACTGCCTTAAGGAGGCAGCCAAGGTTTCCGAACTGTATTCACTGAAGGAGTTCCTGACGGCAGAAGCCAGAAACAAGCACATGAATGTCCGCGGCTATGAGTACAAGGGCTATCTGAGCTGCATCAACTCACTGCGGAAATACTACGAAACCAACATGGAACTGATCGACTATGACAAGGTAAACGAACTGTTCGACCCCGAATGGCCGATCTACACCAAGACCAATGACTCCTCACCGACTTACTATTCCGAGGACGCCAGGGTAACCCATTCGCTGATCGCCAACGGATGCGCCATCCGCGGCACCGTTGATCACTGCATCATCGGCCGCGGTGTCAAGATCCAGAAGGGCGCGGTGGTCCGCGATTCCCTGATTCTGCCGGGCGCAGAGATCTGCGAAGGCGCGCACATTGAATACGCAGTCATCGACAAGCACGCCGTCGTAAAGTACGTCAAGGAGATCGTTGGCTCAAAGGATAACCTCATGTATGTTGCCAGGAGGGACACTGTCTGATGAAGGGAATACTCTACGCAGCCGCTGAAGGCCTGCCTTACATCAAGTCCGGCGGTCTGGCCGATGTCATCGGTTCGCTGCCTCAGTGCATTGATCATAAGAAATACCGCATGGCGGTGGTACTGCCGATGTACAAGAAGATCATGGAAAAGTACGAAATGGAAAAGATCTGTGACTTCAACGTTCAGTCCGGCATCATCAACAAGCAGGCATCTCTCTATAAGGATGTCAGCAACGGCGTTGAATACTATTTCATCCGTCAGGACGATTACTTCTATCGCGACGGCATGTACGGCTTTGCCGATGACGGCGAGCGCTTTGCCTTCTACTGCAAGGCAGTATTGGAATGTCTGCAGTATCTGCCCTTCAAGGTGGACATCATTCACACGCATGACTGGCATACCGGCATGATCCCAATTCTGGCCAAGAAGGAATATACGGATGAGTATCACAACCGGATCAAGCATGTCTTCACGATCCACAACCTGGCTTTCCAGGGCAACTTCCCGAGAGAGCTGATGAACTGCTTCAACCTGCATTCCAAGTACTTTGACAACGGCGATCTGAAGTTTGATAACGGCATGAGCTTCATGAAGGGTGCCATCATCTACGCTGACAAGATCACCACCGTATCCAACAGCTATGCCGGCGAGATCCTCTCTCCGGAATTCGGCGAACGCATGAACGAGGCGCTGTCCTACCGCCGCGATGACCTCTGGGGCATCGTCAACGGCATCGACACCGACAGCTGGAATCCGGAGACCGACAAGTGCCTCTATGCCAATTACTCGCTCAAGGCGATTGCCGGTAAGAAGAAGAACAAGAAGGATTTGCAGAGAAGACTGGGCTTAAGAGAAGACGAAAATGTCCTGTTAATGGGCATGGTCTCCCGCCTGACCTGGCAGAAGGGCGCTTCCCTGCTGATCGAGAAGATGAGCACGATCATGGGACAGGACGTTCAGCTGATCATCCTGGGCACCGGCGACAACTACATCGAAAACCAGCTCAAGCGCATCGAGTACGATTATCCGCACCGGGCGGTATTCTACTGCGGCTATGACGAGGCTCTTTCCCACAGCATCTATGCCGGCGTGGACCTCTTCCTGATGCCCTCGCTGTTTGAACCCTGCGGCATCTCCCAGCTGATCTCCATGCGTTACGGCACTCTGCCGCTGGTGCGTGAGGTCGGCGGCTTAAGGGATACGGTCGTTCCCTACAATGAGTACACCAAGCAGGGCACCGGCTTCACCTTCAAGAACTTCAGCGGCGACGACTTCATCTACATGATCAAGTATGCCATTGAAGTCTTCTACTACCGCAAGGATGACTGGAAACAGATGATGAAGAACGCCATGAAGGAAGACGTTTCCTGGCAGAAGAGCGCACTGCTGTACGATCAGCTCTACAGCAGTCTGTAAGAAAAAAGCGGAAACAGGCACACAGGGCGGCAATGCCGCCCTTTTGCGTGGCTTATTTCCCGGGAAATAGCCCGGTTTGTTTCAATATGGCAAATGTATTATAATTATCAATGGTATAGGAGGGATTCTATGTCTTCAGGAAAAAAGATTACCGTCGGCATGCTCATCCTGGCTCTCAGCGGCCTGATTCTGGGCGGTGCGATCGGCTATGTGCTGACTCACACCTACACCAGCAACAAGGTGCTGGATGAGATGCTGAAAGAGGGATATGTACTTACCAGTGACGCCACGGCGACGGCTGACGACATTGTCAACGGCAAGAGCGCCTTTGTGAACGGCGAACTGGTACAGGGGAATATAATCGTCTTCGACACCTCGGACGCGACCGCGATCGCATCGGTCATCGTCAAGGGCAAGACGGCATACATCAACGGCGAACTGGTGGTCGGCAGCCTGCCGATCAGCTATGGCGAAGACATCATGCCGACAACGACCGGCATCAGCATTCAGGGCGGCCAGTATCTGGCTGAGGACATCATCATCCGCGGCAGCAAGAACCTGCTTCCCGAGAACATCCGCGCCGGCGTGACCCTGTTTAATGTCAGGGGAACCTTCAAGATTGAACCGGAGCCGGCAGAAGGCGGAGGTGAGTAACATGAAATGGAGCATTTTCAAGGACACTTCCGTTGACAGCCAGCTGGAAAAGTACGAAGTCGAAGAGGAAAAGCCGGAAGTTCCGGCTGAGGAGCCGAAACAGGAAGGCCAGATTTCCGCCATCGCCGCGCTGACGGCACAGAACGAAGCCGCTTCCGGCATCAAGGCTGACGATCAGACCCGTGAATACAAGGCGTCCTTTGCC
Source organism: Erysipelotrichaceae bacterium (assembly GCA_017561615.1). Next base: position 10,557 of record JAFZBT010000194.1, read on the forward strand.
CTCGAAGAAGACGAGCCGGAAAGACAGGAGACGACCGTCATCAGCGAACCGACTGAGGAATACGACCTCGATGATGAGGATGAGGAAGATGAGGAAGATGACGATTACGAATACGTAACGCCGCACTACTTCCGCAATGCCTTCCTGATCACCCTGCTGTTCATGGTGATCGGCGCCGTCGGCAGCTTCTTCCTGTTCAGAGACAGGATGGCTGAAGAACTGAGAGCCGGCTATCTGGCCAACGGCTATATCATGACCAATGAAGCCACGGCTACTGCCGCCGACATCCGCGAAGGCAAGACAGCCTACGTGCACGGCCGGCTGGTACAGGGCACCTACATTGACATTGACACTTCCAACGCTACCGCTTCACCGGCGGACATCCTGGAAGGCTACAGCGCCTATGTCAACGGTCAGAAGATCACCGGTACGATTCCTACCTATGACGTTACGGAACCGATCATGCCGACGACTGAGGACATCATCATCCATAAGGGCGTCTATCTGCGGAATCCGATTCACATTCAGGGTAACGGACAGCTTCAGAGCAAGAACATCAAATACGGCGTCGAGATCTTCGGAGTCGTCGGAAGCTATACGGGGAATTAAGATGAAACCGGAAATTCTGGAAAAAATCGAATATTACAAGCAGCTTGGCCACGTTGTGCCCAAGCTTTCGTCAATTAAGACGGAAGAGCAGATCGAGGGGATCCGCCGGAGCGGCGTCATCAATACCGGCGTTCTTGACTATGTGGCTTCCAGGATCAGAGAGGGAGTCACCACTCAGGACATCGATGACTGGGTCGCGGAATACACGGAAGGACATGGCGCCATCTGCGCCGACCTTAACTATGAAGGCTATCCCAAGCACGTCTGCGTTTCCATCGATGACGTGGTCTGCCACGGCATTCCTTCAACCAGGGAAGTCTTACGGGAAGGCATGATCGTCAATGTTGACGTTTCCACCATTCTGGACGGCTACTTCTCCGACGCCAGCCGGATGTTCATCATCGGTGAAACGACCCGGGAAAAGAAGCGGCTGGTTGAGGTAACCAAACAGTGCCTGGACATCGGCGCCCAGCAGATCAAGCCTTACGGCTTCATCGGCGACATCGGCTACGCCATTGAGCAGCACGCCAACCGCAACGGCTACAAGGTCGTCAGGGAATTCGGCGGCCACGGCGTCGGCCTGCAGTTCCATGAGGAGCCCTGGGTCGGCCACTACGGCAAGAAGAATACCGGCATGCTGATGGTGCCGGGCATGGTCTTCACCATTGAGCCGATGATCAACATGCGCAAGTCCGGCATCAGGATCAGCGCCCTGGACGGCTGGACCGTCTACACGAAAGACAGACTGCCGTCTGCCCAGTGGGAACACACCTTCCTGGTCATGGAAGACGGCTTCGAAATACTGACATATTAGGAGATTTGATTATGAAACTTGAACAGTCTGCCTACCTGGCAAGCTGCCGTTCACAGCTGAAGCAGCTTATCAGTCTGCTCGAAAGAGACTATGAATACGTCTCCGTTCTGGCGACGGACGTTTCGGGAACAGCCTATTCCGCTTCCCAGCGCTCCCAGTCCATCCGGCCATATGGTTTTGGTGAGCGGGGCTTTGTCGTGCGTCTCTACGGCGACGGAGGCTATCAGGAGTATTCCTTCAACCAGCTTGATGACATCGATCAGCTGGCTGAGAGGATCCGCCGTCAGCTTAACAGCCAGAACGGTCTGCTCGGCAGCCTTTCCGTAAGCAAGTACGAGACCCCGCTGGTTCACGAGGAAAACATTGAAAAGCAGTTTGCCGGCGAGATCGCCGACAGCATCCCGGCCATCGATCCCGCTGAGCTGATGAAGAAGCTCAAGGATATCTCCGATCAGGGGGCGGCCAGGGAACACGTGGTGGAATGCGCCGTCAGCTTCACTCACGTCGTCATCAGCAAGATGTTCCTGTCTTCCCGCCGGGACCTGATGCAGAGCTACGGCTTTGTTACCTGCTCGCTGGTCATGCTGGCAGCTAAGGACGGCCAGAGTGAAGTCTCAAGGGTCAGCGATTCCGGCTGGAAAGGCACGGAAATCATTGATGAAGTGGCTGCCAGGATGGACGAGTGCTATCAGGACGTCATGTGCCTGTTCGGCGCCGAGAACGTCAAGCCGGGCGAGTATACGGTCATCTGCCCGCCGGAATCCTCCGGCATCATTGCCCACGAGGCATTCGGACACGGCCTGGAAATGGACATGTTCGTCAAAGACAGAGCCGTTGCCAAGTACCACATGCAGGAAAAGATCGCCAGCGATGTCACCGACATGTACGACGGCGCCACCAATATCCGCGACACGGCTTCCTTCTTCTTCGACGATGAGGGAACGCTGGCCGGGGAAACCCAGATCCTGAAGAACGGCTATCTGGTCGCCGGTATGAGCGATCTGCTGTCGGCTCTGCGGCTGGGCGTCAAACCCAGTGCCAACGGCCGCCGGGAAACCTACAGGCGCAAGGCCTACACCCGCATGACCAACACTTATTTCGGCAAGGGTGACAGCACTCTTGAGGAAATGATCGCCAGTACCGATTACGGCTTCATCATCGACGGTGCTCAGTCCGGCATGGAAGACCCCAAGAACTGGGGCATCCAGTGCGTTCTCTCCCGGGCCCGGGAGATCAGGGACGGCAAGCTGACCGGCAAGATCTATTCACCGGTCATCCTGACCGGCTACGTGCCTGACCTGCTGGCCAACATATCAATGGTCAGCGGCGATGTCTGCACTAACGGCAACGGTTACTGCGGCAAGGGCTATAAGGAATGGGTCGTCGTTTCCGACGGCGGTCCGTACATCAAGACGAAAGTGAGGCTGGGCTGATGGACAGAATCATAAGCATCTTAAGACAGGCGCAGGTCAGTGACTGGCAGCTGGTGGAAAACCGCACGATTTCCCATCAGGCCTTCTTCATCGGCCAGAAGCTGGATCAGCACCGCATCAGCGATACGGACAGCTATAAGCTTACCGTCTATATGGATGTGGACGGCAAGAGAGGCAGCGCTGAGCAGGAGATCTTCCTTTCCCAGAGCGACGGAGAGATCAGAGAGGTCATTGAGAAAATGAAGTTCAGCGCTTCGATCGCTCTCAATCCCCATTTTGAGCTCGTCAGCGATGAGGTTCATCACGAAGACATGGCTGAAGCTGATCTGCTGGAGTCCTTCGGCAAGGTCATCGCCGCCGTGCAGTCGATCAACGACCGCGGCAACGAAAAGATAAACTCATACGAGGTCTTCGTCAACCAGGATTATTACCACATGGTAAACTCCCGGGGGTGCGACATCAGCTTCAATCAGCTGGCGGAAGAGCTGGAGATCGTCATCACTTCCCTGGCAGACGGCCGGGAAGTGGAGATCTACTACATGCTCACCTGCGGCGCTGATCAGACGGTGGAGAACATCGTCGGGCGCATCGAAAACGTCTTTACGCTGGCTGCCGACCGTTCCCAGGCTCAGCCCTGTAAAACCATGCTCAACGCTCACGTGATCATGACCGGCGAGGACATGAAGGAATTCTTTGCCTACTTCCTGGCCAAGACCAACACGGCTAACATTTACCGGCGTACGAGTCAGGTCAAAATCGGCGACAGCTTCCAGAGCGGTGAAGGCGATAAGATCAGCATGCAGATCAGAAAGCAGCTGCCGTATTCATCAGCCAACCAGCCCTATGCCCTGGATGGCTGCCGGGCCAGGGATTATGACCTGGTCAGGGACGGCGTCTGCGTAAGCTACCACGGCGACAACGCCACGGCCCGCTATCTGGGCATTGACGACATTGCCCCGGCGTTTAACTTCGTAGTTTCACCGGGAAGCAGGTCTCTTGAAGAAATGGAAAGCCAGCCGTATCTGAAGGTCGTGCAGTTCTCCGGCCTGATGGTCAATCCGATCACCGGTGACTTCGGCGGCGAATTCCGCCTTGCCTATCTGTACGATGGGGAAAAGGTCACCCCGGTCACTTCCGGCAGCATTACCGGCAACATGAACACGGCTTTGAACAACTGCTATCTCAGCAGGGAAAGCATGCAACTGGACAACTGCATCGTTCCTGAAGCCGTCGAACTGTTCGACATCAGCGTGGCCGGCAATTAAGATGAAGAAGCTGATGGTAAGAATTCTGCTGGCCGTGCTGGTGGCGCTGATGTGCCTCAGCGCGCTGTCAGCGCTGATGAATCTGTAGAAGACCGGCTGATAAACGCATAAGAAAAATCCACTCAGGTGGATTTTCTTGTGCTTATTCAATTACGCCCAGGATCTCCAGCAGTCTGTTGAGATCGTCGGTGTCGCTGTAGGACAGGTTGACGGACTTGTCGGTGATCTTGACTGACGTTCCGTACTTTTCCTTCAGACGCTTTTCCAGATCACGGATGAAGGGATCCTTCTTCGCCGATGCCGGCGCGCTCTTGCCGGATGGCAGATGCGACAGGGCTTCAACAGCCCGGACAGACAGGCCGTCTCTGACCGCCTTCTGAGCCAGCTGCGAACAGGTCGCGGCGTCCAGGGTAATCAGCGGACGGACATGGCCCATCGAGAGCCTGCCTTCCTCAACCAGCTTCTGAACGTCCTTCGGCAGCTTCAGCAGCCGGACGGTGTTGGCAATGTGCTCACGGCTCTTGCCGATGCGGGAGGCGAGCTGCTCCTGCGTGCAGTTCATCTTCTTCATCAGCGTCTGGTAGGCGTTGGCTTCCTCAATGGCATTGAGGTTCTCTCTTTGGATGTTTTCCAGCAGAGAGATCTCCATCATCTGATCGTCAGTAGCTTCCATGATGATGGCCGGAATGGTTTCCTTTCCGGCGATCTCGCTGGCTCTCAGCCTTCTTTCACCGGAGATCAGCTCATAGCCGCCGATGGCCTTGCGGACCAGTACGGGGGTGAAGACACCCTGCTGGCGGATGGACTCGGCCAGTTCACCGATCTTCTCGTCATCAAAGACATGACGGGGCTGATAGGGGTTGGTGCGGATCTCGCTCAGTTTAAGGGAGACCTTGCGGCCGCTGCCGTCGTCACGGGCGGAGCTTTCGATCTCGCTGATGACGTCTTCGATGTTTTCACCGAAGATGGCGGACAGACCGGTTCCCAAATGTTCTTTCTTAGCTGCCATCTTTACCTCCTAACTGTTCTTGGTAATGACTTCCTTGGCCAAAGCGGCATAGGCTCTGGCGCCTTCGGACTTGATGTCGTGCTCAAAGATGCTCTTGCCGTAGGAAGGCGCTTCGGACAGGCGGATGTTGCGGGGAATGTAGGAGCGGTAGACTCTTTCCTTGAAATACTTCCGCACTTCCTGCTGTACCTCGACGGACAGCTTGGTCCTGGCGTCGTACATCGTCAGCAGGACGCCTTCGATGTAGAGCTTGGGGTTGGAGACCTTCTGAACCATTCTGATGGAAGCCAGCAGCTGGGTCAGACCTTCCAGGGCATAGTATTCACACTGTACGGGTATGATGACGGAATCGGCTGCCGTCAGGGCGTTGGTGTTGAACAGGCCCAGAGTCGGCGGACAGTCGATGAGAATGTAATCGTATTTTTCCTTCAGAGGCGTCAGCTTGGCCTTCAGCAGCTTGTCGCGGTTCTGGTCATAGTTGGCCATCTCCAGGTCGCTGCCGGCCAGATCGATGGTTGCCGGAATGATGTCCAGCGGCGGTATGCGCTTGGTAATGATGCATTCGCCCGGCTCGGCATCCCGCAGAAGCAGATCGTAGGTGCTCTTTCTGATCTCTTCACGCACGCCGATGCCCTGCGTGGCATTGGCCTGGGGGTCCAGGTCGACCAGCAGGACCTTCTTGCCCAGATACGCCAGACCGGCGGCCAGGTTAATGCTTGTTGTTGTTTTTCCGACGCCGCCCTTCTGGTTGGCTAAGGCAATAATCTTTCCCATATGACATGCACCTCACAAATTATTCTAACATAAACTAGGCGGTTTTTCTTACCCTTATTGTCATCACGTAAGCTTCCTCGTCCTCGCTTTCTTCCAGGGAAACCCGGTCAGAAAGCTGACGGCACTTGTTATAGCTGTCCCTCAGCGAATTGATGATGATCCGCTCGGAAACGCCGAAGCATCTGAGCTTTCCCGGCTTTCTGGCCGGCTTGCGGTTCAGGTATTCTTCGGTCTGAGCGACGGTCAGGTTCTTTTTCTCGATGACTTCCAGCGCCTTCTTCTGCTGATCGGGTTCAACGGACAGCAGGGCCCGGCCGTGACGTTCGCTGATGCGGCCGTCGACGATGGCCTGCCTGACTTCCTCGCTGAGACCCAGCAGGCGCAGCTTGTTGGCAACCGATGACTGACTCTTGCCCAGCCGGTCAGCCAGCTGCTGCTGGGACATGCCGGTGAGCTTGAGGATCTGCAGATAGCCGCTGGCTTCTTCAATGGCGTTAAGGTCCTGACGCTGGATGTTTTCGATCAGCGCCAGCTGGGCGCTCTGAACTTCACCGGCGTCAATGACGATGGCGGGGATCTGCTGGTATCCCAGCATCCGGCAGGCTCTCAGCCTTCTTTCCCCGGCGATGACCTCATAGCCGGTATAGGTTTCCCGGACGCTGATGGGCTGCAGAAGCCCGTTTTCCCTGATCGAATCAGCCAGCTGCCGCAGGCTTTCCTCTTCAAAGCCGATTCGGGGCTGGTTGGGGTTGGTCTTGATCTTATCAATGCTTATCTGCTTTAGCTGTGACATTCATATCATTCCTTTACAGTGGCTTCTTCTTTATCTGGCTGTAGTTGCGCGGGTAGCGGCGGTTGGTCGGCGCCGTCTTGACGATGTCGATGATCAGCCGCTGCTGACCGTCCAGGTCATAGCTGCCGGTGGCCAGATGTTCAGCCGACAGTTTTCTTAAGGCAGAGGCGCTTTCCTGCAGTTCCTCGATGCCTCTGGGCCCCTTCATGGCCAGGAAATGACCGCCGGTTCTGACCAGTGGCAGGCACAGTTCGCTCAGGATGTTCAGGGGAGCAACGGCCCGTGAGGTGACGGTATCGAACTGTTCATAGTGCTCCCGGGCGTAGTCTTCGCTGCGCTGGGCGACGGCTTCGATGTTTTCCAGGTTGAGCCTGTCGATCACCTCGCTGAGGAAGGATATCTTCTTGTGGTTGGGCTCCAGCATCGTGATGCGCAGCTGCGGTCTGGCGATCTTGAGCACGATGGCCGGGAAACCGGCGCCGGTACCCACGTCAGCCAGGCTTTCCCCCAGGGGATAGCCGGTCAGCAGCAGGCAGTCGGCGAAGTGCTTGAGGTAGATGTCCTGGCGGTCAGTGATGGCGGTCAGGTTGAATCTGTCGTTCCACCGGATCAGCAGATCGGCATAAAGCTCCAGCTGTGCCAGCTGGCTTTCCTGAAGGGTCATGCCGTGATTTTCGAGCAGTTCTCTGAGTTCCATCTTTTCGCCTCGCCTACTAATTATAACAGACTTTGCGGAATGAGGATTAAGTGAAATCGGAAAAAGAACGGCATTGCATGCCGGTGTAAAAACGGGCTGCGGATATGGTAAAATAATAATGTAAGGGAGAAAAGAATAATGAGAATTGGAATTGGCAACGACCACGCCGGCGTGGAAATGAAGTACGAATTAATCAAATATCTGGAAGCGAAGGGTCATGAGGTCATCAACTACGGTACCGACAGCACCGAGAGCATTGACTATGCGATTCCCGGATTTGCGGTTGGCAAGGCCGTGGCATCCGGTGAAGTGGACAGCGGCGTTCTGATCTGCGGAACCGGCATCGGCATTTCCCTGGCTGCCAACAAGGTGCACGGCGTAAGGGCGGCGGTATGTTCGGAACCGTGTTCGGCTCAGCTGACCAAGCGTCACAACAATGCCAACATCATCGCCTTCGGCGCCCGGATCATCGGCATCGAGATGGCCAAGATGATCGTCGACGAATGGCTGAACGCCGAGTTTGAAGGCGGCCGCCATCAGAAGCGCATTGACCGGATCACGGAGATCGAACAGACTCAGAATCTCGAATATTAGATAACTGCTCCAAAGAGCAGTTTTTCTTTTGGCTGACATAAAAAACCGGCTTTCATCGGCGCCGGTTTTTTATGTCTGAAGGCGCCTGACCAGTTGCGGTCCTTTCTGTTTAATAAGCGACGCGATGAGGTAGACACGTCTGTTTTGTTGCATTATAATGAAATTTGGATTTTCCAAGGGAGAATTTAGAATAATGGGTATTTTTGATGTTTTGTATGATTTTGGAGAATATGATTATTCTTCATACTACAATGGGCTGCTTACCGACTATCTGGCTTCACACCAGGACCGCTTCAGCGAAATGTTCGAACAGATCGCTGCCGTTGACGGCACCGTCCGTCTTTATACCAACTTTGAAATCAAGAGCAATCTGGAAGCTCTGGCAAATAAGAAGATCGGCTACCGGGACATCACCAAGGTTCCTGCCGGCGTCATGAAGGCGCCCTACATCCTGTACTGGAAGAAGGATGACAATCAGCGCGCCATTCTGATCAATCTGGACAGCTACATCGAAGCGAAGGGCATGTACTACTGCCTCAGCGAAGTCGGCAACGTCTTCGAAAAGCAGCGGCTGGAACTGCTGGCCGCCTATCTCAACGAAGAAAACGCCAGCAGCCTTCTGAGCTGCTTCCGCACGCTGTACGAGGACAGAAAGACCGTCGGAGCCGTACAGAGAAAACTCGACAGCCAGTACATCGCCAACATGGAAGACATGAAGGACGCTGCCGTAGAGGAATCCGGAAAGCTGTTTGAAGAGCTTATCGCCGCCCTGGCGCAGACTGAGGACAAGGAAACCAAGGCCAGACTTATCTACCGCGGGGTCAGCCGCATCTTCCTGCTGAAGAAGGCTGTCTACGTCAGCTACATGACCAACAAGTCGCTGTTAGTGGAGAGGCACGGGGAAAACGTCGTGGAACAGCGCCGTTTCGCCAAGGCCTATGCCGATGAGATCAAGATCGTTCCCTTCTATCAGCTCTGGAATCCCGGAGCCGCCGAAGCGGAAGCGGAAGAATAAACTGCAACTTACAAAATGAAAGCGGAGCATCAGCGATGCTCCGCTTTTGTCAGGCTTTAGTGAAAAACTGACGCCGGTGCCGTTCAGAACACCAGGGCAAACAGCTGATAGACGGCGTACATGATCAGGTAAATGAGCGCAAACGGTCCGGCCAGCGGCAGCAGGTAGACTGCCGGCACCGGGATCCGCTTATGGAAGAAGACCAGAATGCCGTTGTCGCCGGGGTCATAGGTGAAGACGTAGTTTGCTTCTTCACACAGTTTCAGCTTTCTTACCGTAAAGTTGACCCCATGGGCCAGCAGCATCAGCGCCAGGGTAATGCCGACGACACCGAAGACATCGGCCAGCTGCGGGCGGCAGATGTCCAGCACCGCAAAGCCCAGGCAGTTGACGATCAGCAGGCTGTGATAACCAAAGAAGCCGAAGGACTTCCAGGAAAACAGTTCGATGTCGCGGAAGGACGGGTCGGGAGCCAGGAAGGCCAGCAGAGCGCCGGCGAAGCCGACGGAATAGCTGTAGACGGCGAAGATATGGCTGCCGGTAAGCGCTGCGTAAATGCAGGTAAAGGTGGAAAGGTTGCAGAGATAGCAGGGAAGTTCGTTGAAGTAGTTGTAGTCATAGCCCTTCAGATAGCGCAGGCCCAGCTTGTAGATGCGCAGGTAGACGAAGCTGAAGATGCCGATCCAAAGCAGGACATTCAGCCTGATCTGCAGGTCCAGAGGAAGGACGAAGATGCGCATCAGGATCAGCGCCAGGGCCGACAGGATCAGCCAGCCAAACCAGGGCAGGGAGAAGGGGGTAATCCGTATCTTTTTCATGCTCGCTCCTTTCCGGGCAGGGCAGCGTCAGGCTGCCCCTGATGTAAGCCTATCATACCATAGCGCCCGCTTTTGTCAAAGAAGCGAACCCAGGCATAAAAAAAGTGGCGCGCCAGAAGGGACTCGAACCCCTGACCGTCCGCTTAGAAGGCGGATGCTCTATCCAACTGAGCTACTGGCGCATGCCTGCTTAAACATATTATCACAAACGTTTTTCAATAACAACACCAAAAAGCCAAAACTGCCGGTTATCTTACCCGGGCGATGAAGACGTCGGGGTCGCTGCGGTACCTGCTGATCTCCATGTCGGGAAAGACGCTGCCGAGATCGGCGTTGGAGATCAGATAATCAACGTCGCTGCTGTTGCATAGAGTGAAGATGGCACTCTGGTTGAGTTTCTGCTTTTCGAACAGATAGACGCAGCGGGCGCTGTTGGCCATGGCGACCTTCCTGAGGTGAGTTTCCTGTTCCGAGTAGTCGGAGATGCGGCCGTCCAGACCGATGGCCGGGGTGGATATGAAGGCGAAATCGGTACGGATGGAGGCCAGGTAGGATTCGGCAGCGTAGCCGACAAAGCCCATCGATTCGTCGTTCAGGTCCCCGCCGGTGCACTTGACGGGAATGCCGTAGCCGTGCAGCAGCTGAATGGCCGGCACTGAATTGGTGACTACGGTGATGTTCCGGCGGCTCTTTAAGTAGTCGATCATGCACATGACCGTGGTGGAGGTGTCCAGGTAGATGATGCTGTTGTCGGTCAGCAGCGAACAGGCTGCCTGGGCGATCCGGCGCTTCTCTTCCTTCATGTCGGAGAAGCGGTAGGAGAAGGGCTTGGGCAGGCCGTTGCCGGCCAGGGTAACGCCGCCGTGGTTGCGGACGACGATGCCTTCCCTTTCCAGTTCGGACAGCGATCTTCTGACCGTAGGGGCACTGACGTGCAGCAGGTTGGCCAGGTCGCGGACGCTGACGTAGCCGTATTTTTCCAGCAGGGTGATGATGCCGGTCGTTCTTTCCGTATTCATGATGTCTCCTTCGCCTGTGATGATCGAAAACGATCATATTCTACCCTGATTTTAAGCGTTTTCTGATCGTTTATCAACTGTCAGGCCATTTATTGACACTATTTCGTTCATTTTTCTATAATTAAATCAGATAAACACC
>JAFZBT010000195.1 GCA_017561615.1 Erysipelotrichaceae bacterium
CGATGATGAAGGTCTCGGCGGAGAACACGTTCTTTACGTCACCCTTGGAAGCGCCCAGAGAGCGAAGGATGCCGATCTCCTTGGTTCTTTCCAGAACGGAAATGTAGGTGATGATGCCGATCATGATCGAGGAAACGACCAGTGAGATCGACACAAAGGCAATCAGAACGTAGCTGATCGCATTGATGATGGTGGTGATGGATTTCATCAGGATGCCGGTGATGTCGGTGTAGATGATGACCATTTCTTCTTTTCCGGCGGCCTTCATGTCTTCGTTGTACCTGCTTATCATTTCCTTCAGGGCATCCTTGGAAGCGAAATCGCGGAAATAGAAGCTGATGGATTCCGGGTCGGCGGCATCGCCGTATCCCAGAAGCCGCAGGTTGCGTTCATAGCTGGCTTCGGCCGAACTGTCGGTCATGTAGGTACTCATCAGCCGGCTGAGTTCTTCCTCATTCATGTCAAAGCGGAAGGCACCCGCCAGCTTTTCGCCATCAACGCGGAAGCCGGATGCCAGCTTGCTGATCAGCTGGCTGGACATGCCGGTCATTACCTGGGAGATGGTTACCCGCATGCGGGTCTCGATCAGCGAACGGCTGTAGGCCAAAACGATGCCTTCCATCACCGGGTTGTTCATCAGCAGGTTGACGGTCTCGCCCAAAGTATCCTGAGCGAGATAGCCGCGCTCGCTGCCGGCGGCGGCGCCCAGTTCCAGATAACCTTCCAGCAGTCTTTCCATCAGCGGGGTGAACATCGTCTGCAGCATTTCCCGGCTGATGCCGTATTCCTGCGCCAGGGCGTCCATGGCCGCGATGCTCTGCTCATCAGCCAGACCTCTCTGGATCATGGCATCGATGTCCTCGCTGCCGTAAGCGGCTACCCCGGCAACACCGTGGTCGTCGATGTAATCCTGCAGCGTCCTTTCCAAAAGGACGGCAAAGCAGCCGCTGAGCTGCTGGCCGGTCTGCTCCGTATCCGTGGTGATGCTCTCCAGAGCTTCGTTGATGGATGCGGACATGATGCTTCTGATCTCATTCTCATTGACCTTCATGCCGAAGGCTTCGGAAATGGCCTGCTGATCAACGGTGATCATGTCCGAGAAGTCGATGTTTGTCTTTCTTTCCTTTTCGTTGAGTTCCGCAAAGGTCAGACGCGAAAAGACGTCGGTCTGCCGGTCGGCAAGCTGCTGGCTCAGCACCGGACGGCTGGCGGCCTGGGAAATGATCCAGTCGATCAGATCCGACCGGTAGGCAATGCCGGGCTGCAGCGAAGAAGCGCTGACGCCGGCTTTTTCGGTGATTATGCCCACGACCTTGAGCCTGAGGCCCTGGCTGACCAGCTGCTTCAGGTAGTCGTCATTGTCGCGCATGTCTTCCCAGATGTCGTAATCCCGGTTGTAGCGGTAGTAGTCCGCTGCGACCACCAGACGGTAGCTGAGATTCAGGAAGTAGTCATAATCAAAGATCATGTTATTCTCATCGATGCTTACGGGATTGCCGCTGAAGGCTTCCCGGGCCAGCTTGGATAGTTCTTCCGGGTCTCTGATGCCCAGGGCATAGAGCTGATAGTCGGATATCGTATAGCGGTCGCCCAGGACCAGCAGGCACTCATCGTACTTCTCCGGCCAGCGGCCGGCGATGACATCATACTGGCTTTCCAGAAGCTCGCGGTTGCTGATCATCTTCTGGAAGACCTGCATGCCGTTATAGGGGGAAGCGCTGAAGGAAGAAGCGGAGAACGACATGCTGGAGGGGTTAAGCCGTACGGCCTTCTCGCTGCTGTCCATGTAGATCTGCGGAGTAATGCCGTAGTCGTACTGCAGATCCACCAGCAGGGGATCGATGACCTCCGCATTGGCGATGAGGTAATTTCTGAAGGCCGTCAGGTTGTTGACGCCCAGCTGGGTAAACAGCTGGCTGACCAGCGGCACTTCGCTGATCTGCCCCTCCTGCTTGATGGTGGAAGTGGCCGTGCCCATCATGCCTTCAATCAGGGAAGAGAAATCGGCGCTGTTTCTTTCGATCGTCAGGGGATAGGAAGACAGCGAATTGGTCTGCACCTCATCGATGTAGTTGTTGACGCCGGTGGAAAGGGACAGGATCAGGGCGATGCCGATGATGCCGATGCTGCCGGCAAAGGCGGTCAGGATGGTCCTGCCCTTCTTGCTCAGAAGGTTGTTGAGCGACAGCTTGAAGGCCGTCAGCAGACCCATGCGGGCCTTGCCGAAGGTGATCTTCTCTTCCTCTTCCGTTACTCGGAAGGGATTGGTATCGGATGTCAGCTGACCGTCGCGGATGCGGATGATGCGGCTGGCATACTGCTCAGCCAGTTCCGGGTTGTGGGTGACCATGACCACCAGGCGGTCTTCAGCCACCTTCTTCAGGATCTCCATGACCTGCAGGGAACTCTGGGTGTCCAGAGCGCCGGTAGGTTCATCGGCCAGCAGAATGTCCGGATCATTGACCACGGCCCGGGCGATGGCTACTCTCTGCATCTGACCGCCGGAAAGCTGGTTGGGCCTCTTGCCGATCTGATCTTCCAGCCCGACGCTCTTCAGGGCATCAATGGCCCGCTGGCGGCGTTCGGAAGCGGATATGCCGGAAATGGTCAGCGCCAGTTCGACATTTGACAGCACGGTCTGATGCGGAATCAGGTTATATGTCTGAAAGACAAAACCTACCGAATGATTCCGGTAGTTGTCCCACTCTCTGTCGGTATAATTAGCGGTGGTCCTGCCGTTGATCAGCAGTTCGCCTTCGCTGTAGCGGTCAAGGCCGCCGATGATGTTAAGCAGCGTCGTCTTGCCGCCGCCGGAGGGGCCGAGAACGGCAACGAACTCATTCTGCCGGAAAGCCACGCTGACGCCTCTTAAGGCGTGCACCGTGCTGGATTCCATGACATAGTCCTTCTTGATGTTTCTTAATTCAATCAATCAGATCAGCTCCACGTATGCTGCGGTCCTGCGGACCGGACGCATATAAATTATAAAGAAGGCAGAGGCTAATATCAACCGGACTGCCGGCGGTTGAGGATGAAGACAGCAGTCATATCTGTTATAATCTTCTTATCTGTGGAGGTGGCATCATGAGCATCAAAAAGCTTACCATACTGCATAACAACGACATGCACGGCGACTTCCTTCCCCGGGAAGTTGACGGTCATCTGGAAGGCGGCATCAGCTATCTGGCCAATTACATCCAGCGGGTCCGCCACAACGATAAGAACGTCCTGTACGTCAATGCCGGCGACATGTTCAGGGGATCGATCATCGACTCGGAGTTCCGGGGGATCTCCACCATCGAACTGATGAATTACCTGGCTCCCGACGTCTTCTCCGTCGGCAACCATGAGGTCGACTACGGCGTCGCCCACCTGCTGTTTCTGGAAAAGTGCGCCCGTTTCCCGATCGTCAACGCCAACCTCTTCATCAAGAGCAACCACTCCCGTCTGTTCAAACCCTATGAGATCGTCAATGTCGGCGGGCTGAACATCATGTTCATCGGCGTCATCACCGAGGAAGTGCTCTCGACCACCAAGAACGAAGAGATCATCGGTTCCTTCATCGACCTCTGGGAGGCCGTTGAGGAAGTCGGTGTCATCATCGACAACTACAAGACCACCAAGGTCAACCTGACCGTGCTGGTCACCCACATCGGCTACGAAAACGACGTCAGGCTGGCGCAGATGCTTAACCCCGAATGGGGCGTTGACATCATCATCGGCGCCCATTCCCATACCCTGATGGAAGCGCCCACCTTCGTCAACGGCATCCCCATCGTCCAGGTCGGCAAGGGAACCGGCTACATGGGCCGCTTTGACGTTGAGATCGATACCGATACGGCTTCCCTGGCCGAACTGTCATGGACGCTGTGTCCGATCACTTCGGAAACCTGCGAACCTGACCCGATCATGGAACAGCTGCTCAACTCCTATAAGGACAAGACGGATGAGAAGTATTCCCGGATCATCACCACCTTCAAGCGGCCGCTGACTCACCCCAGCCGCTACCAGGAGACCGAACTGGGCAACCTGTTCGCCGACCTGCTTCAGGAAGACTCTTCCTATGAGGTAATGCTGATGGCTTCCGGTTCGATCCGCAAGGACACCCTGGGACCGATCCTGACTCTGCAGGACCTCAGGGAAGTCGTTCCCTATGACGAGGCGGTCATCATGCTGCAGGTGACGGGAAAGCAGTTCCGCCACATGATGCAGTTCATGCTCAGAGACGAAGCGCTGCAACCGGGAGCTCATACCGAGTTCTACCAGCTTTCCAAAGGCATGCGCATTCTTTACAACAAAACCACCCATACCATTGAGGAATTCAAGCTCAACGGGGAGGACATCACCGATGACCGCCTGATCCGCATTGCCGTTCAGGACGGTTTCCACTACAACAGCTTCAGCGAATTCTTCGATGTGCCCATTGAGGAAGTGCTGGCCAACGCCAGGCCGCGCAAGGTCATTACCTCGCAGATGGCCATCTTCGAGGAGCTGCTCTCCTCCCGCCAGCACATCGACTCGCATGTCGAAGGCCGCATCGAGATAAAGGAATAGGAGAAAAGACATGGACTGGAACGAATTCATCAGGGACTACGGACCGCGACTCATCTTCTCGCTGTCCGTCATCATCGCAGCCGTCATTCTGACCCGGCTGGTCAAAAGAAGCGCCGAGAAATTTGAAAAGCGCAAGGGCGCGACCCTGCACATCAAGTTCATCGGCAACATCATCCGCGTCCTCATCTGGATAATGGCTGCCATGCTCATCGGCTCGCAGTTTTCCAGTTTTTCCAATACGCTGAACACCATCATCACTTCCAGCGGCATCCTGGCCCTGGGCGTCTCGATGGCTGCTCAGGAATCGCTGTCCAACCTGATCGACGGCATCTTCATCTCCTCCTACAAGCCCTTTGACATCGGCGACAGGATCACCCTGCCGGAAAAGAACGGGCTGACCGGCATCGTTTCGGAGATGAACCTCAGGCACACCATCATCACCACCTTCAACAACACCCGCTACATTATTTCCAACAGCGCCTTAAGCAACACCATCATCGAAAACTCTTCCGACAATGACTCCTTCACCAGCCCCATCGTCGTTTCCATTACATACGGCAGCGACATCGACAGGGCGATGAAGATCCTGGAGGAAATCGTCGCCGCTCATCCCAACACCGTCGACAAGCGCACCGGGGAGCAGAAAAAGCAGGGCGTCAAGAAAGCCGCTGCCGTGCTGTTCAATTTCGGTGAGAGCTCCATTGACCTGCGCATTCCGGTCGTTACCAGAAGCGTCGGGGAAAGCTACCAGACCTGCTGCGACATCCGCTACCAGATCAAGAAGCGCTTTGACGCCGAAGGAATCGGCTTCCCCTTCCCAACCGTCACTATTGACAATCTCGGAGAACTCAGACAGGAGAAAGCCGAGTGAGCGGCCGTTGTCTGCCTGACCTTATTCTCAACCGGCACAGTTACCGGGGAGAATACCGGGATGACAAGGTGACCCGGGAGGATCTGAGACTCATCATGGAAGCCGGTCTGGCAGCCCCTTCCGGCTGTAACCGGCAGACCACCAGCCTGATCGCCGTGGATGATGAAGATCTCCTGAGACAGCTGAAAGCCGTGATCGATCCGCCGGTCGCCCAGAGCGCGCCGGCCCTGATCTGCGTGCTGACCAGCCGGATCAACGCCTACCGCGACCGCTGCTTTGCGATCCAGGACTACGCCGCCGCCATCGAGAACATGCTGCTGACGATTACGGCACTGGGCTATCAGAGCTGCTGGTACGAAGGCCACATCACTGATGAAGACCGCATAGGCGACCGAATGGCGGCGATCCTCGGGGTGCCGGACGGCTATGAACTGGTCTGCCTGCTGCCCGTCGGCATCGCCGCAGAAGAACCGGCCGCTGCTGTGAAAAAGCCTTTTGAAGAGAGAGCCTGGTTCAACGGCTACCGGAAATAAACATTCACACTAAAAGAGGACCTGCGTCCTCTTCGTTTTTTTCGCACTTGTCTTTTTCAGTGAACGATCACGGAACCGCCTATGAATTCGCGGATGATGGAATTGTTGGCAATGGCATCATCGTCCTCCACCGGTTCAATATAGCGGAAGAATTCCAGCAGCCGCTGGGCCTCGGCATATTCCGGTTCGCTTCTCGTTACTTCCTTCAGCAGCGGCTCAACGTATTTCTTCAGCACCGCCAGTTCATAGATGCAGTTGGAATTGAAGAACACCTTGGCTTCGCCGTGGTAGGGGAAGATGTTCTGATCCTCACCGCTTCTGACCTTCGGCCAGCTGGCCAGGGTCCTGGCGACCGGCCAGCCGCGGAACTGGTAGTCTCTTACCAGCCTCCGTAACAGCCGGCAGTCGGTGGTTGAGATCCGGTTATGGCGGTCAACGCTGATGGGAGTAAAGGGAGAAATGTAGATCTTGAACTTCTCCTTTTCGTCAATTCCTTCAGTCAGCGTCCGGTTAAGGGCATGAATGCCTTCGATGACGATGACCTGATCCTTCGCGATGCTGGTAATGCGCTGGCCATATATCTTGGTGCCGGAGATGAAGTCAAACACCGGCAGGTCAACGGTCTTGCCGTCCAGCAGTTCCTTCATCTGACGGACAAACAGCCTGGTGTCGACCGCCTTGATGCTTTCAAAGTCCTTTTCCCCGTCCGGCCCGATCGGCGAGTCTTCGCGCTCAACGAAGTAGTCGTCAGTACCCATGTAGAGAGTCTTGATGCCCAGAACGTTGAGCTGGATGCACAGTCTCTTGGCAAAGGTCGTCTTGCCGGAGCTCGACGGTCCGCAGATGAGCACAATGCGCTTGCGGCTCTTGGCAATGTCATCGGCGATGTTGGCGATCTTCTTCTCATGCAGGGCTTCCTGCATCAGATACATGTCCTCGGTCTGCTTGTTCAGAATGCGGTTGTTGAGGTCATCGACATACTTGATGCCCATCAGCTTTCCCCACTTGGTGGCTTCGCTGAAGGCGTCATACAGCAGCTTCTGATCCTCATACTCCGGGATCTTCAGCGGATCGGACTGATGCGGGTAGCGCAGCAGGATGCCGTTCTTATAGGGCCGCAGTTCAAAATACTTTAAATAGCCGGTCGAAGGAACCAGGAAGTTGTAGAAGATCTGGGTCTCATCTTCCAGCGAATAGATCTCCACGTGATTGAGGGAGGGAATGGAGGCGATCAGATTGCCGGTCTCCTTCTGCTTGAGTTCTTCCGTCAATGCCGTGATCTCCTGACGGTTGAGGTGCCGCTTGATGATCGGCAGATCCTGCTCAACCAGTTTGCGCATCTGCCTGTCGATCCTGCTGATCGTTTCCTCATCAGGCTTGCTGTTGTTCTTGATGACGGTGAAAAGGCCCTTGGAAAGGGAATTGTTGACCGTTACCTGGACCTTTTTGCCCAATACGTCATGGACGGCCTTGATGTACAGCATGACCAGAGAACTCTGGTAGACCAGCCACATGGCCTGACAACGGATGTCCAGGAATTCCAGCGTGCAGTCGTGGTACACCACGTGCAGCAGGCCGCGGTAGGCGTTGTCGATCCGGCAGCCATAGGCCGGATAGGGGAGCTGGTCTTCCACTTCCTTAAGGATCAGCTCAGCCTTCAGCTTCTCCGGGTATTCCTTTATTATCTCGCCTTCCGGCAGTCCGATTATCCTGACTTTCATAGTTCATCACCACCATTATCTTATCATATTTGCCTCATACTTTGCCCTCTGAGCAGGCTCTGTATATGGTATAATTCATTTAGGCACCATCCTGATGAAAAACAACTGTCCCAATCATGAAGGGGCAGAATTATAAATAATCATTCAAAAAAGGAGATAAACATGGATATATATTCGGCGCTTCAGATCATGGCCGGTCTGGCGTTCTTCCTCTACGGCATGAACGTCATGTCTTCTTCACTGGAGAAGATGGCCGGCGGCTCTCTCGAACTGACCCTGAAAAAAGTCACCAGCAACAAGCTGCTGAGTTTCCTGCTTGGCGCGATCATCACCGTTGCCATCCAGTCTTCTTCCGGCGTCATGGTCATGCTGGTCGGTCTGGTCAACTCCAACATCATTGACTTCAAGGACACCCTGGCCATCATCCTGGGATCCAACGTCGGCACGACGATCACCGGCTGGATCCTTACCCTGACCGGCATTGAAAGCAGCGGCTTCTCAGTCATGTCCCTGCTCAACCCCAAGTTCTTCACCCCCATTCTGGCCCTGGTCGGCGTGGTCATGCGAATGGCCGCCAAGAAGGAAAAACAGAAGGATCTGGGCACCATCTTCGTCGGCTTCGCCGTCCTGATGTACGGCATGACCTTCATGTCTGACTCGATGAAGCTGATGGCCAATGAACCCTGGTTCGCCAACATCCTGGTGATGTTCACCAACCCGGTCCTGGCCGTGCTGGTAGCCACCCTGTTCACCGCAGTCATCCAGTCTTCCGCCGCCGCCATCGGTATCATTGAAGCCTTTGCCCTATCCGGACAGATCACCCTGGGCATGGCCATACCGCTGATCCTGGGCGCCAACATCGGCACCTGCGTAACCGGTCTGATCAGCGCCATCGGCGTCGCCAAGAATGCCAAGCGCGTCAGCGTTCTTCAGGTAGTCGTCAACTGCACCGGCGCTCTGGCCGTCCTGGCCGTCTTACTGGTGATCGGCAAAATTGAATTCCTGCAGGGTCCTGCTACCCACGTGCACGTTGCCCTGGTTCATACCCTGTTCAACATCCTGGTGACCATCGTGGCCTTTGCCCTGGAACCGATCATCATCAAGCTCGTCAAGAAGATCGTCAAGGACGATCCCCGGGATCTTCCCCAGATCCTCATCGACGAAAGACTTATCAACCAGCCCTCCATCGCCGTTAACGAATGCCTTGGCAACACCATGGTAATGGCCATGATGGCCAAGGAGGAAATGGAGAGAGCGCTGCATCTGTTCAGGCAGTACAGCGAAGAGGAATACGAAAAGGTCCAGGAACTCGAAAAGACCGTCGACTGGTATCAGGACCAGCTGGACAGCTATCTGGTCAAGCTCTCCCGCGTTTCCCTTTCCAAGCAGTCCAGTGAGGACATCAACAAGATGCTGCACCTGATCACCGACTTTGAGAGAATCGGCGACCACGCCGTCAATCTGGCCAAGATCGCCCAGAGCATCAGCGAAGGCAAGGATCGTTTCTCCGAGACGGCTGACCGGGAGCTCAGCATCCTGTTTACGGCCATCAGAGAGATCCTCGACAACGCGACCGTCTCCTTCATCAACGATGACATGGCGGCAGCTGCCCAGGTCGAACCGCTGGAAGAGACCATCGACAAGCTGATCGACGCCATCACCGACAACCACGTCGACCGGCTTACCACCGGCGAGTGCACGATCGAACTGGGTCTGCAGCTCAGCGAACTGCTGAACAACTGCGAGCGTGTCTCCGACCACTGCTCCAACGTGGCCGTCTGCATGATCGAACTGTCTCACGACGAGTTCTATACGCATCAGTACCTTCACGACTACAAGCGGGATTCCGAAGAGTTTACCGCTCTGTACAAGTACTATACGGGCAAGTACAATCTGATCAACCCGCAGATCTCCGAATAGAAAGGAGAAACACCAGCCATGAATCAACTATTGCCCTTTTCCTGCGACTACCTTCAGGGCTGCCATCCGGCCATCCTGGCAAAGCTGGCTGAGACCAACATGGAAGCCTGTGAAGGCTACGGCAGCGATCCCTATACTGTCAGGGCCAAACAGCTGATCCTGGAAGCCTGCCATCTGGAAGACGGCGAGGTCCAGCTGATCTCCGGCGGTACCCAGGCCAACCTGATCGTCATCGCGGCAGCGCTGCAGCGTTATCAGGCGGTCATTTCCGCCGACACCGGTCACATCAACTGTCACGAAGCCGGATCGATTGAAGCCACCGGCCACAAGATTCTGGCCCTTCCCCATCATCAGGGCAAGATCTCAGCTCAGCAGGTGGATGAATACATGAAGATCTTTACCGCTGACGCCAATAATGAGCACATGGCTCAGCCGGCGCTGGTCTACATTTCCCAGCCCACTGAATACGGCACTCTCTACAGCGCCGGGGAACTGAGGAAACTGCATGAGGTCTGTCAGAAGTACGGCCTGCTGCTGTACGCTGACGGCGCCCGTCTGGCCTACGGCCTGGCTTCCAGCCGAAACGATGTCACCCTGCCGTTAATGGCGGAATGCTGCGACATCTTCTACATCGGCGGCACCAAGTGCGGCGCCCTGCTGGGCGAAGCCGTTGTCTTCCGCCGCAAGAGCCTTGTTCCCCACTTCTTCACGACGGTCAAGCAGATGGGCGGCATCCTGGCCAAGGGAAAGCTGCTGGGCATCCAGTTTGCCACCCTGTTTGAAGATGATCTTTACCTGAAAGTTGGTACCAGCGCCATCAGCTACGCTGATCAGATCCAGGATTTCCTGAAAGCCAATGGCTATCAGCTGCTGTTTGACTCCCCCACCAATCAGATCTTCGTGATCATGGAAAATGACAGACTGCGGAAACTGGGCGAAAAAGTCAGCTACAGTTTCTGGGAGAAATACGATGACAGCCACACCGTCATCCGTCTGGCTACCAGCTGGGCAACTCAGCAGGCTGATGTTGACAGACTTCTCAGCATCCTGAAGGAGATTTAATGACAGCCCGGTCAAGCCGGGCTTTCTTCGGAGCTTTGCCCTCTTCTTCCGGTTTGTGCTAACATTGATTAAAGATAAAGGAGAAACCGAAACATGAAAAAGTATCTCATAGCCTTCTTCCGCGATTACGTACTGGTCATGATCATTGCCTCCGTAATTGCCTTCTTCCTTTATGGCTACCTCGACATCGACCGCTTCTTTCTGCCGGCGGCTTCGGCAGCGGCAGGCCTCTTCATCTTTCTGTATTTTCTGTTCATCCGCAGGGTTGCCAGCCTTACCGACGCATCACTGAAGGTCAACGTGGCGATGCTGCTGCTGTCACTGATCACGCATTCACTGGGAATGATCGTCTCCGGCGGTTTCCTGCAGTCAGAAGCTTTCCTGCCCTGGTACATCGTGACCGCTCCGTTTTCACTGCTCAATCTGATAACCTTCCTGGGATCCCTTGGCAGTTTCCGGCTGCTGACCTTCATCCTTCAGATCATTGCCATCATCGTCCTGCTTGTTCTGCTGAAGAAAAGGATCAAGGCGGCACCGGTCATGATCCTGGTGCTGATCACAGCCCTGCTGGCCGGCGGCAACATCTACAGCTATACGCATAACGATGAAAGAAAGTACAGCGGCCACGGGTTTGACTACATGCACGGCTTCTCAAGCACTGACTTTACCGGCTACTACGTCTACAGCGAGCCCAGCAAGCTGGTCACCCTTGACCATCCGGCTTCCCTGCTGATCGAAGACGAAAAGGACATGCCGATCCTGGACGGCGCCGAAGCCTGCTATCCGCTCTACAGTGCCGTAGCCAAGGCCATCTACAAGGACATCGACAGAATCGAGAAGGACTTCATCGACAAGCCCGACGGTGACAAGAGCCTGTACATCAACGGCAAGATCGTCACCTTCACCAACACCGTCTACGGTTACTGGCGGCTGGCGGACAAAGAATGCGACATGCTGTTCGGAGCCCGGCCTTCCCAGGATCAGATCGACTATGCCAAGGATGCCGGCGTGGAATTCCAGCTTACGGCCATCGGCCGGGAAGGCTTCATCTTCTTCGTGGAAGAAGACAATCCCGTGGACAACCTGACTGCCGAACAGATCAGGGCCATCTACCACGGCGACATCACCAACTGGAACCAGGTCGGCGGCAAGAATCAGCCGATCGTTGCCTTCCAGCGTCCGGAAGGATCCGGCAGCCAGACCATGATGCTCTACTTCATGGGCGATGTCAGCCTGAAGGAACCCAAGACCTATGAGACCTTTGACGCCATGAGCGGCATCATCGAGCACGTGGCTCAGTACAACAACGAAGCCGGGGCCATGGGCTATACCTTCCGCTACTTCCTGGAAGGCCTGCAGCAGGAGCAGCACGTCAAGATCCTTTCCGTCGACGGCATCGCTCCGACCGTGGAAAACATCAGGACCGGCAAGTATCCGCTGATCACCACTCTCTACTGCGTCACCAGAGCCAATGAGGACAACCCCAACGTTCAGAAGGTCCTCGATTTCCTGTTAAGCGAAGACGGCCAGTACCTGGTGGAACAGACCGGCTATGCGCCGCTGAATAAATAACGCGAAAACCCGAAAGACAAGGAAGCAGCCGCAAGGCGGCTGCTTTTTTGGTGAGAGAAAAACAAATACGTTCAGACGCTTGACAAGTTAGCATACGCTAACTACAATGAAATCAGTAAGCGGACGCTAACCGCAGACAGGAAAAGAGGTGCAGGAATGACACTTAAAGACATAAAGACAGGCCAGTCGGCAAGAGTACTGAGCGTTGGCGGCAGCGGCGCTCTGCGCCAGCATTTTCTGGACATGGGAATTATTCCCGGAACTGTTGTAAAAGTTGTAAAATACGCGCCGATGGGCGATCCGGTTGAGATCACTCTGCACGGTTATGAACTGACGCTCAGGCTTGATGACGCTGATCAGATCGAAGTTGAAGAAGTAACCGAAGAGGTTCAGCCCAGCAAGACGGCGGCGAAGACCGTCAGTCAGCACCTGGGCCTGGGTGAGGGCGGCAAGTTCCACCCCAAGGGCAGCGGCAATCCTCTTCCTGAAGACACCCTGCTGACCTTTGCCCTGGTAGGCAACCAGAACAGCGGCAAGACTACCCTCTTCAACCAGCTGACCGGTTCCCGCCAGCACGTCGGCAATTTTCCGGGGGTGACCGTCGACCGCAAGGACGGCGAAATCCTCGGAAAGAAGAACACCCTCATTACCGACCTTCCCGGCATTTACTCAATGTCTCCTTACTCCAGCGAGGAACTGATCTCCCGCGACTTCGTCCTTCAGGAAAAGCCGAAGGGAATCATCAACATCGTTGACGTGACCAACATCGAAAGAAACCTCTATCTGACCATGCAGCTGCTGGAGATGGACATCCCCGTGGTCGTGGCTTTGAACATGATGGACGAAATGACCGGCAACGGCGGTACCGTTGACGTCAACACCATGGAAGCCATGCTGGGCACGCCGGTCGTTCCGATCTCCGCCGTCAAGAACCAGGGTGTTCACGAACTGGTTGAGCATGCAATTCATATTGCCAAATATCAGGAAAAACCAACCAGACAGGACTTCTGTGATGAAAGCGACCATGGCGGTGCCGTTCACCGCTGTCTGCATGCCATCATTCACCTGATTCAGGACCATGCCCAGACTGCCGGCATACCGGTTCGCTTTGCGGCCTGCAAGGCCGTTGAGGGCGACCAGCTGATCATCGACCAGCTGAACCTCGATGAAAACGAAAAGGAAACGCTTGAGCACATTACCCTGCAGATGGAAAGGGAGCGCGGTCTGGACCGCAGCGCTGCCATTGCCGACATGCGCTTCGCCTTCATTACCAAAGTCTGCAACGCCTGCGTCCGAAAGCCGCAGGAAAGCCGTGAGCATTCCCGCAGCCGTAAGATCGACACCCTGCTGACCGGCAGGTATACAGCCATCCCCATCTTCATCGCCGTTATGGGTCTGGTCTTCTATCTGACCTTCAACGTCATCGGCGCCGGACTGCAGGACCTTCTGGCCGGCTGGATCGAAGTTCTTACCGGCATCGTCGACGACGCACTGACTTCAGCCGGGGTCAGCGAAGTGCTGCACGGACTGATCATCGACGGCATCTTCGAGGGCGTGGGAAGCGTACTGAGCTTCCTGCCGATCATCATAACCATGTTCCTGTTCCTTTCACTTCTGGAGGACAGCGGCTATATCGCCCGGGTGGCCTTCGTCATGGACAAGCTGTTAAGAAAACTCGGCCTCTCCGGCCGCAGCATCGTCCCGCTGCTGATCGGTTTCGGCTGTACGGTTCCGGCCGTCATGTCGACCCGTACCCTGCCTTCTGAACGCGACCGCCGGATGACCATCCTGCTGACCCCGTTCATGAGCTGTACTGCCAAGCTGCCGATCTACGCCTTCTTCGTCAACGCCTTCTTCCCCAATTACAAGGCTCTGATCATGACCGGCCTGTATGTCCTGGGCATCACGACCGGCATCATCATCGCCCTGGTTTTCAAGAAGACTCTGTTCAGGGGCGAAGCCGTTCCCTTTGTCATGGAACTGCCTAACTACCGCCTTCCGGCCATCCGCAATACCCTGCAGCTGCTGTGGGAAAAGTCCAAGGACTTCCTGCAGAGAGCCTTCTCGGTGATCCTGATCGCCACGATCGTCGTCTGGTTCCTGAAGAGCTTTGACTTCCACTTCAAGCTGATAGAGGATTCCCATGACAGCATCCTCGCCGTTGTCTCCGGTCTTTTCGCCCCGCTGTTTGCGCCGCTTGGCCTCAATGACTGGCGGGTCGTGACCTCGCTGGTCAGCGGCTTCATGGCCAAGGAAAGCGTCGTCTCCGTTCTGGAAGTGCTGTTCAGCGCTCAGGGCGGCGTTGCGGCAGTGCTGAGCCCGCTGGCTGCCGCCTCTCTGCTGGTGTTCAGTCTGCTCTATGCGCCCTGCGTTGCCGCCATCGCTGCGATCAGACGCGAACTGGGACCCAAATGGGCACTGTACGTAGTGCTCTGGCAATGTACCATCGCCTGGATCATGGCTCTGCTGGTACGCTTGATCGGCTCTGCGCTGGGCTTGGCTTAGGAGGCTGACATGAAAACAGCGGACATCATTACCGTTATCATCATCGCCGCAATCGCAGCTCTGGCCATAAGACGCCTTTATCTGAACCGGAAGAACGGGTGCTGCTGCGGCTGTGCCGGCTGCAGCCGGCCCTGCGCACTGGCGCCGAAAAGCAAGTGCTGCAGCAGAACAAAGTAAAATAAGTGAAAAAACACCGGAGTGATCCGGTGTTTTAATTTGAATGACCGTACTGTTTCAGCCGAACAGTTTGCGGAAGTTTTCCTCAAAGGGCGGATAGACGATGCCCTTTTCGGTTACGAAGCCGGTTACCAGAGAGTGGTCGGTGACGTCGAAGGACGGGTTGTAGCACTTGCAGCCCTCGGGAGCCATCGGTTCCTTATACCACTTCCTGGCGATCTCCTCGGGATCGCGGAGTTCGATCTTTATGTGGTCGCCATCGGGGCAGTTCAGGTCAATGGTGCTGCTTGGTCCCAGGGAATAGACCGGTATGCCGTAGTGCCTGGCCAGAATGGCCACGCCGCTGGTGCCGATCTTGTTGGCGAAGTCGCCGTTGGCCGCAATGCGGTCACAGCCCACCAAACAGATGTTCACCCAGCCGTTCTTCATGACCAGAGAAGCCATGTTGTCGCAGATCAGGGTCACGTCCACGCCGCCGTTCATCAGTTCGAAGGTCGTCAGTCTGGCTCCCTGCAGCAATGGCCTGGTCTCATCAGCATAGACATGGAAGTTCATGCCTCTCTGAGCGCCCAGCAGCAGCGGGCCGATGGCCGTTCCCCGGCTGGTCGCCAGCGGGCCGGTATTGCAGTGGGTGAGCACCCCATCGCCGTCATGCAGCAGAGTCAGACCGTACTCGCAGATCTTCAGGCACATTTCCTTGTCTTCCTCGTGGATCTTCTCGGCTTCTTTCCCCAGCAGTTCCACGATCCTGTCGTTGCCGAGATCCCGGTTATCCTCAACGACCTTCAGCACTCTTTCCAGCGCCCAGTTGAGGTTGACCGCCGTCGGCCGGGAGGAATTGAGATACTCCTTCTGGCGGATGAACTCCGCCAGGAATTCCTCATAGGGCCTGTCCGCGTACTGCTGAGCCAGGACATACATGCTGTAGCCGGCGAAGATGCCGATGGCCGGCGCCCCGCGGATCTGCAGCTTCTTAATGGCCTGATAGCAGTCCTCCAGTCTGTCGAGATAAAGATACTCCAGCCGGTTGGGGAGCTGCGTCTGGTCGATTATGATCACCTGACGTCTGTCGTCAGATAGTTGGACGTTTTCCAACTGAGTCATTTTCTACTTGTTTTCCTTGGCCATCAGGATCCTGATAGCTTCAACGGCAACTCTGATGGCCAGATCGGTATCATGTACCTGGGTATTCTCCAGTCCGGCCTTTTCTCTTTCCTGATTGGCAACAACCAGGAAGCAGCTGCCGACGCGCACGCGCTTGTAGGCGGCGACGATGAACAGGGCAGCCGATTCCATTTCACTGGCTACGGCGCCCAGCTGCAGCCAGGCATCCCATTTCCTTAACAGTTCCTGACCGTTGGGCAGGGTCTCCGGACGGTGCTGACCATAGAAGGCATCCTTGCACTGGACAACGCCTTCATGGTGAGTGACCTTGAGGTTCTCACAGGCCTGAACCAGGGCGTTTACGCAGTCGAGGTTCGGCACTGCCGGGAATTCGATCGGGGCGTACTCCTTTGTCGTACCTTCAGCCCGGATGGCTCCGGTAGCGACTACGACGTCACCGCCGCGGACATCCAGCTGCATGCCGCCGCAGGTACCGATCCTGATGAAGGTGTGGGCTCCGCACTTGACCAGTTCTTCCATGGCAATGGAAGCGCTCGGTCCGCCGATGCCGGTGGAAGTAACGGAAACCTTCTTTCCATCCAGATAGCCGGTGTAGGTGACAAACTCGCGGCTGTCGCCTACCAGCTTGGCATCGTCAAAGTAAGCGGCGATCTTGGCGCATCTCTTGGGATCGCCGGGAAGAATGACATATTCGCCGACGTCTTCCTTACCAACGCCAATATGGTATTCCTTGCCGGAACCTTCTGTATAATCAACCATTGTAATACCTCCGTTTATTAACTGAATGATACCTAAATTATAGCACTGAAGCCGATAAAAAACAGGGGGCTATCTGCCCTGCATTCCGTTGGCTGCGCAAAGGATTCTTTTGTCAGTTCATCTGTTATATAATGATGAAAAGGAGTGATCGTCATGCGTCTGCAGGAATCGGGAGAAATGTATCTTGAGACCATCCTGATACTGTCCCAGAAAAGGGAACACGTCAGAGCCATTGATGTCTGCGAGGAAATGAACTATTCCAAGCCTTCGGTTTCCCGCGGCCTGAAGATCCTGCGGGAAAACAGCTATGTGGCGATCGACCGTAACGGCTACATCACCCTGACCAGAACCGGACGGGAAGTAGCGGAAAAGATCTATGAACGGCACCGGGTACTCACCGAAGTGCTGATAAGACTGGGTGTCGACCCCCAGGTCGCCGCCGAAGACGCCTGCCGGATGGAACACGTCATATCCGACGCCAGCTTTGAGTCAATCAAGAATCATCTGAAATGAAAGAAAACAGGCGATGCTCAGTACTGAGATCTCCTGTTTTTCTTTTCCTTACGCATCACTGTTTTTCAGTCAGCTGATAGAAATCACACAGATATTCATGACCATCCCATTCCCTGACCAGCGTTTCGCTGTGGATGTAGACAAAGCCGCAGCTCAGAGCCAGCGCTTTGGAGGCTTCATTTTCACGGAAGCAGCCATAACGGA
Organism: Erysipelotrichaceae bacterium; assembly: GCA_017561615.1. The sequence continues at coordinate 17,517 of JAFZBT010000195.1, forward strand.
AGAGATGCCCATTGAGCCGGTTGAACACCAGGTCGACGAGAGCTTCCAGTACCTGGCGGCCATAGCCTTTCTGCTGAAATCTTCTGGCAATGCAGATGCCGGATTCCTCATATTCGCCTTCGCCGATCTCTCTGAGGCCGGCAAAGCCGATGGGTTCGCCACTGCTTCTTAGGCAGACAAACCAGGCCAGGTTTTCCGCCTGATACCTTTTGGTGCGCTCCAGCCTTTCGGCAGCCTGGCGGCGGGTACGGGTCGGTCTCCACAGCATCGTTTCTGCCAGAGCCCGGTCGCGCCAGACATTATGCCAGATGGCTTCCAGATCTTCGTCCCTGGCCTTTCTCAGGACCAGGCTTTCGGTAACGAGTTCTTCCGGCATTTCTATCCGCCCAGATAAGCCTTCCGGACCATGTCATTGTGAAGCAGTTCGTCCGCATCGGCGGAAAGGACGATCTTTCCGGTTTCCAGAACATAGCCCCGGTCGGCAACCGACAGAGCCATGCGGGCATTCTGCTCGACCAGCAGAATGGTGGTACCCTGCTGATGAAGGCCCTTGATGATCGAGAAGATCTCATCGACCAGGATCGGGGAAAGGCCCATTGAGGGTTCATCCAGCATCAGCAGCTTGGGCTTGCTCATCAGCGCCCGGCCCATCGCCAGCATCTGCTGCTCACCTCCGGACAGCGTCCCGGCGATCTGGCTTTCTCTTTCCTTCAGACGGGGGAAGTGACTGTAGACTTCTTCCATTAGTCCGTCCAGTTCCTCACGGGCGATGCAGTAACCGCCCATTTCCAGGTTTTCCTTAACAGTCATCCGGGTGAAGACATGACGTCCTTCCGGCACGTGGGCCAGACCGAGAGTCACGATCTGATGAGCGGGAACCTTCATCAGGTTCTGGCCCATGAAATCGATCGATCCGCTCTTGCTGGAAAGCAGGCCGGAGATGGTATTCAGGATGGTGGTCTTGCCGGCGCCGTTGGCGCCGATAAGGCAGATGATCTCGCCTTCTGAGACATCAAAGCTGATGTTCTTGATGGCGTGGATGGAACCGTAGTATACGTTAATGTTTCTTACTTCCAGCATTGACATCTTCTACACCTCCCTGTTGGTGCCCAGATAGGCTTCAATGACAGCCGGGTTATTGCGGATCTGCTCCGGCGTGCCCTTGGCAATGATGCGGCCGTAGTTCAGCACGGCGATGCCTTCGCAGATGCCCATGACCAGCTTCATGTCATGCTCGATCAGCATGACCGCGATCTTGAAATCATCCCTGATCTTGCGGATGTTGTTCATCAGTTCCTCGGTCTCAACCGGGTTCATGCCGGCGGCCGGTTCGTCCAGAAGCAGCAGCTTGGGCTTGGTGGCCAGCGCTCTGACGATCTCCAGACGCCTCTGGGCGCCATAGGGCAGATTGCCGGCGGCCGTATCGGCCAGATCCTGCATGTCAAAGATGCGCAGCAGCTCCAGCGCCTTCTGATGAGCTTCATCTTCCTGACGGTAATAACGCGGTAAGCGCAGAATGCCGCCCAAAGTGCTGTAGCTGAAGTCCTTTCCCATGGCGACCTTGACATTGTCTTCGACGGAAAGGTTGCTGAAGAGGCGGATGTTCTGGAAGGTCCGGGCAATGCCGGCCTTATTGGCATCCACGGTCGTCATCTTGGAAGTGTCCTGCCCATCCAGCAGGATCGTTCCTCTGGTGGGCTGATAGACCTTGGTCAGCAGGTTGAAGACCGTCGTCTTGCCGGCGCCGTTAGGGCCGATCAGACCGGCGATCTCGGTCTTGCCGACGATCAGGTTGAAGTCATCAACGGCGGTAAGCCCGCCGAAGTCAATGCCCAGATGCAGGGCTTCCAGAACGGGACGGTATCCTATGTCTCTTTCCGGAATGATCGCTCCGCTGGGGTAGTCAACCATCTTAGTCATTTGCGGCACCTCCCTTCAGCTGTTTTCTTCTTCGCTTCAGTTTCCGGGAGAACCGGGCCAGCTGATAGCGGAACCAGTCGTTGTTGGTGATCAGCATGATGCCGATCAGCACGACGGCATAGATGATCATCCGGTAGTCCTGCAGGAAACGCAGCTGCTCCGGCAGGATGTAGAGGAGCGCAGTCGCGATGATGGTGCCGGTAATGTTGCCCAGTCCGCCGAGAACGACATAGACCAGGATCATGATCGACAGGTTGTAATCGAACTTGGCCGGCGTGAGCGTCGAATAGTTCAGGCCATAAAGCGCTCCGGCGGCTCCGGCCAGAGCGGCGGAGATGACGAAGGCTTCCAGCTTGACGCGCATGACGTTGATGCCGACTGATTCAGCGGCGATCCGGTTGTCACGGCAGGCCATGATGGCGCGGCCCTTGCGGCTGTTGATCAGGTTATAGACGACTAACAGCGTGATCAAAATCAGCACGAAGCCGGCCGTAAAGGTCGAAATGCGCTTTATTCCGTTGGCGCCGATCGGGCCCTTGAGAATGGTAACGGCGCCTTCACCCAGGGATACGTTGTTGTTGACAAAGCTGAACTGGATGCCCTGGTTGTCATAACCCAGATAAAGGCTGTTGATGATGGTCTTGATGATCTGGTTGAATGCCAGAGTGACGATGGCCAGATAGTCACCTTCCAGCTTCAGAACCGGAATGCCGATGAGCGCGCCGAACAGGCTGCTGACCAGGGCGGCTCCCAGCATGGCGATGACCAGACGCAGGGCTGTGTTGGGAACATACGGCAGCAGCAGGCCGGATATGATGACGGCGCTGAAGGCGCCGACGCCCATGAAACCGGCATGGCCGAGAGAAAGCTCTCCTGAGAAGCCGACGGTCAGGTTCAGGGCAATCGCAATTACGATGTAGGAAGTCAGCGGTACCAGCAGGCTGCTGAAATGGCTGGTAAGAGCGCCGGCATTAAGCAGCGTCTGCAGCACGATGTAGCCCACGATGACCAGCAGATAGGAAACCGTCCGGTTAAGCTTGCCGGCGGCGAAGAACTTCCTTGAGATCATTTTCTTCAATTCACTCATCCTGCTCACCTACACTTTCTCGTTGTACTTCCGGCCTAAGAGTCCGTTAGGCTTGACCAGAAGAATGATGATCAGGATGCCGAAGACAAAGGCATCGGAAAGCTGGGTTGTCAGATAGCCCTTGACCAGCGTCTCAATGACGCCCAGCAGCAGTCCGCCCAAAAAGGCACCTGGCATGGAGCCGATGCCGCCGAAGACGGCAGCCGTAAAGGCCTTGATGCCCGGCATTGAACCCAGGGTCGGCGAGATCGACTGGTAGGCGGAGGCATAAAGCGCTGCCGCTACCGCGGCCAGTCCGGATCCGATGGCGAAGGTGACGGAGATCGTCGTATCGACATTGATTCCCATCAGTCTGGCCGTATCCTTGTCTTCCGCACAGGCCCGCATCGCCTTACCGATCCGGGAACGGGTAACGAAGACGGTCAGACCGATCATGATCAGCAGCGTGACCACGATCGTGAAAACCGACAGCCAGGTTATGGTCAGCCGGCCGTCAAACAGCTTGATGGTGCTGGCCGGGATGATGGCGGTAAACATCTTGGGTGATGAGGACCACAGCAGCTGAGCGCCGTTCTGCAGGAAATAGCTGACGCCGATGGCAGTGATCAGTACGGAAAGGGAGGAGACCTTCCGCAGCGGCTTGTAGGCCAGCCGCTCAACCACTACGCCTAAAAGCGTACATACCAGAACGGACACCATCACGGCCACAAAGGCCGGCAGATTGTATTTGCCCATGGCAAAGTAGGCGATGTAGGCGCCTATCATGATGATGTCCCCGTGGGCAAAGTTCAGCATCTTGGCGATGCCGTAGACCATGGTGTAGCCCAGAGCGATGATCGCATACACGCTCCCCAGGCTGAGTCCCGTGATCAGAAACTGCAGAAATGTCATTTTTCTCCTCCTCCTTACGCGGAAAACAGAGGCTGCCCGATATCAGCAGCCTCTGTGGCTATAATCAGTTTTCCAAATGCTATTCAGCGCTTACGTATGTGCCGTTCTTGATGACAACAGCCTTCGGTGACTTGCTTACCTCACCGGTAGCCTTCCAGGTTACTCCGGCACCGGTCAGACCGTCAAAGGACATGGAGGTAAACTGCTTGACCAGTGCATCGCAGACTGCGGATGCACTCATGTCGGGTGTGCAGCCGGCCTTGGTCAGGCCCTGATAGAGAGCATATACGGCGTCATAGGCATCAGCCGCGAACTGAGTCGGAGTTCTGCCGTAGGCTTTCTGGAAGCCGCTGACGAATTTCACGGTCAGATCATCGGTTGCGTCAGGTGCGAACGGTGTCAGCAGATAAACGCCTTCAGCCAGCTTGGTATCAAAGCCTTCAACGGCCAGAATGCCGTCCATGCCGTCAACGCCGAAGAATACCGGCTTGTAGCCCATGGTATCAGCCTGAGTCAGGATCATTGAAGCTTCAGTGTAGTAGATCGGCAGGAAGACGACGTCCGCACCGGCGGCCTGCGCATTCTGCAGATAGGTGCCGAACTCGTTGGTGCCGTTCTGGAAGGAACCGACATAGACAACGTTAAGGCCCTTGGCCTTTGCTTCTTCAGCAAACTTTTCGTAGATGCCAACGGAATAGTCAATGTCATCCTGGTAGACGATGGCGATCTTGGTCCCTAAGGCATTGGCAGCCATGTAGTCAGCTGAGGCAATGCCCTGGTTGGGGTCAGTAAAGCACATCTGGAAGACGTTGCCGTAGTAATTGTTGTCGATCTGAACGACGGTCGTTGATGAGCCGGACGGAGTGATGGCGAAGGTATTGTCCTCGTCATACAGCGGAGCGACAGCCGCACAGGGCTTGGAAGTGACGCACATCAGCGACAGCTGCATGCCCCAGTCCTTCAGTGAGCCGTAGCAGGAAATGGCCTGCTCGGGATCATGAGCATCGTCCAGGAAATTGAGTTCAAACTTAACCGACGTATCAAGCGCGTTGATCTCCTCAACGGCCAGTTTCGCGGCATCATAGACATCCTGTCCGTAAATGGCTGCCGGGCCGGTCAGCGGACCGGAACCGCCAAGCTTGAAGGCCGTAGCCTTCGGTGTGTCGTTGCCGCCGCCTGAGCAGCCGGTCATCATGACGGCCATCAGCAGGGCGAGCATCATGGTTATCATTTTCTTCATGTTATTTCCCCCTTAGTATGAATGTAATATATGTATTTTATTATTTCCGGAAATGATTTTCAATATATTTTCATATTTCGTGTTGATGTTTTTCATAAATGAAAGTAAAATTTTCATTCGGAGATGCCGGCAAATGCCTTTGCATCGGCTTTCCGCTGAACCCCATCAGCCGTTTCTGTGCTAAAATATACTGTAAGGAGGTAGTTTAATGAAAACCAAACAGGAGTTTCTCGTTAACGTCGGCTACTACGGATGCATCGGTCTGATCATCTATCTTTCCTTCTCCTACCTCATGCCGATAATGCTTCCGTTTGTCTTCGGCTTCCTGTTCGCCACTCTGGCCAACCGCATTACCAAGGGACCGAAGACCTGGATGCTCATCATACTCTACATCATTCTGGCCGTTGTCCTGGTCATCTTCTTCAGCGGCCTGTTCGGCATACTGGTCAACTGGATCTACACCCTGCCTTCCCTCTACACCAACAGCATCGAGCCGCTGCTCAACCAGCTCTACGATCAGCTGATGGACATGAGCGACAACATTCCCTACATCTCTGATCTTCTGGAAACCGGCTTCAGCGTCCTGAAGAGCTCTCTGGGTTCACTGGTATCCACGGTCCTGTCTCTGGTGACTGCCGGAGTAACCAAGGTTCCTAACCTGCTGTTCAGCGTCATGATCTTCATCATTTCGTCTTTCTACTTCATCATCGACTATGAAACCGTTGACCGCTTCGTTGCCTCTCTGGGTTACCTGAAGGAGTGGGCCAACCGGAAGATCTTCCTGCTTGCCCGCTGCTACGGCATCATCATTCTGCTGACCTGTGTTGAACTGACCATCGGCTTTTTGATCCTGGGTATTGATTCCCCGTTCACCCTGGCCATGATCGTCTCCCTGGTCGACATACTGCCGATCCTGGGAACCGGCACGGTTCTGATTCCCTGGGGCGTGGTCTATCTGATCCTGGGCAATCTCAAGGGCGTGGGCATTCTGGTTCTCTATCTGGTTATCACCGTCGTGCGTCAGTTCGTTGAGCCGCGGCTGGTCGGCGCCAATCTGGGCGTATCCCCGCTGCTGTCGCTGATCCTGATGGTACTGGGTCTGAAGGTCTTCGGCCTGACGGGAATGATCGGCCTGCCTCTGGTTGCCAGCTACTTCATCTTCGCAGACGAAAAGAACAAGGAAAAGCAGCCGCCTGCCAAGGACGCGGCGCCGGAGAAAACCCGAAAACAGCTGCAAGATAAAAGAACTGCCTAGACAGTTCTATTATTTATGATCTCGGTTTCGCTGATCAGCTGTTCAGCGATGTCACACATTTCCACCAGACCGGGTTCGCATTTTCTGTCCGGTATGTGGATCAGCGGCTTCAGTGACCCGCAGTTGGTGCATCCGTACTTTTCCCTGACGCGGCTGAACAGTTGGATCGTCAGCAGCTTCAGCTCCCTGGAACTGTGCCCTTGACCTTCGCGGGAATACAGCAGACCCAAAACCGCCGCAATGCTGGCGAGCCCGCCGCACATCTGGTTCTGCCAGCAGCCGCCGCTGAAGGCAGAGGCAGCATAGAACATCTCCTGAGGCAGATCCAGGTCATAGTAATCGTTCATCGCGTGCAGCATGGCCTCAGCGCAGCTGAAGTCATGACCGTTACCGGGATAATAATATCTGATAAGCTCGTCTCTAAGCATTTCCTTACTTCCTTTCTTCAGCAGACAATAATCCTCCTGTGCTCGGCAGGAGGATTCTGTTTTACTTGCTGATGATCACCTTGTCGTCATCGACAGTGACGGTGGAGTTGAAGAACTCGCTCATCAGGGAGATCATGTAGTCCACGTCCCGGGCGCCGGCGGTCTCGTAGCAGGAATGCATGGCCAGCTGCGGCAGGCCGATGTCGGCTGCCATGACCGGCAGACAGATGCTGCCGATGGCCGTCTGCGTTCCGCCTCCCTTGGCGCCGGACTTGTTGGCAAACAGCTGATAAGGCACACCGGCCCGGTCAGCCAGCTGCTTGACGACGCCCCAGGTGGTGCTGTCGTTGATGTATCTCATGGCCGACGAGGTCTTGATGATCACGCCGTGATTGAGGTAAGCCGCATTGGCGCCGTCATATAATTCCGGATGGTTCGGATGAACGGCATGGCCGTTGTCCGCGCTTAACAGGAAGGAGTTGGCCAGCACGGCCTTCACGTCATTGCGGGAATAGTAGAAGCAGGCGAATATCCGCTCAATGGTATCAGCCAGGAAGCTGGAGGCCATGCCCTGCTTGGTGAGGGAGCCGACTTCCTCGTTATCGAAGATGCTGATGATGTTGATGGAATTGTTGCTGTAGGAATTGAGGAAGGCCTGGGCAGAGGTAAAGACGCTCTCCAGGTTATCGATCCGCTGACCGGAGACAAACTGGCTGCGGTTTCCCCAGACCTTTGCCGGTTCCTGATTGTAAAGATAAAGCTCGTGACCCATGATGTTGTCGCGGTCGCAGCTCAGCTTGGCGCAGATCATGTCTTCCAGATACTTTTCGTTGTCCTTGTCGTCGACCATCGGCACCATGTCGATCTGCTCGTTCCACTTGTAGCCGTCATTGACTTCCCGGTTCTGATGAATGGCAACGTTGGGAATGATGACGCTTTCGTCTTCAAAGTCGACCAGCCGGTTGACCAGCACGCCGTTTTCCTTGACGGTGACCCGGCCGGCAATGCCCAGCGGACGATCCAGCCAGGTTGACAGGATGGCGCCGCCGTAGACTTCCACGCCCAGCTTGCCGTAATGAGCGTCCTTGACGGCCGCTACCGGCTTGATGCGCAGGGACGGGGAGTCAGAGTGGGAAGCCACGATGTTGACTGACTTGACGCTGATCATCTCCGGAATCTTGAAGGCGATCAGACTGCTCTGATTCCTGACCACGTAGTAGAAACGGTTGTTTTCCAGATTCCAGGTAGCGTTCTCTCTCAGCTTGATGAATCCGGCTTCGTTCAGCTGCTTTTCCACCTGCGCGACGGCATGGAAAGGTGAGTGTGAACTGTTCAGAAACTCGACAAAATTACTCGCATTACTCATTTGGTTTATTCTCCCTCTTCTTGCAGATCAACAGACCGTCGCCTATCTGCAGATAAGTGCTCTCATAGGCCGGGTCTGACAGCATTCCTTCACGGAAATCCCTGAGTTTTTGTACCAGCGGCCGTAACCGCCTCTTGATCTTCCTCCCCGGATCATCGAGGATCCCGTAGAGGTAGACGTCATCTACGATTATTATACCATCATCGGTAAGATTGTCTTGATAGATTTTCAGCAGTTCCGCATTATGGGCCTTGGGGCCGTCGAGAAACAGACAGCGGAACTTCCCTTCCAGATGATACTGCCGGGCATCCGTCAGAATCGGCGTGATGCGCTCATTCAGGCCGGCTGCGGCAATGTTTTCGACCGCCTGCCGGTAGCGCTGCTCGTCGTTTTCCAGAGTGACGATATGAAGATCCTCGCTGCAGCTGGCAAAGACGATGGCGCTGTAGCCGACCGCCGTGCCGATCTCCAGAAGCGAATCCACCCGGCTGCGCTTCAGAAAGTCCGCGACATAGTCAATGCCTTCGTCGTCCATGATGGGCACGCCGTCTTCTCTGGCTTTCTGTCTTATCCGTGCAATCAGCTCTTCATTCATGTGTTTTCCTCAGGTAAGAACAATTATAGCACAATCACCTGCCCGTACAAATTGCCGGTAACCGCGCATCAGCCGGAATTGTAAGGGCCTACACGGGCAAAACCGGCGAAATATTATCGTCAACTGTGCGAAAACATTTTGTTTTTGAAATGTTTGATGTTAAAATGATAGATGTTAAGCCATATATAGGTAGGTGTTTTTATGAGTTACGATGATTTAGATTTAAGTTTTGAGCACAAGGAAAAACTGGTGCAACAGGCTAAGGAACTTGCCGAAAGTGAGACCGTCACCAACGCTCTCTTTAAGGTCAATGCTCTCCGTAGAAAGTGGAAAAGAAACAGCGACTATGAATCAAACTACGAAGAAGAGCTCTACAGCAAGTTTGATTCGTACTTAAACGACATCCTGGCCAAGGGTGCTGAGTTGAACAAGTCAGCCGCTGAGACCAAAGCCACTATTATTGAAGAAGCCAAGAAGCTGCTGGAATCCACCAGCATGAAGAAGGCTACGGAAGAGATGAACGACCTGATGGAACAGTGGAAGGCTGCCGGCATGACCGACAAGGAAACCGACGATTCATTATGGGAACAGTTCAAGGAAATCAGAAACGAATTCTCCAACAAGAGAAAGGAATACTACAAGAACCTGACCGAAAGATTCGCCGCCAGCAAGGCCGTCAAGGAAGAACTGATCGCCAAGACCAAGGAACTGGCTCAGTCCACCGATTTCCGCAAGACCGGAAATGACATGAATGCCCTGATGGATCAGTGGAAGGCCGCCGGAAGCGCCGGCAGAGATTACGACGATGATCTCTGGAAGCAGTTCTCCGCCGCCAGAAACGAATTCTACGCCAACAGAAAGGCTCACTACGCTCAGCTCGAAGAGACTTACAAGGAAAGAGCTGCCAAGAAGCAGGAACTGCTCGCGGAAGCCAAGCTGTGTGTCGCCCAGAGCGATTTCTCCGACGAGATGGTCGAGAAGGTCAAGGGCTTAAGAGCCAGATGGAAGGAAGTAGGATTCTGCGGCAAGGACAATGAGGAAGATCTGTGGCAGCAGTTCAACGAAGCCGTCAACAACTTCTTCAACAACATGAAGTACTACCGTTAATCCCGCAAAAAGACTTAAGAAAAATCCCGGTTTCATTGCCGGGATTTTTTGTTCCCTGCCGCGCATCTCATATATAATATTCTTAGCGGGACTTCCCCGGAAACAAACGGAAGAAAGAGAAAGAAGGATTTGCCATGTTCTGGAAAATACTGAAGATCGAGCCGACAACCGACCGCAACGCCATCCGCGCTGCCTACCGGCAGCTGCTTGCCGATACCAATCCGGAAGACAAGCCGGAAGAATTCAAGCAGCTCAGAGAAGCCTATGAACAGGCCCTGGCCTATGCCGCCGAGCACGGGGAAGACCGGGAAATGACTCCTGTGGAAAAATGGCAGGACGAACTCGCGACTCTTTATGACGACTTCCAGAGACGCATAAGCGTGAGCCAGTGGCAGAAACTGCTCAATGAGAGAGTCTGCCAGTCCATTGACACCCGCATGGAATGCGAGGACGCTCTGCTCAGATTCCTGATGGGTTCCTATCTGCTTCCCCATGAAGTATGGGTCTATCTGGATTCCCAGTTTTCCTGGAAACAGCGCGTTGACGAACTCTATGAACGCTATCCCCGGGATTTCATCGACTACGCCGTCATTAACGGCATCAACTTCGACGACGCTCTGCCGATGGACATGTTCAGCCCGGGAGTTGACGGCGAAGCCTGCCAGAATTACATCAATCTCTACTTCAAAATCTACGACAGCGAAGACAGCGAAAAGGGAAAACAGGCCGGTCAACAGATGCTGGCGCTTCCCGAAAGCCATCCCTACGGCAGCGCCCGGATGCTGGTCGTGCGGATCGACGAAGGCGATCAAGCCGCTTTGGACGAACTGGTTGATCTGCAGAAGCAGTATCCGGAAAACCTGCACATCGGCAATCTTCTGCTCCGCTGTCTGGTCAGCGCCGGCCGCTATGAAGAAGGCCTGACGCTCAGCCGGCAGCTGAAACAGGTGGATCCCGACAACTTCATGGTCCGCTGGCATGAGGCCAACTGCCTGTTTGCGACCGGCAGCCACCATGACGCCGTGGAGATCCTCAACAGCCTGCTCAGGGAAAGCGGCGCCAACGCCCAGACGCAGTATGACATCAACAACAAGCGCAGGGAATGGAACGAGACCATCATCAGAGAACTGCAGGAAAAGCTGACCGAGAACCCCGATGATGACAGCCTGCGTTCTGATCTGGGCTGGGCCTATCTGGAAAACGACATGAACGAAGAAGCCAGGGAAGTCATTGAACGCCTCAGCGAGGATTATGAAGACCGCTTTGATTACTACAACATCAACAGTTCCCTGGCCATGAGCTTTGAACAGTTTGAAAAGGCCATCCCCCTTCTGGAAAAGCTGGCGGAAGTCGCTTCCGGATTGCCGGAGGACAGCGAAAAGAACATCAACCGGCGCAAGAGAGTCGGTGAAGTATGGATGCGCATCGGCTACTGCCATTACCGCCTCAAGGAAGAAGAGAAAGCCATGGAAGCCTTTGACAAGGCCTTGCAGGATCCTCTGCACCGGACGGAGGCGCTCACCCATCTGGCTCAGATCTCCCTGAACAGTCATAAGTACGATCAGACCGTTGACTACTGCCAGCAGCTGGTCCGGGAATACCCGGCCGGTTATCAGGGCTACATGCTCATGGCTCTGGCCCTCTTCCATCAGTATAATGACCGGGAAGCCTACAATGCCGTAAACCATGCGCTGGATCTCTGCCGCAATGACATCACCATCTATACTCTGAAAGCCCGGATCATGATCAGAAATGACGGGCTGGACGGAGCCCGAGAGATCATCGACTTCCTGCTGAAAAACGACCTGCAGGACGATCCTTCGGTACTGTTCATCCAGGGTCTGCTGGCTGAAGAGGAAAAGAACAATGCGGAAGCCATCGAATTCTACGAAAAATCCCTGAAAGCCCTTGACGGCCGGGAAACCGATTACGAATACGGCGCTGAGCTGCTCTACAACTATCTGTGTTTAAAGGGCAAGGTGCTGGATACTTCCAGGAAGGAAGACCTCCAGCAGCTGCTTCAGATCAGCGACCGCGGCCTGAAGTGCCACCAGACTCACTACGGCTTACTGGACTACAAGGCCTGGGTGCTGATGCGCATGCAGGATTACCCGGCAGCTCAGGAGATCTATCTCCGGCTGCTGGAATATCCCAGCCACTCCGGCAGCGTTGAATATAACCTCGGACGCATTGAATACCAGGAATTGGAAAAGAACGCCGACAAGGCTCTTGATTACTTCCTGAAGGCCATTGAAATGGACGGCGGCGCTTCCTGCCACTTCTATGCCGGCATGTGTCTTCTCTACATGTTCCGCTTTGATGAAGCTGAGCAGCAGTTCCTCACCCTTAAGGAAAAGGAACCGGAAGAAGTCGACGCGCCATACCGCCTCAGCTTTGTTTATGCCATGAAGGGCGAATTGGAAAAGGCCCTTGAGCAGGCTGATGAGGCAATCGAAAAGGCGGAGAAGATCCAGGCCAAGAAGCCCCATCAGTACTATGTCCGCAAGGCAACCATCCTGAGAAAGATGCAGCGCTATGAGGAAGCGGTGGAAACCGTCAGGCAGGCCATGAACAAATATGACTATCCTTACGGCAACCGGCTGATCTTCCAGATCTATGCCCAGGGGGGCCAGCTGAAGAAGGCGGAGGAACACCTTAAGCAGTGGGCCAGGAAGAACCGGACCGACAGCGAAATGAACGACAGCCAGATCCAGCTGCGGATGTACCGCAATGACTTCCGGGCTGCCAACGCGTATTATGTGCTTCACGCCGAACACCTGGACGCTGACCGCTCCCTGGAACTTCAGCAGATCTTCGCGGAAGCCCGGGGTGATTACAAGGCCCAGGTCAGACATACGGAAAAATGGATCAAATACCGCCGGGAACACGACGGCAGCGATTTCTCCCGTCTGGAAGGAACCCTCTCCCAGGCTTACTGGCAGCTGGGCGATCAGGAAAATGCCAGGCTGCACGCTCTGGAAGCCCTGAAGGAAATAGACGAAAAGCTGGCTGAACACGAGCCGGAGAGGCTGCTCTTCATGGCCCGCAAGATCCGCATCCTGGCCCTGCTGGGCAGGAAAGAGGAGATGGAAAAGCTCATTGAGGAGTGCCGGAAGACGCCTTTCTGCCAGTTCTGCCCCGAACACCGCTGCAAGGATGTCGACATCTTTGCCATGGAGGCCTGTGAGATACTGGGCGAACCTCAGAAAGCCTATGAACTGGCCTGCCAGGGCAAGCTCGACCACCCCGATGAAGAAGACTTCATCATTGCCGCCAACCGGCTGGAAAAGAAAGTGAAATAAGAGAATGATCATTGGAATCGATCTGGGAACGACAAATTCACTGGCTGCCTGCTTCCGTAACGGGAAAGCGGAGCTGATTCCCAACCGCCTGAACCAGAAACTGACCCCGTCGGTCGTCGCCGTTGACGATCAAGGGCAGATCCTGATCGGCGAAACAGCCAGAGAATACGGATATCTGCACCCGCAGGCCATGGCCAGGCTCTTTAAGCGCACCATGGGAACGGACCGCATCTACGACCTTAACGGTACGGTGCTTTCCAGCGAAGAGCTCTCCGCTCTCATCCTGCGATCCCTTAAGGAAGACGCGGAAACCTATCTGAAGCAGCCGGTTGAGGAAGCCGTCATTTCCGTTCCGGCCTATTTCAACGACCATCAGCGCAAGGCTACCAAGCAGGCCGGCGAAATGGCCGGGCTGAAGGTCAACCGCATCATCAACGAGCCGACGGCCAGCGCTCTGGCCTACGGCATCGGCGAATCCGGAGACAGCGAATGCTGCATGGTCCTCGACCTGGGCGGCGGAACTTTTGACGTTACCGTTCTGGAATACTACCACAACATCATGGAAGTTTATGCCGTAGCCGGCGATAACCAGCTGGGTGGCGAGGACTTTACCCTTACTCTGATGGAGATGTTTCTGCAGAGAAACGGCCTGGACGATGCCGATCTGTCCCTGCGGGAGCTCGGCGATCTCTACAAGGCCGCCGAACAGTGCAAGTGTTCGTTCTCCAGCCAGGACAGTCCCTTCATGTCCGTAACGCTGAACGGCCGGCCGATCATAGAGCAGTTCACTCTCGAGGAATTCGCTCAGAACTGCCTGTCTCTGATGGACAGGCTGCGCAAGCCGATCGAGAAGGCTCTGCGCGATGCCAAGATTACGCTCCTTGATCTCAGCCGGATCATTCTGGTGGGCGGCGCTACCCGTCTGCCGACCATCCGCAGCTATGTTCAGGACATGACCGGAATCTATCCTGATTATTACGTTGACCCCGATACTTCGGTAGCTCAGGGAGCGGCGATCGCCGCGGCCATGAAGGAAAGAGATCAGGACATTGAGGAGATCATCCTGACCGATGTCTGCCCCTTTACCCTGGGTACGGAAGTACTCAGCGACAGCGGCCGCTTTGACGAAGAACTCCGCTATCTGCCGATCATTGAACGCAACACCGTCATCCCGGTCAGCCGTACCGAAAGAGTGTATACGGCTCACGACAACCAGAAGGAAGTTACCGTACGCATCCTGCAGGGCGAAAGCCGCCTGCCGCGGTCCAACCTGCTGATCGGCTGGCTGAATCTGGAAGTTCCGGTCGGACCCAAGGGCCAGGAAGCCATTGACATTACCTACACATATGATGTCAACTCCCTGCTGGAAGTACGGGCCAAGGTCGTCTCTACCGGCCTGGAGAAAAGCGTCGTCATTCAGAACGATGAAAACAAGCTGACTGACGAAGAGGTCAGAGAGCGGCTGGAAAAGCTCTCCTACCTGCGCCAGAACCCGCGGGAAGAGGAAGCCAACATGTACGCCGTCTTCCGCGCCAACCGCCTTTACGAGTCTGCTGAAGGCAGTGACCGCCAACGCATCGAAAAGGAAATGACCGAATTTGAAAGGATCATGGATCAGGGCACCCGGCTGCAGATCGAAAAGCAGCGGCAGCAGCTGCTTCAGGTCCTTGACGAAGTGGAAAACCAGGGAAAGGTCCTGCTGGCCTGAAAACAGCATTGCCGATTTACCGACATAAAAGAGCTGTCAGATTAAACTGACAGCTCTTTTCGCATCAATGGTGCCGCATGCCGGACTCGAACCAGCGACCTACTCATTACGAATGAGTTGCTACTACCAACTGAGCTAAGGCGGCATAACATCAATAGTTTAACACAAGTTAAGACGTGATGCTATTTCTTTCTTCTGAAGATGTTGACGATCTTGGAGAAACTGAACGGCTCCCCCTTGAGCTTTTCCATCCGGATGTGCTCGGACTCCTTTTCCGGCATAAGCTTGATCAGCTGACGGTAAGCGGTCAGAGCCTGGAAGGTGTCCTTGTAGATCTGCGTGCCGTCAGCCAGCAGGAAGTACACGCACTCGCTGCCGCCCTGAGCGGACTTGGTCGTCCATTCGGCCAGATCGTCATATCTGACATAGATTCCCTTGGATTCTTCGTTAAGGCTGTAAATGAGTACGCCGTCGCTGTAAATGTCCAGAACCTTATGATCCTTTATCTTGAACAGCACGAACAGAGACAGCCCAATGAAGATCAGACCAAGGACCAGGAAGGCCCAGTGGCGCAATAGCAGCATGCCGATGCCGGCGGCCACGCAGATGTAGCAGGGAACATACGGCTTATAGGTAATGGCCTTGAGCGGCTGATCAGCCGGCTTGATTTCACTGATGTCGAAGTATTCCAGATTGTTCATGTTTCTTCAGCTCCTGTTATTATTCTATCACACATTTCCTTCTCTTAACCCGCTAAACTGCTATAATTAGTGCAGGAGTGATTGGTTATGATCAAGTACATCTATGGCATTCTTCTGGGCATTCTGATGATCTTCTACGGTTACATGCGCATCCGCAGGAACCGGGAAAAGCTGGATGAACTGCCGCTGGAAAAATATGAGAAGGCGGACTTTTCCGCCTCATTGATTCCCTGGCTCATCCTGCTGGCAATCTTTTCCGTCTTCTGCCTCTATGTCTCCCTCAGGGAAAACAACGAACCCCTGACGTCGGTTTCCATTGCCATTCTGATCGACTGCTTCGTGGAGTTCTTCGTCGCCAGAGAGATGATGGTCTTCTATCATAACAATGAGCGCTGCATCATCGAAGACAAGCAGGTGCAGTACAAGAACATCAAGGTCTGCAAGCGCAGATCAAAGCTGCCGCTGTCCAAGGGCTATGTCGTGCTCTACAGCGATGAAGTAAAGAAGATCTACCCGCAGGCTGTTCCCATCATCAACGGCCATCTGAACAAATAACATCGTTTTACTTGCTTATACAAAGAAGGAGACCTCAGTCTCCTTCTTTCTTTATCGGATTGGTATCAATGCTGTCGCGGAAGACCACGAAGCGGTCAAACAGGTATTCGGTCACAAAATTCAGAGTCATGTTTATCAGCGTGGCAATGTATTCGCTCCAATGCCAGTCGTCAACGATGATTCTCTCCAGCTTCGTTGACAGGGGCGTAAACGCCAGATAATACAGGAACACCTTGAACATGGCAACCGGAACGTTGTTGGCAGACTGGAAGGTGAACTTCCGGTTCAGGGTAAAATTCCAAAGTACGGACAGGATCAGGGAAATGAGATAACAGACCCAGTAGTCCAGTTTCGTGAACTCATTCAGAATGGTAAACGACCCGATCTGAATGATCCCCGCTGAAAGGGAGAACAGAGTAAACTTGATGGTTCTGATCAGTTCCTTTTTCTTTTCGCTCATTTGTTAAACCTCCCGTGTCTACTCTCCTATTGTACAATGACTGACGGCTTTGTTAAACTGCCGGATCAGCCCAATGGAAGTTTTCTCTGCCGGCGCCGGCTTCAAAGTTATACTTGACGATTCCCAGATCCAGTTTCACCAGCTGTCCTCTGCCATCGGGCACGATGCTTACGGCATCGTCCTGACGGCTGATCCTGAATTTCTGCTGATTGACCGCGGTCGGTGCCTGCAGGGCCGCCTCAATGCCGTCCCGGTACCACTGCGGATCGTCGTCCCTGATCTGCGCCAATTTAGTTATGTCCTTATTGCGGTGCTGATGTCCCTGATCAGCTCCATAACCAAGAGATATGACAATTATCAGTTTCTCATCCTTTTCCAGATGCTTTCTGACTTCCTTCCTGTTGAAAGTCAGGGCTGCCCAGCAGGTATTAAGACCCAGCTTCTGGGCCAGGATGACCAGTCTTTCTCCGTAATATCCGCTCTTTTCGTCAGCATCCCCGTTTCCCCTGAAAGCGATCATGATGTAGTTTCTGACGTTGCGGAAACGACCGTAATGAGCCAGGGCTGAATCAAATCCCCTTTCGTCGTCATATACGATCCGGAAAGTCAGTCCGCTTTCCCGGCTGCACTGCAGAGCTTCCTCATCAAGCTGATCTCTCAGAGACTGTTCAATGACATCTTCCCTGTACGCCCGTACTGAATGTCTTTCCATGATTGCCTGTCTGGTTGTTATCATAGCTGTCACCTCGCAACTTCATTATAGACCAAAGAAAAGAGGGGGAACACTGTGCTCCTCCTCTTCGCTTTTTTTATCGCTTTATTTGATCAGCGTGACCTTGCCCATGGCAAACCGTTCGGTGGTGTCGGCGTCAAACAGAATGACACCGCTGCCGGTAATGTCGAACTTGACCTTTGAACCATACTTGTAGTCAACAGCGCCGAACTTCATGGAAGTGACAATTTCCTTGTTAACTTCGAGCTTGACGGTGGTCTCCATGCCGGCGGGAAGGGTGGCGTAGATCTCGCCTTCATACGGACCCTTGTCAACCTGAATGAACTCCGGACGGATACCGACGACTACCTTCTCATTGAAGGAAGCGAACGGGGTTTCAGCTTCGAAGCTGACCTTGTGACCCAGGAATTCAACTTCCGCATGAGTATCATCGATCTTCTTCGCCTTGCCCTGCAGCATGTTCATGGTCGGATTGCCGACGAAGTCAGCTACGAACAGGTTGGCCGGTCTGTTGTAGACCTCTAACGGCGGAGCGTACTGCTGCAGAACGCCGTTCTTGATCAGGCAGACGCGGGTAGCCAGAGTCATGGCTTCCAGCTGGTCATGAGTGACATAGACGAAGGTTGAGTCGGTGTCGACGTGCAGCCTCTTGAGTTCTGTTCTCATCTCCAGACGGAGCTTGGCGTCCAGGTTGGACAGCGGTTCGTCCATGAACAGGACCTTGGGCTTGGGCGCCAGGGTACGGGCGATGGCAACACGCTGCTGCTGACCGCCGGAGAGTTCGCTGGGATAACGCTTCTCGAATTCCTCGATCTTCATCATCTGCAGCATTTCCGTTACTCTCTTGCGGATCTCGTCCTTCGGCCACTTGAGGTTTTCCAGACCGAAGGCAATGTTCTGATAGACGGTCATATGCGGCCATAAGGCATAGTTCTGGAACAGGAAACCGATGTCACGCTTGGCCGGTGACAGGTTGATTCCCTTTTCCGAATCAAACACGACTTCATCACCGATGGTGATCCTTCCCTCTGTCGGCGTTTCCAGACCGGCGATCATGCGCAGGGTCGTGGTCTTGCCGCAGCCGGAGGGACCAAGCAGGGTAATGAATTCACGGTCTTCAATGACCATGTTCAGGTTTTCGACAGCCACAAACTTTTCAAATCGTTTGGTTACATTCTCTAATACTATTCTCGGCATATTTTATCCTCCTACACCCTTATCGATGCTTGCGCCGGTCAGCTTGTTGACCACGAACTGAATGACAAGCACGAAGACAATGATTAACAGGTTGATCGCATTGGACGCCTGTGTCAGACCGGTACGGCTGTATTCCTGCAGCACGGTGGTAACCAGCGTGGTATAGCTGGCCGCCAGCAGAACGAACAGTGACATCTCTCTCATGCAGGAGATGAATGGCAGCAGATATCCGCTCATGAAGCTGCTCTTCTGAATCGGGAACAGCACTCTGGTCATGCGCTTCCACCACGGTGTTCCGGTGATGAGAGCTGCTTCCTCAATTTCACCCGACAGCTGCAGCATGGCATTGGTGCCGGTACGGGAAGCGAACGGCATGAACTTGAAGGCGCCGACGATCAGTAACAGGAAGAAGGAACCGTCCAGCCAGGTGAATCCCTTGGTATATGACAGAGCCAGGTATACGGCACCGAAGCTCATGGCCGGGATCAGGTAAGGCAGGAAGGCAATGTCGCTCAGCAGGCTGGCAGCGCGGCTGCCGCGCTTGTGGGAAACGGCATAGCCGATCAGGATGCCGAAGGTGCCGGCAATCAGGGAGACCAGCAGTGACAGCAGCAGGCTGCGGCCCATGGCGGACCACATGATGGTGCTGCGCAGGATACCGATGGTATCGCCCTTGTTGCTGCCCTCAAACGGGTCAGTAGACAGCCAGTACTTCAGAGTGAAGGTCGACATGTCTCCCGGAACTTCCAGCAGGCTCTCCATCGCGAAGGAGACCATCGGCATTATCGCAAAGAAGGCAACGATGATCACCAGGATAACGGCGATGATGTTTCTTGCCTTGCCCAGCTTGACCAGGGAGACCTGACCGCTCTTGCCGGTGACCGTCGTGAAGGACTTGCGCTTGCCGGTGAACCAGTTGTTCAGAGTGATGATGGCCAGTGAGAAGATCATCAGTACGATGGCTATTACATATCCCTGTCCCTTGGTAAAGCCGGAGTTGATCAGGCTTCGCATCTGTACGGAGATGGAGATGAAGTTGTTGCCGCTGTTGATCGAGCTCTTATTCAGGAAGAAGGGGACCGTGAAGGCACTGATGCTGCTGGAGAATACCAGAAGCACCGTGGAGATCAGAGCCGGCATGACAATGGGCAGCGTGACTCTGGTCAGGATCTTCAGACGGCTGGCCTTCAGGACCGTAGCCGCCTCTTCCAGGTTGGCATCCATGTTGCGCAGGATGCCGCCGATCAGGATGTAGGCGAAGGGGGCGTAGTGCAGACCCAGACACATTGCGCAGGGGAAGAAGCCGTAAACGACTGATTCCGGAACGCAGATGCCGGTGACCGTCTGCAGAATGCCCTTGCCGGCGTTGATCGCGGTATTCTTGAAGAAGTTCTCCCAGAACATGGCCATGCTCCAGGCAGGCATGATGTACGGGAAGACGAATACGGTCGAAATGAACTTCTTGAACGGCAGGTCGGAACGGGTTATGAACCAGGCCACGGTTCCGCCAAAGCCGACAGCCACCACGCATGACAGCAATGCCATCAGGCAGGACTTGTACAGCGGTTCCCAGAACTTGATCTTGGCGTAGTCAAAGTCCTTGCTGGTGAGCAGTTCCTTCCAGTGAGCAATCGTGAAGCTGCCGTCAGGAATGCCGGTATACAGTGCTTCCTGGTTGCCATTGATCTTGAAGGAACCGATCAGCAGGGTAAACAGCGGTACGACAACAGCCGCGATCAGCAGCACAAGGAACAGAACGGTGATTATGTTTGCCGGTTTAGAGAAATAGGCCTTCAGATTGTTCTTAAATTTCTGTTTCTTAATTTCCGTCATAGTTTTATTCCTCTGTAGAAAAGCAGGGGGAGCAGTGCTCCCCCGTTAATTGATTGACAGTAAATTCAATTACTTGGCAGCCATCTGCATGTTGATGAACTTGACGACGGTAGCATAGACGGAGTCAATGTACTGAACGTCTTCAACAACACACTGCTGTTTCCAGGTGGCAAGAGCCGGGTCGCCTTCGACGGAAGCGATCTTCTGGTTGCCTGAATAGTAACCTAAGATGCCGCCCCAGCCGGCATTGAAGCCTTCTGCGGATAACAGATATCTGATGAACAGACATGAGGTATACGGAAGCTTGGCAGTCTTGGGGATCAGAGTCCACATGTTGTAGACGAAGCCATCGAAACCTTCGACATCGTTGTTCCAGCCGGCGGCAGTGATGGTCTTGGTGTAGTAATCTTCGGTGTCCTTGTAATCGCCCTTGTAGTATTCGTAGTCTTTCAGCTTGCATAAGCCGGCGAAGATGATACGGCCTTCTTCGTTGTATTCATTGATCTTCTTGACTTCGCTGGAGTCTGATGAATGCCAGTAGCCAACGTTCTTGATGAATTCAGCAACGAACTTGTAGCCGATGTTCTGATAGTCATCAGCATTTCCGTCATAATCAGTGCCGAAATAGCTCTTGTAAGCCTTGGTCAGTCTGTCGCAGGCATCCGGGCTGGTCAGCATGATCAGGAAGCTCATGTTGATGTCTTCGCCTAACGGGCTCTGGTAAGAGACGTTGTGCAGACCCTTCAGGGTAGCGCCGTCAACGCCGGTCATCTGCCAGACGTTCTTGAGCTGATCCGGTCCGACGGTCTTGTTGTAGTACATGAAGACCTTGTTGAAGGTGACGCCGACTAACGGAGTGCGGTCACTTTCGGCAATGTCAAACTCGTCACCTGACGGTACGTAGCTTAACAGGAAGCCGGTATCCAGCATGGCGTTCTTCAGGAAGGAAGCATCCTGGATCATGACGAAGTCAGCGATATAACTGTTAGCCTGCTGAGCGGCGATCAGCTTGGGCTGATACTCGCTGCCCTTCTTGGAGTTGTAGGCAGTTCTGCCGGCAGCCCAGGCATATTTCTCTTCGAACTTTGCCAGAGCCTTCTTGACGCCGGAAGTCAGTGAGTCGGCATTGAAGGTCAGATCCGGATTGGCTTCCAGCTCAGCCTTGGCGGCAGCTTCGAGTTCTTCCAGAGTCATGCCCTGAGCCTTTTCAATGGCTACTTCGACTTCTGATTTTTCTCCGGATGGCTTGTCGTTACCGCCGGAGCAGCCGACAACGGAGAACAGCATCAGAAATACCAGCATGATAACCAGTACTTTTGAGAGTTTCATATCGATATTTTCCTCCTTAACATCTCAAATATTGCGGGTAATCCATTATGAGTTACCTTGTTTTGGTAAGTAAATTATACTCCTCTTTCCTGCCTCATTACAACAGAGAAGAAAAGCGCTTTCACTTGTTCTCTATCAATTAAGGCAGATCAAAGCCCGGATCTCTCCGGGCCCTGTTTTCTGATTTTTTCTTCTGATTAGAAGCCGTTCTTGGCCAGCAGTTCGAGGAAGTTGTCGGGTTCGTTCATGGTCGTCAGACGGCTCATGAGCTCTCCGCCTCTCATGTCGGCGATCTTGTGATAGATCTCAGCATCTTCCGCAGTTACCGCAATGGACTTGGTAACCATCTTGTAGGTGGTTCCGGTGATCGGAGCGGCATTGCCGACGTTGACCGTCTCAACCTCCAGGCCGGATTCCAGGATCTGCAGAGCATCTGACGGGAACTTGGCGATGATGAACATGGTTTCCTCAGGATGCTCGGTAGCGTACTTGATGGTCTCCTCAACGCTCAGCACGTAAACCGTGTTGCCTCTGGCAGCCATGGGCAGAGCCATCTTCTGAATCGGGTCAGCAGCGACCTTGTCGTTGCAGACGATGATCTTGTCAGCTCCGATGGAGTTCATCCAGGTAACGGCCACCTGTCCGTGAATAAGTCTGTTATCGATTCTTAAGTGTTTGATCATTATAAATCCACCTCCGTGTACTTCTGATATCTATTATAGCACTGTAAGCGGTTTCTTCAATAATCAAAAGAAAGCGCAGATCAGATCTGCGCTTTCATTAATCACATCTAAGGTTTTAGGGATTAGCTCATCCAGCCAAGGGCACCGAGCACGAAGGCAACGATGAATAAGCCTAAGATGACCTTTAACGGTGATACTTTTCTGTTCTTGATGAAGAAGTAGCATACACCGGTGATGATGATCGGTACTAAGCACGGGAAGATGGCATCCAGGGATTCCTGTAAGGTCTTGGCAGCCTGAATGACCTTGCCGCTTTCATCGACCAGGTCCTTGCCCAGCTTGACAGTCATCTTGGCGCCGATCATTGAAGGCACGAAGCCGCCCATGACGGTAACACCGAGGATGGAAGCACCGGTCTGCAGCTTTTCAAGAGTGCCGGCACCGGAAACGTCCTGAATTACGTTAACGCCCTGCTTGTAGCCATAGTTGAATAACGGCCAGCGGAGTAAGAATAATACTAACTCAGGAACTGATGAGAACAGAATTGACAGCCAGCTGCCTTCAGCAGCCAGACCGGCAGCGATGATGTTGAACGGCGGAGTTACGAGAACGGCCTGGATCGTATCACCGATACCAGCTAACGGGCCCATTAAGGCGACCTTTAAGCTGTCGCCAGTCTCGGCCTGTCCGGCTTCCTCAAGAGCTACGTCAGCACCGAAGATCAGAGCTGATGCACCCGGATGGGTGTTGTAGAACTGCATGTGTCTTTCAAGGTTGCGGCAGATTTCTTCATCGGTCTTGAACAGTTCTCTGAAGACAGGTAAGATTGACCAGGCATAACCAGAAGCCTGCATCTTTTCATAGTTCCAGCACCACTGTAAGCCCCAGTTGTGTCTTGCACAAGCCTTATTTAAGGCCTTCTTTGATAAAGCAGTCATTATTTAGCACCTCCTACTCCCAGGAATAAGCCGGCAGCAGCTAAACCTACTAATGCCAGAGCCAGGGTTCCCATGCCTGCATAAGCATACAGAACGAAGCCTAAGATTAAGAACGGCCAGAACTTGGTCAGATCCATGTAGGATAACAGCAGAGCGAAACCGACAGCCGGTAATACCTTACCGACAACGGCTAAGCCGTTGGCAACCCACTGGATGCTGTTGGCGAAGTCAGCCAGAGCGACGACGTTGTCGATCATGATCATGCCAAGCAGAACCGGCAGCATTCTGGATAAGGCCCAGGGCAGAACACCCATCAGAGTTACTCTTTCGAACTTCGGGATGTTGTTTTCAGCAAGAGCCTTTTCGCCTAAATGCTGGAAGACTGTGGTGGTAGCACGGCCTAAGATGTCCATCTGTGACATTAAGGCAGCCAGAGCTACGGCTGTCGTCAGACCAGTGTTGTAGTCGCCGGTCTTGGCAGCGATGACTGTACCGAACATAGCGCCAGTGATCCAGTCAGGAATAGTTGCACCGCCATAAGTATAGAAACCGATACTCATAAGCAGGCAGGTTGCGCCGATCTGGAATCCCATCGGAACGTTACCTACACATAAACCGGCTAAGACACCAGTGATCAATGTAGTACGAACGCCGATACCAGAAAGGGCCAGAACCATGGAGACACCACTCCAAAGTCCTAAGATTATACCTAATAGTACATTGCTCATAAAGTGATTATGAACCTCCTTCATAATAAGTTTAGTTTAACGGGGAGTATTATGCAAGCGATTACACTGATTATTCACACAGTTTTCCCATTTTTTCCCTGTTCGCTGTCCTATTTCCCGGTGGTCGGTTATAATAATTGTAAGAGGTGAAAACCATGCAGCTTAAGTACTACAAGAGATCGACCATAATGATCGGAATCATTACGGTGGCATCCGTTGTTACCATGATCGCCCTGCTGCTCAACCGCAGGCTGTGGCAGGAAAACCGCTTTACCGTCTTTGGCATCTACACCATCGCCATCTTCGTGGCGACCTTCCTTTATGCCGACTATGACCTCAACGTCGCCCGCCGGGCAGTCATGAAGAAGGTCCGTCAGGGCCACATTGCCCTGGCCAGGATCAACGGCGGCAAGACGGAAAAGATGATCCGCGATGCCCGCTTCCGCAGCTACATTCTGTGGGATCTGGACCTGACGATCATCGACAATGACATGCAGTCCGTTCCTGCCCACTGCATTGAAAAATTCTCCCTGGAACAGAAGACCATTCCTTCCGGTCACGTCTATGTTACCTATGATCCCGACCGGCCGGAAGAGATCCTGATACTGCCCAACATCCTGCTTCAGCAGCTGCCCGAATATCAGCCGCTGGTGGAGACCTATGAGGCTAAGATCAAGACCTCATACCTCAACTGCTACTACAATCACGGCCTGATCCTGAAATCCTACAAGGACACCCTGGCCGAAAGGAAGAAGGCGGAAGACTGATGCTGTACGCATTCAATCAGGTCATTCTCGACCCTGAGAAGCCGGTAAAGCAATTTGGCCATTCCTGCCAGACGGAACCGGTTTCCAAAGTACACGACTCGCTGCACGGGCGCATTCTCGGTCTGGCCAACAGCAAGCTCTATTTCATCGGCGTTTCCCTGGACCTTTTGGGTATCGATTACAATTTCACCCGCGAACTTACCGAACTGGTCCGGCCGCTGTTTGACAAGCCGGTCAAGATCGTCGTTTCCGCCACTCACAATCATTACGGCGGTTACACCCGCGACAAAGCCTACCGCAGCCAGTGCCTGCAGGCCGTAAGCGAAGGCATCAGAGAGCTGCACTTCCGCGAAGGCAAGCTGACCGCCAGCTACAAGTCCCTGCCCTGGCAGGGGGTAGGCACCAGCCGGATAACCAATCATGAAGCCCTGGTGCTTCTGAACCTCGTGCAGATCTATGACGACGACAGGGAGATCCTGGACATCATCAACTACAACTGCCACCCGACCATCATGAAGGCGGAAGACACCGACTTCTTCACTGCCGAATACGTCGGCTACGCCCTCTCTCTGCTGAAGGAAGAAGACCGTGAAGTCGACTTCACCTTCCTGCAGGGAGCAGCCGGCGACGTCTCCACCCGCTTTACCCGGACCGGCCAGAATTACGGCAGTGTCGTTCAGCTGGGCCAGCGCTTTGCCAATAAGGTCCAGTGGCTCCGTCAGCAGCCGGCCAAACGCCGTCCGCTCACCCTGACCTGGAAGGAAAAGGAGATCGAGATCAGCTATGATCTCAGCGACATCGACGTTTCCCTGCTGCCGGACAACCTGTCCAAGCGGGAACTGTACACCATTGAACTGGGCAAGGAAGCCAGAAGAGACCTGATCGCCCATAAGGAAAGATGGCAGAAGAGCTGCGTGCTCACCCAGCTGAATCTGGGCGCTGCCAGAATCATCTTTGCCCCCAACGAGTTCTTCAGCTATTACCTTTCCGTACTGGACACTTCAAAAGCCTTCCTGGCCTGCTACAGCAACGGCTACTGCCCCTACGTGCTGCCGCCCGATGAAGTCATCTATACCTACGAAACCTTTACCGACATCATGTCCCGCGACACCAAACTGGAGATCGTCAGGACGCTGAAGGAATTCAATTAGACTGCAGATAGCAGGCAAAACAAAGACGTGGCTTCGACCACGTCTTTTCGTTTGTCTTTTATCTGATTTCTAGAAGTGCTTGATCCGGCCCTCGAAGTGCCTGTAAATGGCATCATTGTCGAAGCCGTCGACGTTCTGGGACTGGAAGACATACGGCTTGAAGCCCTTAGCGGTGACGATCTTCAGCGCTTCGGAGGTGATGGTGTTGACCAAAAACATTGAGGCGATGGAGCTTACCGCGCCGGTCACATAACCGTTGATGTTCAGACAGCCGTCGCCGGAAGGCGTGCAGTTGTCCAGCACGCAGTCAGCCAGTTCGAACAGCCGCTTGCCGGAAGGATGCCGGGAAGTCATGGCCGAAGACTGCTTCAGGGAAGTGATGGCGACGACGTAGATGCCTTCCTTGCGGCAGCGCATGGCCATTTCAATCGGCATGGAGTTGCGGCCGCTGTTGGAAGTGATGATCATGATGTCGCCCTTTTCGATCTTGTGGCCGTCATAGATGATGTCGGAGATGCCGCTGGTCTTTTCCAGAAGGCTGCTTCTGACCGCGCCGTAAGCCGTCAGGGTGTCGGGGTCCAGCATGGCGTCGACGTTGCCCAGTCCGCCGGCCCTGGCAAACAATTCGATTCCCAGCATGTGGGAATGGCCGGTGCCGAAGGTGTGGATCAGCTTGTCCGCCATGATGTTTTCCGCGAATTTCTCCGCCAGCATCTTGATGGTGTCCTTATTGGTTTCGTAGACTTCTTCCAGGATCTCAGAGATCCGGTTCATGTATTCAAACTCAGTATTCATTGTTCAGTTTCCCTTCATACTTTCTTTCCATTTCACGGTTGTGAGCGCTGTTTTCCCCGCTGTCTTCCAGTCTTCTGACCGGCAGGTCATAGCCGTCAGCCTTCAGCTTTTCGCAGGCTGCCAGTTCAATGGTCTGGCCGATGATGACACCGGTGATGGAGGAGATGGAAGCGACTTTCTCAACCTTGTCGGTCTTAAGCAACGCGTCGCCCATCGGTCCGCAGTTGTCGATCACCACGTCGGCGAACTCATAGAGCTTCTTGCCGGAAGCGTGGCGGGATTTCTCGGAAGTGGTATGCTCCCAGGAAGTTACGACGATGATCTTATGGCCGGTCTTCTGAGCTTCAATGGCGATGTCGATGACCACGCCGTTGATACCGGAGTTGGAGATGACGATGAAGACGTCTTCCGGACCGATGTCATAGAGATTGAACAGCCTTTCGGCAACACCGGCCCGTCTTTCGAAGATGTTGCTC
Source organism: Erysipelotrichaceae bacterium (assembly GCA_017561615.1). Next base: position 44,762 of record JAFZBT010000195.1, read on the forward strand.
ATGTCCTTGAAGTCCGCAAGAGTGGTGTAGCCCAGCTTGACGAAGGAGTCCATCATGAGCTGATGAACGGGGTACAGGGTTCCCGGCTTATTGCGCATCTCCAGACCGAAGCCATAGGAGTGGCCGGAGCCGAACACCTGGATGACGCCGCCTTTTTCAATGGCCTCAGCGCAGATCCGGCCGGCCTTTTCGATGTTTTCCGCCTGGGTGTCATAAAGTTTGTCAATGATCCTCGACAGCTCGTCGTGGAAGGTATGCATGTTGATGCTCATGAGTTCCACCTGCCTTCATACTTGTCGCTGATGGCCTTGTTGTGCACATCGGCGCCTGCCAGATTCTGGCTCAGCAGGATCGGGCAGTCCTCGTTGGCCTGCTGATAGAGATCATAGGCCTCAGCGGTGATGCACTGGGCGATGATGTTGCCGTTATAGGTGTTGATGGAGGCCATCCTGATGCCGTCGCCCATGTCGATGACAACATCGGGATAGGGAGCCAGCGTATCGATCACCAGATCAGCCACTTCCTCCAGTTTCTTTCCGCTGGGATGATTGCTCTCATTGGCGTCGGCCGCCTTTCTGTTGATGACCGCCAGAACCTTCTGCCCCTTTTCCCGGGCCTTCAGGGCCACTTCGACGACGATGCCCTCACAGCCGGTTTCCGATGCGATGGCATACATGTCCTCGTCGTGGATGTTGTGACAGCCGATCAGCTTTTCCGCTGCCGTCAGATCGTCATAGATGGCCGGATCTTCATACTCCTTCTGAGTGATGAGGCCCTTCATGACCAGGTCGTTCAGGCTCATCTTGTGGAAGGGCATCAGGCCGCCGGCCCGATATCCCAGTTCCATGGAAAAGCCGAGACCGTGCTTGACGCCGAAAAGCTGGACGATGCCGTCGCGGTCCATGCATTGTTTGAACATTTCAGCCGCCTGATGGATCTCCTTCTCGTTTTCCGCCACGATAAGGTCAAGATTTTCCCTGGCTAACTGAAAGTATTCCTTTACTTTATTATCCATAGTTACCTTTCCTTTTCCCGACTTTATTATATCACCCCCGGCCGGTAAAAGATTATAATAGTACCAGAGACGTCATCTGAAGACAGCTATGAGAAACTGTTCAGCAATTTATCACAAAGCAGAATAACAGACATTGTAAAATAGAAACCGAAAACATGGGCAATGGAAGGAGACGTTCATGACAAGAATGCGTGGTTTGGGCCCCCGGGGCTTTCTGACTGACGAAGAAAAAGCGAACATGCCGAAGGTAAGCTGGCCGCTTATCAAGAGGATCTTTTCCTATCTCTCTCCCTACTGGCTGGCGCTTCTGCTGGTACTGGTAATCATCCTGGTATCTGCCGTCGTCGGTCTTCTGCCGTCGATCATCACCGGCAAGATCATCGACACCGCCATCCTGGGCAGGGACTTTGACCTGCTGATCCAGCTGTGTCTGGCTGCTATCGGCACCCTGACGCTGTCCCAGGTCATCGGCGTGCTGGAAAGCTACATCAACAGCTGGGTGTCATCACGCATCGTCTGCGATATGAAGAACGAGATGTTCTCCCACCTGCAGACCATGCCGCACTCCTTCTTTACGACGGAGAAACAGGGCGACATCATCACCCGCATGAACTCCGACATCTCAGGCGTTTCCTCAGCCATTTCCGGCACCCTGACCAGCTGCATCTCCAACATCGCCACCGTGGTCACCACCATCGTTGCGCTGCTGCAGCTGGACTCCAAGCTGGCCATCATCGGCATTCTGGTCATTCCGCTGCTGGTTCTGCCGACCAAGTCAGCCGGCAAGAGCCGCTGGAAACTGCTCTCCGAGTCCCAGAAAAAGACTGACGAACTCAACGATCTTACCAATGAAGCTCTTTCCGTTTCCGGCTCCCTGCTGATCAAGCTGTTCTGCCAGGAAGAGAATAAGAATGAGGAATTTGCCAGGCTGAACGAAGAAGTAACGGCCATGAACGTCAAGGAAAGACGGGCAGGTCAGTGGTTTAGGGTCATCATGGGCATCTTCACCAATCTCGGGCCTCTGCTGATCTATCTGGCCGGCGGCTATCTGATCATCAAGATGAACGATACCACATTGACCGTCGGTACCATTACCGCAACCGTCAACATGATCAACCGGCTCTACCGTCCGGTGGAATCGCTTTTGAACATTTCCGTAGACTTCACCAGGTCGCTGGCGCTGTTCTCCCGGATCTTTGAATACCTGGACATGGTGCCTTCCGTAACCAACCGGCAGGACGCTCTGAAGCCCAGCTTCAAGAACACCAGCATCGCCTACAACAACGTGGAATTCTACTACAACCAGGACGTTCCCCTCATCAGGGACCTCTCCTTCAAGGTGCCTTCCGGAAAGATGTACGCCATCGTCGGACCTTCCGGTTCCGGCAAGTCCACGGTCGTCAACCTGCTGCCGCGGCTCTATGACGTCATTTCCGGATCCGTTACCATTAACGGAACAGACGTCCGCGACATCGATCTGACCTATCTCAGGAGCAACATCGGCATGGTCACCCAGGAAGCCTACATGTTCAACGGCACGATCCGGGATAATCTGAAGTTCGCCAAGGCTGATGCGACTGACGAAGAACTCATCGAAGCCTGCAAGATCGCCAACATCCACGACTTTATCATCTCTCAGCCCGAAGGCTATGACACTCAGGTCGGCAACCGCGGCCTCAAGCTCTCCGGCGGCGAGAAACAGCGACTGTCAATCGCCCGGGTAATCCTCAAGAACCCGCGCATCCTGATCCTTGACGAGGCTACTTCCTCTCTTGACTCCATCTCCGAAAGTTCCATCCAGAACGCTCTGGACGTCATGATGAAAGGGCGGACTTCCATCGTCATTGCCCACCGCCTGTCCACCATTCTGGCGGCTGACAGGATCCTGGTCATCAGCGACGGCCGGATCGCCGAAGAAGGACAGCATGAACAGCTGCTGGCCAAAAACGGCATCTACAAGCAGCTTTATGAGACCCAGTTCCGCAAGGTCATTGACATGGAGAACGAGAAAGCCGCTGATAAATAAGCAAAAAAAGCGCCGATTCATTCAGCGCTTTTCTTTTAACTGGTGCAGCAGATGAGACTTGAACTCACACGGGTATCCCCATACGCCCCTCAAACGTACGCGTCTGCCTATTCCGCCACTACTGCATCCGATATGGCCGGTAGCCTACCTCAACAAGGTAGAGCCCCTGTGGCCCGCCATTGTAATGACAGGCCTGCTTGTCCTTCTTCTCCAGCATCTCACGGATCTCCTGAGCGGTGATCCTTTTCTTTCCCGCTTCCATGATGGTCTGAGCAATCATCCTCACCATGTAGCGCAGAAAGCCGCTGCCATAGAACGATAAGCGGATCATGTCATCCTCTTTGGCGACATGAATATTATAAATCGTTCTTTCCTGATTGACAATCTCATCTTTTCCCGTGGCATTGAAACTGGTGAAATCATGCGTTCCGACAAAGACTTCCGCTGCCTTTGCCATCAGTTCAATGTCCAGCTTCTCCCTTTCAAAGCAGCAGTAACTGCGCCTGGTGGGATCATATTCCCCATTGTTGATCAGATAGTCATAGTGCTTCCAGCAGACGTCATAGCGGCTGTGGAAATCGTCGCTTACCGCTTCCACACTTCTGATGTAGACGGTTGGCGGCAGCTGGGAGTTGATGGCTGTCTTTAGATCGCGGTAGGTCTTTTCCAGATCAAAGTGAAAGACCTGACCGTAGGCATGCACGCCGCTGTCAGTCCGGCCGGAGCCGGTGATCTTAACGGGCTGATCCGCAATCGTGGAGATCGCCTTTTCCAGGCAGTCCTGAACGGAAGGCTTATCCGGCTGACACTGCCAGCCACTGAACTGACTGCCGTCATAGCTTACGATGGCCTTATAGCGCATTGTTCTTCCTCATCCAGACGGCTGCCGCAATGAAACCGGCCATCAGCACATTTACCAGTATGATGGCCATGACATCACCGAAGCGCAGCTTAAGCTGCTTGTATCTTACTCTTTTGGCTCCGACCACATAACCTCTCGCCTCCATGGCGTCAGCCAGATCGTCAGCCTTCTGGAAACAGGAGACAAACAGCGGCACGATCAGGGAAAGGATCGCCCTGATCTTCTCTCTGAGGGAACCGTTTTCCATGTCTACTCCCCGGGATGCCTGAGCCTTGATTATCCGTTCAGCCTCTTCCAGAAGCTGAGGGATGAAGCGCAGGGCCAGCGAGATCATCATGGCAACATCGTGAGTCGGAAAGTGCAGCTTCTGCAGCGGTGAAAGCAGGTCCTCAATGCCCAGAGTCATGTCCAGTGGCTTGGTCGTCGCCGTCAGCAGCGTGGTGATGATGATCATCAGCATCAGCCTCAGTACGATGTACAGAGTCTGGGTTATGGCTCCGGAATAAAGGGTAAAGCCCTTGAAGGTAAACAGCGGTTCGCCGGTCTTGATGAAGAAGGCGTTTACCACTGACAGGAAAAGCATCATGAAAAGCATCGGCTTGAAGGACCGCAGGATGTAGCTGATCTTCAGTTTTGCCATCAGACAGCAGATCACCAGAATCGCCCCGATCACCGCATAACCGTAGAAGCCGGTTGGAATGAAGATGCAGATCATCAGAGCGAACATGGCCACGATCTTGGCCCGCGGGTCCATCCGGTGGATTGGGGAATCAAGAGGAATATACTTGCCTAAGGTGATGTTATTCATCTCTTCTTCCTCCTTCCGGCGATCTCCTTCGCCAGATCTTCCACGGACTGGATACTGCCGCTGAGTTCCAGACCTCTCTGGCGGCACATCTCCCGGAATCTGATGACGTTGGGAGCATCGATGAGCGCACGTTCCATGTACTGCGGATGTTCAAAGAATTCGCTGACCGTATCATGGAAGATCAGCCTGCCCTTTTCCAGGATCACGACTTCGTCGCAGTATTCCAGGACGTGCTCCATGTTATGGGTGACGATGATGATGGTGATGCCCTGTTCTCTGTTCAGCCTTCTGAACAGTTCCATCATGGTCTTGGCTCCCTGAGGATCCAAACCGGCAGTCGGTTCATCGAGAACCAGGATCTGCGGCTGCATGGCCAGGATACCGGCAATGGCGACCCGACGCTTCTGACCGCCGGAAAGCTCCAGCGGCGATTTTTCAAAGTCTTCCTCGCTGATGCCGACGGTCTTCAGGGCAACTTTGGCAACTTCCGTTGCCGTGGCTTCATCTACCCCGAAATTCTGCGGTCCGAAGGCCACGTCCTTGAGAACGGTTTCCTCAAACAGCTGGTATTCAGCGAACTGGAAGACCAGTCCGACGTTCTTTCTTAAGGCCTTGACTTCCTTCAGCTTTTCCCCTGCCTTAATGGTGTGCTCACCGACGGTGACACTGCCGGCAGAAGGCAGAAGCAGGCCGTTCAGATGCTGAACCAGCGTCGTCTTGCCGCTTCCGGTAGCGCCGATGACAGCGGTTATCTTTCCTTCCGTAAACTGCAGGGAAATGTCCTGAAGCGCCAGGAAGGCGAAAGGAGTCTTCGGCGAATACTCGTGATCTACTTTTTCAAAGCGTATTGACATACTTCGTCCGCCATCCTTTCCATGTCCAGGGTCTCAGGCAGTTTTACGCCTCTGGCTGCCAGCTCGTTTCTGAGCTTGTAGACAAAGGGAATGTCCAGCTGCATTTTGACCATCAGCTTTTCGTTTTTGAAGATCTCTTCAGGCTTGCCCTGCATGGCTACGGTGCCATGATCGATTACCAGAACGTTGTCGCTCTGTACTACTTCTTCAATGTCATGAGTTATGGATATGACCGTGAGCTTGTTTTCGTTATGGATCTGACTGATCAGCCGGTTGATGTCGCGCTTGCCGGTCGGGTCCAGCATGCTGGTAGCCTCGTCAAAGACGATGATGCCCAGATTCATGGCCAGTACGGAAGCGATGGCGACCCGCTGTTTCTGCCCGCCGGAAAGCTTGCCGGGCTCGCTGTTGAGGAAATCGGTCATGCCGACCTTTTCGGCAAACTCCTCAATGAGTCCGTCCATCTTTTCTCTTTCCACGCAATGGTTCTCCAGACCGAAGGCAATGTCATCCCTGACGGTTGAACCGATGAACTGGTTGTCGGGGTTCTGGAAGACGATGCCGATGCGGTTACGGATCTCGCCCAGATTCTCCAGAGTCAGCGGCAGTCCGCCGATCTCAATCGTTCCGCTTTCCTTCTCCAGCAGTCCCAGCAGCAGCTTGGCGATGGTACTCTTGCCGGAGCCATTGTGGCCGATCACTGTTGTATATGAGCCCTCTTCAATGTCAAAACTGACATTTCTGATGACCGGTTTTCCCTTTTCGTAACTGTAGTTCAAATCCTTAACGTGAATAACACTCATATCATCAACCTCAATTATTAATTATACCATACTTCCGGTAATTCACGAAAAAGCTCCGGCAGTGCCGGAGCCTTGATCGTTGTGTTCAGAGCAGTCTACTTGATTGCCCATCCCTTGTAGGTGCCGTGATACCTGACGGCATCGTTGGCCAGGGTAAGGATGGTCTTGAGCAGGTCTGCTTCGTTATTGTCCATGGTATTGAAGATGGACAGGGTCAGATCGTCAGCGTTCTTTCTGACATTCAGACCTTCAGCGGCAAACACGTTAGCCAGCGTGTCGCGGTCTTCTTCGCTGCCGAAGGCAACGAAATGTTCGATGTCGACCTTCTCAGCGGTAATGGTTTCCCTCATTCTGTTGATCGTCTTGATGATGGTGGCGATCTTGTTTACGGAGATGTCAGGATACTGCTGAGACAGGGAAGCCAGCATTTCTTCCGGAGAGAGGACAACCTTTTCCGGCACCGGCTCAGCAACCGGTTCAGCTTCCGCAGCCGGCTCTTCTCTGGTTTCTTCCACCGGTTCGCTTACCGGTTCTTCCGCAGGTTCAGCCACGGGTCCCTCAACAGGTTCTTCAACCGGAGCGGCAGGTTCCTCAATTACCGGTTCAGCTTCGGGCTCTGTTACTTCAGCGGGTTCTTCAGCCGCTGCTTCAGCAATTTCTTCCGGGACTTCCTCAACCGGCGCTGCTGCGACTTCTTCAATTATCTCAGGGGCAGGTTCTTTGGCCGGGATTTCCGCATCAACCGCATTGATCAGGTCTTCTCCCAGCTGATCAAGATCCTTACCGGCCTGCTCAACAGCTTCCTGCAGGGCATCAATGACCGGCGCCGCTTCTTCAGCGGCTTCCTCAACGGCTTCGACAGGTTCCACAGCGATTTCATCAGCTGCTTCATCGATGATCTTTTCCACCGGAGCAACCAATTCCTCTTCCGGCTGCTGGAAGACATCCG
>JAFZBT010000020.1 GCA_017561615.1 Erysipelotrichaceae bacterium
ATGTACGTCACCAAGAAGCTTGACAAGAAGACGGGAGGTGAAGAGTAATGAAAAAGCTCAGAAAACTGCTGTCCGGCAGCTACGTCTGGCTGGTAATGCTGTTCTTCTATCTGCCGATCTTCTACGTCATGCTCTTCAGCTTCAACAAGTCCAAGAGCCTGACCAAGTTTACCGGCTTCTCCCTGCAGTGGTATCAGAAGATGTTTGAGTCCCGCTCCATCCGGGAAGCCATCTACTACACGGTCATCATCGCCGTCATCGCCACCGTGGTCTCCACCATCATCGGCACCCTCACCGCCATCGGCCTGTCCAAGAGCGGCAAGGTGCTCAGGACCATCGTGCTGCAGATCAACGACATCCCGATGATGAATCCGGACATTGTCACCGCCATCGGATTCATGCTGCTGTTCACTTCTCTCAACGTGGAGAAGGGCTTCGGCACGATCCTGCTGGCCCACATTTCGTTCTGTATCCCGTATGTCATCCTGTCCATCATGCCCAGGCTCCGTCAGCTTGACGACAACCTGGCTGAAGCGGCTCTTGACCTGGGCGCCACCCCTGTGCAGGCGCTGACCAAGGTAATCATCCCGCAGCTGAAGGGCAACATCATATCGGGTGCACTGATTGCCTTCACGATGAGCTTCGACGACTTCGTAATCAGTTTCTTTACCTCCGGTCCGAAGATCAGCAACATCGCAATCTACGTATATTCTTCGATAAAGCGCATCAACCCGACGATCAACGCCTTATCGACGATCATCGTCGTCATCGTGACGACCGTGCTGATCATTGTCAACGTTGTTCCGATGATCAGGGAAAGAAGGAAGAGAGGGAATTCAAAATGAGAAAGATTTTAGTTGCTTTACTGGCTGTCCTGCTGGTTTGCGGCCTGACCGGCTGCGGCAAGGACAATGAGCCCAAGCAGGAACTGTATGTGTTCAACTGGGGCGAATACATTGACGAAGAGAACATCTCCCTGTTTGAGAAGAGATACAACTGCAAGGTCTACTACAAGACCTTCGACTCCAACGAAGAAATGTACACCGCCATCGTCGGCGGCGACAAGTACGACATCATCGTTCCGTCCGACTACATGGTCGAACGTCTGATCAAGGAAGGCATGATCCAGAAACTTGATCTCAGCCAGATCACCAACATCGGCAATCTGGCTGACGGTCTGAAGTCCCCGGACTATGACCCCAAGCATGAATATTCCGTTCCTTATTTCCAGGGTTCCATCGGCATCGTCTACGATACCACCAAGGTAACTCTCGAGGAACTGGAAGAGCAGGGCTGGAACATCCTGGTCAACCCCAAGTATGCCGGCGAGATCTACATGTACAACGCTGACAGAGACAACTTCCTGCCCGCCCTCAAGGCTCTGGGCTATTCCGTCAACACCACCAGCGATGAAGAGATCCAGGCTGCCTATCAGTGGCTGCTGAACCAGAAGAAGACCATGAATCCGTCCTACGTTACCGACGAAGTCAACGACAACATGATCGACGGTCTGAAGGCTCTGGCCGTTGCCTACAGCGGCGCCGCTGCCTACATCATGAGCGAGAACGAAGACATGGGCTATTATGAGCCCAAGCAGGGAACCAACATCTGGTCCGATGCCATGTGCATCACCAAGAACTGCCAGAACGTTGACCTGGCTCACAAGTGGATCAACTTCTGCCTGGAGCCGGAAGTCGCCAAGGCCAATTCCATCTGGGTCGGCTACACTTCCGACGTGCAGAGCGTCATCGATGAACTGACCGCCGAGGGCGGCGAGTTCTACGGCATTAACGCCTATACTCCGAGAATCGGCTACGAGCTGGATGAAGAGTATCATGATGACCTTACCCTGAAGACCAAGCTCGCCGAGCTGTGGAATCAGGTAATGTTCGCCGAATAACAGACAGGCAACAGATGACAGGGCACCTGACGGTGCCCTGTACTGCCTTAAGGAGATAACCTATGAGAATCGTCCGTGTTGCGGCCATTCAGATGCAATGCGCCCAAGAACAGAAGGATAACCTGCTTCATGCGGAAGAACTGATCCGTCAGGCAGCCGGAAAGGGCGCCAATGTCATTCTGCTCCCAGAGCTGTTTGACCGCCATTACTTCTGCCAGGAAAGAAGATACGAATACTACAGCTATGCCATGAGCGTTGATGAACACCCGGCGGTCCTGATGGCCAGAAGGCTGGCCGAAGAACTGCACGTGGTGCTGCCGGTGAGCTTTTATGAAAGAGACGGCAACATCCTGTACAACTCCCTGGCCTTCATCGATGCCGACGGCAGCTTATTGGGGGTCTACCGCAAGACCCACATCCCCGATGACCACTACTATCAGGAGAAGTTCTACTTTACTCCCGGCAACAGCGGCTTCAAAGTGTTTGACACCGCCTATGGAAAGATCGGGGCCGGCATCTGCTGGGACCAGTGGTTCCCGGAGACCGCCCGCTGCCTGGCGCTGGACGGTGCCGAGCTGATCTTCTTCCCCACCGCCATCGGTTCGGAACCGATCCTGAGCGTTGATTCGATGGGCCACTGGAGAAGAGTCATGCAGGGACATGCCGCTGCCAATCTGGTTCCGGTCATCGCCGCCAACCGCATCGGTCTGGAAGAAGTCACACCCTGCCGGGAAAACGGCGGTCAGCAGTCTTCCCTGCTGTTCTACGGTTCTTCCTTCATCACTGATGAAACCGGAGAGATCGTGGCCGATGGCAGCCGCAATGAGGAAGAGATCCTGATCTATCCGTTTGATCTGGATCAGATCGCGGCCAACCGGCTGAGCTGGGGGCTGTTCCGCGACCGCAGGGAAGAAACCTATCAGCGGATCATGGAAAAATAAAACGGCTGAGTAGTCAGCTGTGGGATATAATAGAGAAAAACAGGAGGATCTACACAATGAAAATCAATGCGGTATTCTTACGCATACTTATGATTCTGAAATTTGTCGCCGAACTGATCGGCCTGATCGTAACCGCCGGTCTGGCGGTCACCCTGCTGGTGGTAGGCGATTTGACTCAGCTGCCTGCCGGAACGCTGGAACCCTTCATCGTTGAGGGAATTGAAGTCACTCCGGCAGTCATTGAACGCTTCAGAATGCCCTTTGTCATCATCATGGCCATCGCCGCCCTGGCGCTGTTACTGGCCATGATCTCCACCCTGAAGGCTTCCAAGGCCCTGAAGGAATGCGCAAAAGGCAGACCCTTCTCAGAGGAGTCGGCATCAGCTCTTAAGGCGGCCGGCATCATGGAACTGCTTTCCGGTCTGGTAAGCGTCGGCGGAACCGTCTTCGCGGCGATGGCCTTCCAGAAGTTGGACATTCATCCGGCAGCTACAGCCGGCTCCGGCGCCACCGTCAACCTGGTCTTCTTGGCCAATGCGGCCCTGATGTTCATGCTTTCCGGGGTTGCCAAGTACGGAAACGAACTGGAAAGACAATCATCCTACTCAGCGATCAGCCAGATGAAAGAGAATTCAGAAGACTAAAAGAACCGATATTATAGAAAAAGAAGAAGAAATATTGAGAGCCCAAGTATTAGGGAATCAAATGCTTCTTCTTTTTTTCTAGTCGGAGAAATAATTGATTAGGATATCTTACTATTACAGCAAACAACACGTTGATGCCATTTTTGCTAATCTCCCCGACATTGACGCAATCATTGACTGGCTTTCTTCCCGAGAGGTTGCCGAGCGTTACGGCATGAACCTCAATGC
>JAFZBT010000196.1 GCA_017561615.1 Erysipelotrichaceae bacterium
ACTATCTGAGTATAAAGGTAAACTGTAAATATTACATTCATTTTTGAATGACCTCCTTCACTTCCTAAAGGAAGCGCGGAGTGAAACGGAGCGCGCGATTTTTTGATTTTTGTCAACCCTTTTTATACATTTTCTTTTTTTCTTCCAGAGAAAAAAAAGAGGGCCAAGTTTTCTGCTTGACTCTCTGTTCTGTCATTTTGTTAACTTAATGACGTTGGCTCACGCCTCTTTTTCTTTCTTTAGGTCGACTACCACGATTTCCGGGTAGTTGTTCAGTCTAAACGGAAACAGCGAATTCCCCAGTCCCCGGGAAAGGATCATCGCCGTGCCGTTCATCTCGTGCATGCCGGCACTGTAGCGGGGAAAAACACCCTGCTGAGGTCCGTACAGCCCGCCGATGAAGGGCAGCCGGAACTGACCGCCGTGAACATGTCCGCACAGGACCAGTTCAATGTCATACCGGCTGTAGGAATCGATGTGCTGGGGCTGATGGGAAAGCAGCACGATGTAGTCCTCTTTTTTCGGCGCCAGCCGGTCAAGCTGATCGTCGATGAAGGCTTTCTGCGCCTCGAACCGGCGGCTGCCGCAGACCGAAGCGTCGTCCAGACCGATCAGGGTAATTCCCCGGAAGCGGACAGCTTCGTTTTCCAGATAGACCGTTCCCGTCTGCCTGACCTTTTCCAGGTAATCCCGGTCTCCCAGATATACTTCATGATTCCCGCGGACATAATAACAGGGACAGAGCGCCGTCAGCTGTCTGAGCAGGCTGAGCGTTCTCTTCTGGTTTGGCAGTCTCTTGTCCAGAAGGTCCCCAGTGATGCAGATCAGATCGGGCTTCTGCTCCCTGATCTTTTCCACCAGGCGGCAGTTATCCTTCCCGAAGAGCCCCCAGTGCAGGTCAGAGAGCTGAACGATTCGGATGTCTTCGCTGCACGGCAGAATGAAACGGCTCACCGTCAGGTGATGATTGCTGTAGAAGAGAAAGCCAAGCAGGGCCGCAGCTGCCGGAATGAACCAGTATTTCATGTCTCTATTATATAGGCTTGCCTGCCGTTTGAAAAATCTGCCTTTTTTCGGACACTTTGGTCTCCTTGCTCGTTATTAGAGTAGAAGAGGTACAGAACAATGAAAAACATCAGGAAAATTATCGTAATAATCATGGTCCTGCTGCTGTGCGGCTGCGCTGGCGGCAAGATGGCAGAAGACCGTAAGACAACCGGCTTATATGAAGACGGCTACGCCTATAACAGCGACATCGTGAACGATTCCGGAACCGGCTTCAAGCCCGGCAGTTCAGCTGATACTCAAGCTCCGGACGTTACCGCAACGGGAACGGAATCCCTGCCCAGCAAGATCATCGTCAAGGCCGGACTGGAAATGGAAAGCAGCGATCTGAACAAGACCGTTGAACAGATCAACGCCGCCATCGCCAAAGTCGGCGGCTACGTTCAGAGTTCCAAGGTCTACGCTAACGATTATTCCTACTATCACAGCCGTTCCGCTCACATTGTCGTCCGCGTTCCGGCCGACAGATATGAGGAATTCATGGCTGCCACCGAAGAATACGGCAATATCATTTCCGTAAATACGTCTGCCGACGACATCACCACTGCCTACTATGACCTGGCTGCCCGTCTGGAATCTCTGAAGACCCAGAGAGAAAGAGTGATGGAATTCTACAAGCAGGCCAAGAACATTGAAGAACTGATCATGATCGAACAGCGCCTTACGGAGATCGACAGTGAGATCGCGGCCAAGGAGATCACCATGAAGAACTATGACCTGCTTACCGCTTACAGCACCGTGACCTTTGACATCACGGAAGTCAGCAAGTTCACGGAGACGGAAGACACTTTCTTCACCAGACTGAAGAATACGGTCGTCGATTCCTTCACCGGATTCATGTATTTCCTGGAAGAAGCCCTGTTCTTCGTGATCAACAGTTTCTGGTACGTCCTGCTGCTCATCGGCGTCATCTTTGTGGTCAGCTGGCTGAACAGAAAGTTCCACTTCCTGAAGAAGCCAGTCATCAGAAGAAGAAAAAACGGCGGGGAAGACGAAGAACACCTTTCCTGAGCATCCCTCCGACACTCTCAAAGGACAGGATCCATTCCTGCCCTTTTTTGTTTTTGCATATTGGGAATCGTAATGTATAATTTTATGGTGAGGTGGATGTTATGGACAAGATGTTAGCCAGACTTAAGAACATGGCCGAAAGGTATGACGAGATCAATGATACGCTGATCAACACGCCTTCCTTTGCCGACGCCCGGGAATATGCCCGATTAAGCAAGGAGCAGTCCTCCCTGCAGGCCCCTGTGGAAGCCTACCGGCAGCTGCTGGACGTCATGCAGCAGATCGAAGATGCCAGGGAACTGCTGAAGGATCATGAACTGCATGAAATGGCGGAAATGGAGCTTGCTGAACTGCAGCCCAGAGAGCAGGAACTGCTGGACCGTCTGGAAGTACTGCTGATCGAAAAGGATCCCAACGACGAGTGCAACGCCATCTTCGAGATCCGCGGCGCTGCCGGCGGCGACGAAGGCAATATCTTTGCCGGTGACCTTTACCGCATGTATGTCCGCTATGCCGAATCCAAGGGCTGGAAGATCGAGACCTACTACGCCGAAGAATGCGAAGCCGGCGGCTTTTCCAACATCTCCTTCATCATCAAGGGCAAGGAAGTCTACCGGGAAATGAAGTTTGAATCCGGCGCTCACCGGGTTCAGAGAGTCCCGAAGACCGAATCAGCCGGCCGCATCCACACCTCAACCGCTACCGTTCTGGTCCTGCCGGAAGTCGACAACGTCGATTACCAGATCAACGAGGAAGACCTCATCTTTGAGACTCACCGCGCTTCCGGAGCCGGCGGTCAGCACATCAACAAGACCGACTCGGCTGTCCGCATCACCCACATTCCTACCGGCATTACCGTTAACTGCCAGGACGGCCGCAGCCAGATCCAGAACCGCGAACAGGCCCTCAAGATCATTACCGCCCGGGTCTTTGACGAATACAAGCGCAAGGAAGAAGCGGAAAAGGGCGAAGTGCGCCGCAGCAAGATCGGCACCGGCGACCGCAGCGAAAAGATCAGAACCTACAATTACCCGCAGAACCGGGTAACCGACCACCGCATCAACTTTACCGTTCAGCAGCTGGACCGCGTCATGGAAGGCAAGCTGGATGACATCATAAACGCGCTTCTGGAAGCTGACCAGAAGGCCAGAATTGCCGGGGAAAGCATGTAATGAGCTCCTATCGACAGGTACTGAAAACCGCCATTGAGCGCATCGAGGAAAAGGAACTGTCCGGGGAAACCGCCCAGATCCTTTTACTGGAGCAGTGCGGTCTTTCCAACACCGAACTTTACCTTAAATACGACGAGGAAATCGATGAAGATTCTCTGGCCGCCTTTAATGACGGCATTGAACGGCTTCTGAAAAACGAACCGCTGCAGTACATCCTGGGCTTCCAGCGCTTTTACGGCTACCAGATCAAGGTAAACGAAAACTGCCTGATTCCCCGCTATGAAACCGAAGAGCTGGTGGCTAATGTACTGGCCGACAGCGATTTCTTCTTCTCTGATCGGGAAAGCATTGACATCGCTGATGTCGGCACCGGTTCCGGCGCCATCGCGATCGCCCTGAAGAAGGAGGAAAGCCGCTTCAACATGTACGCCACCGACATTTCCCAGGCAGCGCTCGATCTGGCTGAGGAAAACTGCCGGCTGAACGGCTGTGAGATGCAGCTTCTGCAGGGAGACATGCTGCAGCCGTTAATTGATCGGGGAATCCGGCTGGACATCCTCGTCAGCAATCCTCCCTACATTCCGGCCAGTCAGCCGATGCAGGAAAGCGTCGTCGACTATGAACCGCACGTTGCCCTCTTCGGCGGCGAGGACGGCCTGTACTTCTACCGCCGCATCTTCTCCGATACCCTCAAGGTCATCAAGGAACACAGTTTCATGGCCTTCGAGATCGGCTATGATGAAAAGCACGCGCTGCTGGCGCTGTGCAAGGAATATTTCCCCGATGATAAGTATGAGGTCCTGAAGGACATCAACGGCAAGAACCGCATGCTGTTTGTCTACCACAATCTGTAAACGAGGTGATTTCATGGGTTTAAGATTTCGCAAGACCATAAAGCTGATGAAAGGCCTGCGCCTTAACGTTTCTTCCCACGGCGTTTCCGTCACCGTCGGCAAGAGCCCTCTGTCCTTTACCTTGGGCAAAAGCGGCGTCTACGGTACCGCCTCCATTCCCAAGACCGGCCTGTCCTACCGTCAGAAACTGGTCGGCAGCAGCTATCTCAAGTCTCTCAATCCGAAGCTGACCAGCAGCCAGATCGCTGAAAACCGGGCTACCGTGGAAAACTATCAGAAGTCTCAGGACATTGCCCTGAATCTTCACAGATACTCTTCCAACGTCGCAACCAGAGAGCAGTTCGACGCTCATCTGCTGGACGTTGCCGATCCCGGCATGCACGACATGCTGGAAAAATCCATTGAAGGCGATCCGCAGACCCTGGACACCATGATCGAAGGTTTCCTGGCTTCCCTGCAGCTTCCCTATGAAGCTTCAATGAACTATGAACTTGACGGTGAGGTCATGTACGCTGACCTCGACCTTCCTGAGATCGAAGATCTTGACGCCAGCTATCCCTCGCTTTCGCTTTCCAGCGAAGTCATGACCAAGAAGAAAACGGTCACGACTCTGCGTCAGGAATATGCCCGGATCGTGGAGACTCTGCCGATCTATCTGGCAGCGGAGATCTTCAACCTCTCCCCGGCCATCCGCACCATCGTCATGTCCGCCAGAACGCAGAAGCGCAACAAGGACGGCGATCCCGTCGACAGTTACCTGCTGTCAGTCAAGTTCACCCGCGACATCTTCGAGGTCACTGACCTGCAGAAGATCGACAACCCCTACGAATTCATCAACCGCTTCGTCAATCGGATCAATGTTTCCAGCAATTACTCCTTCAAGGCCATAACGCCTTATCAGAAGGACGACCAGCCGGTCACTCTCGAGCAGGCCATCAGTACCAGCGAAGCCTCAGCCGCTTACGTTCAGGATGCCGTTGAAGGCCTGAAGTCTCTGGGATATAAGAGCGCTGAGATCAACCGGATCCTTCCCCAGCTCAGGGAAAAGGAATACCAGGCCGTTGACGAATGCCTCAAGGAAGCCCTCAGGCTGCTGAACTGCGGCAAATAGAAAACGAAAGCCCCAATTATATTTGGGGCTTTTTCTTTACTTTCTCAGCCGGTGATCCAGAGCGGCTGCCAGCCTGGTTCCGGTCGTCTGAATGATCTGGACCAGCATGATCAGCAGGATGACCGCAAAGATCATGATCAGGTACTTGTAGCGGTAATAGCCGTAGGTGATCGCGATCTTTCCCAGTCCGCCGCCGCCGATGGCGCCGGAAGTGGCGGTATAGCCCAGGATGGTCGTCAGCGCAATGGTGATGTTGGCGACCAGCGAGGGGACGCTTTCGGGAATCAGCACCCTGGTAACGATCTGCCAGCTGTCCGCTCCGGCGCTCTGCGCCATCTCGATGACATTGGGATCTACTTCCCTTAAGCTGCTTTCCACCAGGCGGGCGATGAACGGGAAGGACGCTACCGTCAGCGGGACGATGGAAGCGGCCGTGCCGACTGCCGTGCCCATGATCAGGCGGGTCAGCGGGAAGACGACGATGATGACGATCAGGAAGGGAACCGATCTCAGCAGGTTGATGATTACGTTGAGAATCTTCATCAGCCAGCCGGGCAGCGGTCTGATGCCGTCCTTATCGCCGGTCACCAGCAGTACGCCCAGCGGCAATCCGATGATGACCGCAAACAGGGTCGCCAGGAAGGTAACATAGACTGTCTCCCAGACAGCCAGCGGAAACTGCGTGCGCACGATTTCCCAGGCTTCGCTTAATTCACTGAAATCAGCCATTGTTCTCCACCTCCTGAACCGTGATCCCGGCGCTTTCCGTCAGGAAAGTCCGGGCTTTTTCAAACTGGCTTTCCTCAATCCCCAGCAGCATGGATCCGTACACCCGGCCGTTGATCGTCCGGGTCGAGGCATAGGCAATGTTAGCCAGAATGCCGTGGCGGGACGCCATGGTCGCGATCAGCGGTTCGCTGGTAGCTTCGCCGCCGTTGAAGACAACCCTTATCAGCTTCTGTCCGTCCACGGAGATGGCGCTTTCCTGGCTGCTCTCCGGATAGACCAGAGCGCGGGCCGCCCGGGTCCGGGGCTGAGCGAAGACTTCGCCCACCGCTCCCTGCTCCACGACTTCGCCGTTGTCCAGAATGGCGACGTTATTGCAGATGCTCTCCACGACGCTCATCTGATGGGTGATGACGATGACGGTGATGTGCAGCTTTTCGTTGATGTCCCTGATCAGTTCCAGAATTGAGTTGGTCGTATTGGGGTCCAGGGCGCTGGTCGGCTCGTCGCACAGCAGCACCTTCGGATCGGTTGCCAGGGCGCGGGCAATGGCCACGCGCTGCTGCTGACCGCCGGAAAGCTGGGCCGGATAGGCATCAGCCTTATCCTGCAGGCCAACCAGCTTCAGCAGTTCCGCCGCCTTTTCCTGTGCCTTTCTGGTCTTTACGCCGGCGATCTCCAGCGGAAAGCAGACGTTCTGCAGCGCCGTTTTCTGCATCAGCAGATTGAAGCCCTGAAAGACCATGGCGATCCGGCTTCTGACCTTGCGCAGTTCCCTTTTGTTCAGCAGCGACAGGTCGGTGTCATCGATGAACACCGTCCCTTCCGTCGGCCTTTCCAGCATGTTGATGCAGCGCACCAGCGTGCTCTTGCCGGCGCCGGACATGCCGATGATGCCGAAGATGTCTCCGTCCTCAATGTTGATGTTGATGTTGCGGAGCGCTTCGACGTTTCCCTGTGAACTGACAAAGGTCTTTGATAAACCTACCAGTCTGATCATGCTTTATTTGCCCTTGATGGCATCCAGGCTGCTCTGCCTGCCTCCGTAAACGCCCAGCGGCTCGACGTGGATGGCGGCCACGGAAACGATGTGCGTGCCGTTTTCCTTGTTGAAGTCATCCAGATAGGGAACATGCTGGAAATAGTTGGCATCAACGGTTCCGTCCTCAACGACGTTGTTGGGAATGACGTAATCGGTGTATTCCTGAATCAGCAGGGTGATGCCCTTGGCAGCCAGGATGTCCTTGACTACAGCCAGAATTTCGGCGTGCGGAGTCGGAGAAGCGGCGACCAGTATTCTTTCACCGGCCAGAGCGGCATAGTCGATGGCGGCATTGTAGCCGTCCGTCGGATGTTCAACGGTAGAGACTACGGAATTCTCATAGGTCTTGGTGATGAACTCGGCAACCTGTCTGCTCTCCAGAGCGGCAACCAGGGCGAGGATCAGCGGGTCGTTCTCGCGGCCTTCCTTGACGGCCAGGATGTTGGCGTAGGCTGAGCCGGCGCCTTCCTGAGCCAGCGCGTCCTTGGCAGGATTAAGGCCCGCCGCAATGGCGTAGTTGGTGTTGATGACGGCATAGTCAACGTCCTTGAGGATGTTGGGGATCTGTGCGGCCTCAACTTCATTGAACTTGATGTTGTAGGGGTTGGAAGTAATGTCGGCAATGGTCGCCTGAATGCCGGCGGCATCATTTACCTCGATGAATCCCTGGGCTTCCAGAAGCAGCAGCGCTCTGGCTTCGTTGGTCGTGTCGTTGGGAATGGCAATGGTGATCTGCTTGCTGTTCTTGCCGCAGCCGGCCAGGGTCAGCAGTACCAGTAATGTCGTGATGATAACTGTTAATGTCTTTTTCATGTCTTTTTCCTCTTTTCTTATATTTCGTAAAGTATTGATCGTTTAATTCAGGTCCTTCTGTTCCGGCAGGCACATTCGCCTGTCGTGATAATTGGCTCTGGTCAGTCTCTTGAGCATTTCCGTTTCCCCCTTAAGATAAAATAAAACCGGGATATGTTCCCGGTTGTCTGTCCTTTTCAGCTGCAGGAGAACATATCAGTCACGCATAAATGACATGCGCATGCGCATGTCCATGGCCATCATCATCATGACTGAATGCTGTTTTCTCATGCAGATTCTCTCCTGTTATTTCTACTCTACCATTTCCTGACTGTCATGGCAAGAAACTTTTTTCAGAACATGAAAATTTCTTCATTATTTCCTGCCTGCTTTTTCATGGCGCGGCTTTATTCCGTCCTGTTGCTCAGCCACTTTTCCCCGGCGTCCACGAAATGCCGGGTTATCAGGTGCGGTCTGGTAATGGCCGATCCGATGGTGACCATGTCGGCTCCGGCTTCCAGGCAGCTGACATATTCGTGTGCTTCCCAGACATGCCCTTCGGCGTTGACCGGCAGACCGGTGTTCTCCTTGAGAAAGCGGATCATCTCATAATCCGGCCCGCGGAGATCCTTCTTGCGGGGATCAAAGGCGGAAAGGGTCGTTGACAGGATGTCGACCAGTCCGTCCCTGGCCAGCTTTACTCCCGTTTCCGGAGTGATCAGGTCGGCCATGATGGCTATGTGCGGATACTTGTCCCGGATGCTGCCGAGCAGATCGGTCAGCTGCTGGTAGGAACAGAAGTCCGTTTCCACGCTTTC
This sequence comes from Erysipelotrichaceae bacterium, assembly GCA_017561615.1. Next base: position 8,592 of record JAFZBT010000196.1, read on the forward strand.
GACGGCGACGATGTCAGCGCCGGCATCGATTACTTCAGACGCCGATTCAAGCGTCGGGGTGATTATCAGCCGCTTGAAAAAGGCTTCGTGGTCCTGGTCGTTCAGCATGTCCTTGTTGATTCCGATGATCGGAAGGTCAGTCACTGCTCTTACCGCGGCCACGTCCTGCGGCCAGCAGGCTCTTAACCCTCTGGCACCGCCCATCTGGGCGCACTGGGCAAACTTCTGCATGTACTGCGGTCCGTAGAAAGGGGTGTCGTCATATGCCTGACAGCTGACGATCAGCCCTCCCATGAGTCTTTCCACTGCCTGTTTCATTGTCTTTCCTCCTGTTATCGCAAAGGACAGGCCTTAGCCTGTCCTGTTTGTCTGTGCTAGCTGTTCATGTAGCTGTAGTCGAAGAACAGGTTGCCCTCAATGACGCCGCCTCTGTCGGCGCTCAGGCTTCCGCAGGTCACGTCTCCGATCACCCTGCCGCCGTCCATCAGCCGGACGTTGCTGCGGGCGCGGACCGTTCCTCTGACCGTTCCGCTTATTACGACGTTTTCCGCCTTTACTTCGCCTTCCAGCGTTCCTCTGATCTCACATTCACAGCCGATGTCGAGTTTCCCCTTGACGCTGCCGCCTTCGGTGATCATCATGTCTCGGCTGCTGACCATGCCTTCCACGTAGCCGCTGACCCTGAGGTATCTGGCGCAGTCGACGTCACCCAAAAGAGAGCCGATGACTTCCATGTCGCCATAGCAGTCGATCTGGCCTTTCAGGGTCATGTCGGCATAGATACTCGTCGTAGCCGGGTTGTCATAGTCAATGAAATCGATCATCTTTATGCCTTAATGAACTGTTCTACATCCAGAACGAAGATCGTTGCTCCGCCTACCTGGACTTCCACCGGATAGGCAGCGTACTGATTGATGTTGAAGGTCGCGGTTGCCGGCACTACTTCCGTACGGCGGCTGCTTTCTTCCTTGATCAGCTCGATGACTTTTTCAACGTTCTTGTCTTCCGTGCCGATCAGGAAAGTCGTGTTTCCGGCTCTGAGAAAACCGCCGGTCGTCGCCAGCCGGGTAACCATGAAGCCTTTCTCGGTAAGGTTGGTGTTTACCGCTGTGCTGTCATCATTAGAAACAATCGCAATAATTAACTTCATTTCTTTTCCTTTCCTCAGACGTTAAATCTGATAAACATGATGTCTCCGTCTCTGACGGTATAGTCTTTTCCTTCTACTCTCAGCTTGCCGGCATTCTTAAGGGCGGCTTCTGTGCCGTATTCCATGATGTCGTCATAGCTGTATACTTCCGCTCTGATGAATCCCTTTTTAAAGTCAGTGTGAATGACCCCGGCACAGTCCGGCGCCTTCATGCCGCGGGTGAATGTCCAGGCCCTTACTTCGTCTGCACCGACCGTAAAGAAGGTGCACAGATCCAGCAGACTGTAGGTCTTCATGATGATCTCGTCCAGTCCGCTGTGTTCCAGACCCAGATCGGCCAGAAACATCTGCCTTTCTTCGTCCTCCAGCTGAGCTATCTCCTCTTCCATCTGGGCAGTGATGGCAACGGTTTCCGAGCCTTCCTTTTCACCGAAGGCCTTAACGTCCTGATAGTACCTGCAATTAGCCAGATCGGTAATGTCGGTATCGCTGACATTGGCCACATAGATGACCGGCTTGTCCGTCAGCAGCTGGTAGGATCTCATGAGTTCCCTTTCTTCCTCATCCAGGGTCAGGGAACGGGCTGCCTGCCCGGCTTCCAGAGCCCCTTTCAGTTTCTTCAGCAGTTCATATTCTCTGACGGCATCTTTTTCCTTGGTCAGCGCCTTTCTCTCGATCTTGGCGATCCGGTTGCTGACGGTTTCCAGGTCCGCCAGCGCCAGCTCGACGTTGACGATCTCGATGTCCCGGATCGGGTCGACGCTGTTCTCCACGTGTACGATGTTGCTGTCATCGAAGCATCTTACCACGTGAACGATGGCGTCACAGGCTCTGATGTTGCCCAGAAACTGGTTGCCCAGTCCTTCGCCCTTGGAAGCGCCCTTGACCAGACCGGCAATGTCGGTAAACTCAAATGTCGTCCTGATGGTCCGTTTGGGATTGAACATCTCTGAGAGCCTGGTTACTCTTTCATCAGGCACTTCGACCGTCTTGACATTTGGCTTGATCGTCGCAAAGGGGTAGTTTGCGGCTTCAACCTGCGATCTGGTGATCGCGTTGAACAGTGTTGACTTGCCGACGTTGGGCAGCCCTACGATTCCCGCCGTTAATGACATTCTACTTTACCTCGGTTTCCTCAGCCGGGATGATCTTCTTTACCTTCTTTTCGAATTCAGCGCGCGGAAAAAGCACGCTTGAACCGCATCCCAGGCATTTGATTCTTATGTCGGCACCCATTCTGATGATCCGCCACTGCTTACTCTTGTGGCACGGGTGCTCTTTTTTCATTTCTACGATATCGTCTAACTTGTATTCCATTCTTACTGCTTCTTCAATATTGTATCACTATCCAGCATGATGGTGACAGGACCGTCGTTGATCAGAGCGACCTTCATGTCGGCCGCGAAGATCCCGGTCTCTACCTTAACGCCATACTGGCGCAGACAGTCGTTGAAAAACTCATAGAGCTGCTTGGACCTTACGGGGTCGCCGGCCTGAGTGAATGAGGGTCTGCGTCCCTTGCGGGCGTCAGCGTAGAGAGTAAACTGCGAGATCGACAGGATCTCGCCCTGAATGTCCAGAAGGCTGAGATTCATCTTCTGGTTTTCGTCTTCGCAAATGCGCAGGTTTACGACCTTGTCGCCCATCGCTTTTACGGTTTCTTCATCGTCGGCATCGCTGAAGCCGGTAAGAAGCAGATAACCATAGCCTATCTGCCCTTCCAGTTTGCCTTCAACCGTAACTGACGATTCTCTTACTCGCTGTATAAGTACTCTCATATCTGCCTCTCTTTTAATATTATCAAAAAAAACACTGTAAAACCATCAGCCTGTTGCGCGGAAAAGAAAAGGCTGTCCGCTGTCTGCGTCAGCCCGTCAGCTGCTTAACAGATTCTGCCGGTATTTCCGGCTGAACAGTTCGATTATCAGAATCAGCGTTGAGACATTGACGCCCAGCGCCAGCAGTCCCTGCAGCAGCGTCGCTCTGTTCAGCATCAGCAGACTGCTCATCAGCTGGAGCGATATCACCGGCAGACCGGCGATAGCCTCTGCCTGTCTGCCGGATACGATCCACTGATCCCCATACATCAGCATCAGATAATAGCCGATCAGCAGAAGAACGTAGAACAGACCCTGGACGCCGGCTGCCTGTTCGCTGCCGGAAAGGCCGCTGCAGATCAGCAGCATCACCGTCTGAACGATCATCAGACCGCTGATCATGATGGCTGCTATCAGCAGGATCTTCTGCCAGGGAAGGTCAGCTGTGACCGGCAGTTCCTTATAGATCTCCGCCTCGTTAAGAAACGCGCGCAGGCCGGCCAGGCCGTCTTCCCAATAGCGGATCGCAAAAGCCGCTGCCGCAAACACGGCTGCCAGCAGAAACTGGATCAGTACGGTCAGATATCCCTGTATTATCTTGGAAAGCAGATGCTGCCGGGGCGTCAGCAGGTTGAGAAGATTCTCCAGCAGATGGCCGGATTTCTCATATATTACCTCCGTGGCAACGGTTCCGCTGTAATTCATAAGCAGAAAATACGCCAGCGTACTGATCAGCCAGACGCTGTCTCTTTTCCCCGGCTTTTCGCTGATGCTTTCTTCTGTTCCGGCGTAGTCGCTGATGAACGGAATCAGCTCCGGGTATTTGTCTTCGTAGGTTTCTCTGACTGCCTGCCGGATGTCTTCCCTGATTCCGGCCAGCAGCTGATCATCGACTGCGCTGTTGGAAATGATGGTGAAGTGTCCGTCATAATGGATCAGGATGTCCCGGTCGCCGATCTCGCCGTTGTATATCCGGTAATCTCTTTCCCGGCTCAGCAGACCTGACTGAAACTGCCTGGTGGAGTCGTCGATGTAGAAGCGGCGTTCATCAGTTTGATTTCCCAGGAAATAATCGATGTGAAAGAGAAAGAGGATCAGCAGAAAGAGAACGGCGTTGATGAGCAAAGTCATGCGGTTGAAGAACCTTCTCTTCAGATTGAACAGTATAGCGGCTCTCATTGGCAGTCCTCGATCCGGCGATGGCGGTAGATGACGTCTTCGTCATTACTGATGGCCTGAAGAGCAAATCCGCTTGCCTTCCGACTGTCTGAAAACACATAGCGGGTAGTTTCGTTTTCCTCGATCTGGCCGTCCTCTCCGGCATCTTCCGGAGCTTCGTATTCTGACGGCACTATGACCATCCGTCTGTCATCTTCCTTAAGCTGGTTTCTGGTCAGGTCAGCCTTTATCTTTCCTTCCTTCAGAATCAGGAAATGATTGCAGACCGTATTTACCGGCTGATAGATGTGCGAAGATATCAGGACGGTCTTCCCCTGCTGAGGAAGACGGGAAATGATCTTCATGAAGACATCAATGTTGTCACGGTCCAGAGCGGTAAAGGGCTCGTCCATGATGACGACCGGAGTGTCCTTGATCAGGCAGTTTATCAGGGCCACCTTCTGCTGGTTTCCCTTGGACAGCCGGCTGATCTTTTCGTCCTTAAGCGGAATCAGCTTCAGCTCATCCAGCCAGTCGTCGATCCGCCGGCGGCTGTCTGCGATGCCGGCAAGCCGGGCCGTATAGCGCAGCTGTTCCTGAACGCGGCAGTCCTGATACAGGCTGCGCTGCTCAGCCAGATAACAGACATCCCGGCTGTCTACCGGCCGGCCGTTAAGACTGATTCTGCCGTCATCAGGGTCCAGATAGCCCAGAATAAGGCGGAAGGTCGTTGTCTTGCCGCTGCCGTTGCCACCGATCAGCGAAGTTATTTCTCCCGGGTAAAGAGAAAAACTGATGCCCTTCAGCACCTCCCGGTTTCCAAAGCTCTTTCTGACGTCTCTGACTTCCAGCATACCTGATTATTGACGCTGTCCCGGCAGAATCCTTTTACTCCATTGGAATTAATCATACCTGTGGCAAACAGCCGGTTAATACTATAGAATAATAAACAGACCGCCCAAGGCGGCAAGAGTATGAAAAAGAAGGAAAAGAAGATCAACCAGCTGATGAAGTATCTGAAGAAATACAGCCTGATGTATGTCGCAGGCATTTTGATCCTGCTGGCCATTGATTATCTGGACCTTTACATTCCCCAGTACACCGGAGAGATCACCGACGGTCTGGCTTCCCACGCCATGGACAAGACCGCCGTCAATCAGGTTCTGATAAAGATGGTGATCTGTGCCCTGCTGATCTCCGCCGGACGTCTTGGCTTCCGTTATTTCATCATCGGTACGGCCAGACGGATCGAACGGGCGCTGCAGAACGACATCTTCCGCAAGCTGGAGACCCTCTCCCAGCGCTTCTTCAACGAAAACAAGACCGGCGATCTGATGGCTTACTTTACCAACGATCTGGAAGCCCTGCGCGAAGCTCTGGGCTGGTCCATCATTTCCGCGGTAGACGCTTTTGTCTTGAGCGTCATGACCCTGTACCGGATGATGAGCAAGGTCTCGGTTTCCCTGACCCTTTACGTTCTGATTCCCATGAGCGGCATCGGCGTCTTCGGCTATTTCATCATCCAGGCTTTTGAACGCAACTTCACTGCCAAGCAGGAATCCTTCGCCAAGCTGAGTGACGTCGTGCAGGAAAGTGTTTCCGCCGAAAGAGTCATCAAGGCCTTTACGCAGGAAGAGAAACAGCTGGATTTCTTCAAGACCGTCAACCGCAGCAATTACAACGTCAACATGAAGCTCGCCAGGTTACGGGCCGTGGCCTGGCCGATCATGGAGGTCCTGATCGGCGTTTCCTACATGATCACCGTTCTGGTGGGCGGCTATTACACCATAACCAACCGGATCACCCTGGGCCGTTTCATCATGTTTGCCAGTTACCTGGGTACTCTGGTCTGGCCGATGCTGGCCTTCGGCGACTGCCTGACCTATTTCACTCAGGGCGTAGCCGCCATGAAGAGGATCAACAAGGTCTTCAACGAACAGGCGGAGATCACCGATGATGAGCATCCTGACGATGTCAGCAGGCTGGAGGGCGAGATCCGCTTTGATCATGTCCATTTCCGCTACGGCAAGGATCTGCCGGAAGTTCTGACCGACATCAGCGTCGAGATCGGCAAGGGCGAGACCTTTGCGATCATGGGACGCACCGGCGCCGGCAAGACCACGATGGTCAACCTGATGACCAGGCTTTTCGATGTCACGGAAGGCTCCATCAGTTTTGACGGACACGACATCAGAAAGATCCCGCTAGCGGTCCTGCGGGAAAACATCGCCTACGTGCCGCAGGATAATTTCCTGTTTTCGGAAACCATCAGACAGAACGTTTCCTTCGGGAAGCTGGACGCCACCATGGAAGAGATCGTTGAAGCCTGCCGGATGGCCGATGTCGACGGCAACATCAGCGACTTCCCGGAGAAATACGATACCATGGTCGGCGAAAG
>JAFZBT010000197.1 GCA_017561615.1 Erysipelotrichaceae bacterium
GGCATTTCCTGACCGACGAGAAGTGGATGGGCTTTGACAAGGACAGACTCTACATCACCGTCTACATTGACGACCAGGAAGCCTTTGACATCTGGACCAAGGTCTGCGGCGTCGATCCCAGCCACATCCTGAAGACGGCTGACAACTTCTGGGAGATCGGCAACGGCCCGTGCGGACCGGATACCGAGATCTTCTATGACCGCGGCGAGGAATACGATCCCCAGCATCTGGGTGAAAGGCTGTTCTTCGAGGAAATGGAAAACGACCGCTACATTGAAGTCTGGAACGTCGTCTTCTCCCAGTACAACTCCGAAGAAGGCGTTGACCGCAAGGACTACAAGGAACTGCCGCAGAAGAACATCGATACCGGCATGGGTCTGGAGAGACTGGTCTGCCTGGTTCAGGGCGGCGAGACCAACTTCGATACCGACCTGTTTTTACCCATCATCAGGGCAACCGAGAAGATGACCGAGCGGAAATACGAAGGCGACAACAAGATGGCCTACCGGGTCATCGCCGACCATATCAGAACCATCACCTTCGCTCTGGCCGACGGCGCGCTGTTCTCCAATGAAGGCCGCGGCTACATCCTGAGAAGAGTGCTGAGAAGAGCAGTCCGCTACGGCAAGAAACTGGACATCAAGGGCGCCTACATGTACAAGCTGGTACCGGTAGTTGCCGACAACATGAAGGACTTCTATCCCTATCTGCAGGATAAGGTCGAATACATCCAGAAGCTGGTCAAGGCTGAGGAAGAGCGCTTTGAAACCACGCTGAATGAAGGCGAGAAGATCCTCCAGAACGTTCTGGAAACCTCATCAGACAGAATGCTGGACGGTGAGGTCGTCTTCAAGCTTTATGATACCTACGGCTTCCCGCTGGAACTCACCCGGGAGATCGCCGAGGAAAAGGGCTTCGCGATCGATCAGAAGGGCTTCGATGAGCAGATGAAGGCTCAGAGGGAAAGAGCCCGCAATGCCAGAAGCGACGAGCAGTCGATGGCTTCCCAGGCGGAGGACCTGATGAACTTCGACGCCCCCTTCCGCTTTGTGGGTTATGAGAAGACGGAAAACCAGGGTGTCGTTACCGGTCTGTTCAAAGACGGCCGGAAGGTCGAGGTGCTCACTGACGAAGGCGACGTGGCCTTCGACGCCAGCTGCTTCTACGCTGAAAGCGGCGGCCAGCTCTACGATACCGGCCGGATCTTCAATGACCATGCCGAATTAACGGTAACGAAGGTATACAAGGCTCCGCTGAAGCAGTTTCTGCACCATGTGAAGGTCGAAAAGGGCGAGGTCCGTACCGGTGACCGCTTTACCCTGCAGATCGACAGTCATGCCAGACAGCTGATCAGAGCCAACCACTCATCAGTTCACCTGCTGCAGGCTGCCCTGCAGAAGGTCGTGGGTTCTCATGTTCACCAGGCCGGCTCCTTTGTCTGCGCTGACTACGCCCGCTTTGACTTCACCCACTTTGAGAAGGTCACCGCTTCCCAGCTTGCCCAGATCGAGGAAATGGTAAACCAGCAGATCGCCCAGGCCGTAGAGGTCGTCACCGATCTGATGGATCTGGACAAGGCCAAGAACAGCGGCGCCATGGCTCTGTTTGATGAAAAGTACGACGATGTCGTCCGCGTCGTTTCCATGGGCGATTTCTCCAAGGAACTTTGCGGCGGCACGCACGTTGCCAATACCAGCGAGATCGGTCTGTTCAAGATCGTATCGGAGGAATCCATCGGCTCCGGCATCAGAAGGATCACCTCCAAGACCTCCCTGGGCGCCTACCGGGAGACCCTGGCTCAGCAGCGGATGCTGGAAGAAGCGGCGGCTGATCTGAAGGTCACCTCCCTGGGTGCGGTCAATGAGAAGATCAGAAATCTGATCCAGGACAACAGCCTGCTCAATAAGACCATCAGCGAGCTAAAGAGCAAGCTGTCAGCTGCCGAAGGCGATGAGATGCTCAACAAGGCCGTCGAGAAGGACGGACTGAAATTCCTGATCGCCCAGGTGGACAACGACAACAGCGAGCTCAAGCCGCTGGCTGACCAGCTCATCAGCAAGCTCCACGAAGGCGTCGTGCTGGTCTATAACGACCGGGACAATAAGCAGATGTTTGTGTCCAGCTGTTCCGACAAGGCCGTCGAGAAGGGCTACAGGGCCGGCGACATCATCAAAACCGTCTGCGCGGTCTGCGGCGGCAACGGCGGCGGCCGTCCCACCATGGCGACCGGCGGCGGCAAGGATTCCGGCAAGATAGCGGAAGCCATCAGGGTCCTTAAGGAGTCCCTGGGCCTCTGATATTGGTCTTTCAAATTAAGCCCCGATGGAGTAGAATAACATCAGGAGGTATCATGATGAAGGATAATCAGACGATGACCCGCCTGTTCGAATCGGAACAGATCAAGCAGGCTAACATCAGATACATTCTGCGCACGGTCACCGACGCCCTGAGCGAGCGCGGCTATAATCCGGTAACGCAGATCGTCGGCTATCTGATCACCAATGATCCGGCATACATTTCCAGTTACAAGAATGCCAGAACGCTCATCCAGACAGTGGAAAGGGATGACATTCTCAGGGAAATAGTCAGGAGTTATCTGCTCAGCGATGAATAGAATAATCGGACTGGATCTCGGCAGCCGTACCTGCGGCGTGGCTGTGAGTGATGTTTTAGGCATGATCGCCAGCGGCGTGACCACCATCCGCTTTGAGGAGGACGACTACGCCAGCGCCCTTGAGCAGGTGGTCAGATACATTGACGAGTATCATGCCGATAAGGTAGTGCTGGGTCTGCCCAAGCACATGAACGGCGCGGAAGGCATCAGAGCCGAAGTCTCCCATGACTTCAAGGCGATGATCGAAGAGGAAAGAAACGTCAGCGTCATCCTCTGGGATGAACGTCTTTCCACGGTTGCCGCTCAGAAGGGCATGATCGCCAGCAACATGAACAGAAAGAAGAGGAGAAAGATGGTCGACACGATGGCAGCTGTGGTGATCCTGCAGGGCTATCTGGATTCCATCTGCTAGAAAATATGGACGAGAATAAGATTACGGTAACGACCGAAGACGGAACGGAAAGGGAGATGACGATCTACTTCACCTTTCATTCCGACGAATTCGGCAAGTCATATGTCGTCTTCTATGACGAGCAGGACCCGGAGGCTCAGGCCTATGCCATGAGCTATGATGAAGAGGGAAACCTGGAAGCCGTGGAAAACGAGAATGAATGGGAAATGATCGAAGAGGTATTCGAGGTATTTGAGAATGAAGAAAGCGAAGAATCCGTATAGGGGAAAGATCATCCTGATCGTCATCCTGTGCTTTCTATTGGCCGGCACCGGCGGCTTTGCCTTCCTGTACCGCCATTACCTGGATGCCCTTAAGCCGGTGAGCGAAGTCAGCGAGGAAGTCGCCTTTACCATTGAGGAGAATTCCTCGATGAATGCGATCATTGCCAAACTCTACGATGAGGGACTGATCCGCGACAAGGACATGGCCAAGGTCTTCGTGAAGATCAACCGCCGGAACAGCTACTATGCCGGCAACTTCATCCTCAACCGCAACATGTCCTTCGCTCAGATCATGGACACGATCTCTGATATGACCAAGGCCTCCCGTCAGCAGGTCAGCGTGACCATCGCTCCGGGCTACTGGGCCAAGCACGCGGCGGCGGCGATCGCCGAAAAGACCAACCTGACGGCTGAAGAGATCCTGGACAAGTGGAATGACAACGCCTATGTTGAATCCCTTGTCGCCAGATACGAAGTGCTCACCGACGGCATATTCGCCTCTGAGCACTGCTACCTGGAAGGCTACATCTTCCCGGAAACCTATAAGTTCTATGAAAATACCACCGTCGAACAGGTGACGGAAAAGATCCTGGACCAGACGGAAAAGATCTATGAGAAGTACAAAGACCAGATAAAGAACTCCTCGTTCAACATCCATGAGCTGTTCACCCTGGCTTCCGTCATTCTCTTTGAAGCCAAAACCGAGGAGGACATGCGCAATGTCTCCGGCGTCTTCTATAACCGCTTTGCCAAGGGCATGAAGATGCAGTGTTCTTCGACGGTCTGCTACGCCATGTATCAGTATGATACCTGGCAGGACTGCGAGAAGAACTCCCTGGTAGTAGATTCCAAGTACAACACCTATCTGTACGACGGACTGCCGATCGGACCGGTATGCAATCCGACCGAGACGGCCATCAGGGCTGCCGTTGACCCGATCAGCAATGAATACTATTTCTTCATTGCCGATGTCTCAACGGGCAAGTGCATCTTTGCGAAGACTTACGACGAACACCTTCAGAACATAA
>JAFZBT010000198.1 GCA_017561615.1 Erysipelotrichaceae bacterium
CAGAAGGCCATCAGCGAACCGCGTCAGGTCGACATGGACCTGGTTGACTCCCAGGAGACCAGAAGGATGCTGGACAGGATCATCGGCTTCAAGCTTTCCACCCTGCTGAATTCCAAGATCAAGTCCAAGTCCGCCGGCCGCGTGCAGTCAGTGGCTCTGAAGCTGATCGTCGACCGGGAAAAGGAGATCGCCGCTTTTGTGCCGGAAGAATACTGGACCATCACCGCCGACTTCCGGAAACAGAAGCAGGACTTTGAAGCGCAGCTGACCAGGATCGACGGCCAGAAGGCGGAGATCGCTGATGAAACCCAGGCCCTGAAGATCAGGGACGAGTGCTCCCGCAATGAATTTACCGTCGGCGAGGTGCTTGAGGAAGTCAAGCACCGCAAGCCCAGGCTTCCCTACATCACCTCCACCCTGCAGCAGGACGCCGCCAACAAGCTCAACTTCACTTCCAAGAAGACCATGAGCATCGCTCAGAAACTGTACGAAGGCGTCAACATCGGCTCCACCACCACCGGTCTGATCACCTACATGCGTACCGACGCTGCCCGTCTGTCGCCGGTTTTCATGGCGCAGGCACGTGATTTCATCAGGGATAATTACGGTGAGAAGTACTGCGGTTACTTCCATCAGAAAGTCGACAAGAACGCTCAGGACGCCCACGAGGCCATCCGTCCGACCAATGTCGAGAATACCCCCGAAAAGATCGCTTCCCATCTGACCAACGATGAGCTGAAGCTCTATAAGATGATCTATTACCGGACGCTGGCCTGCATGATGGCTGACGCGCTGTTCAACTCCAAGACCGTACGTCTGGACTGCCTGAACTATGAGTTTACCGCCAGCGGCAGAACGCTGATCTTCGACGGCTATCTGAAGGTCTACAAGGACTATGAGAGTTCTGAGGACAAGGATCTGCCTCTGCTGGTCGTCGATGAAAAGCTGACGGCAGAAAAGGTCGAAGCCAAACAGCACTTTACCGAACCGCCCTTACGCTATTCGGAAGCCCGGCTGATCAAGGCGATGGAGGAAAACGGCATCGGCCGTCCTTCCACCTACGCCTCCATCATCGATACCATCATCAAGAGAGAATACGTCACCCTCGTCAAGAGCAACGAAGGTTCCCGGATCAGGGTCTTCGTGCCCACTGAGCAGGGTGTATTGACCACCGAGAAGCTGGACGAATACTTCAGCTCGATCATCAATGTCAAGTACACTTCCGACATGGAAAAGCAGCTCGACGACATTGCCGATGGCAAGCTGGCCAAGCTGGACTCCCTCAACCGGTTCTACGATCCCTTCATGCAGCTGGTCGACAACGCCAGGGAGAACATGGAAAAGATCGCCCCCGTCAAGGTGGGCAGACTGTGCCCTCAGTGCGGCAGCGAACTGGTAGAGCGCAAGAGCAGATACGGCGTCTTCATCGCCTGTTCCAATTACCCCAAGTGCAGATATCATGAGGACAAGGAGAGCGATGATGAGCCTCAGGAGAAGAAGGACTACGGAACCTGTCCTCAGTGCGGCAGTCCGCTGGTGGAAAAGCGGGGCAAGTACGGCAAGTTCATCGCCTGTTCCAACTATCCCTCCTGCAAGTACATCCAGAAGAAGGAAAAGGAAAAGCCGGAAGAGACCGGCGAACTTTGTCCGGAATGCGGATCGCCGCTGGTCAAGCGCAAGAGCCGCTACGGCAAGGACTTCATCGGCTGTTCCAACTATCCCAAGTGCCGCTACATCAAGTCATCCGCCCGCGTAAAGGTGGTAAAGAAGAAGGATGAATAAGACCGTCAATGTCATCGGTGCCGGCCTGGCCGGCAGCGAAGCCGCCTGGCAGCTCAGCCGCCGGGGTTTCAAAGTAAGATTATACGAACAGCGCCCGGTTTCTTCGACCGGAGCGCATCACACTGACCAGTTCGCCGAACTGGTCTGTTCTAATTCCCTGCGTTCCAACGCGACTACCAACGCGGTCGGGCTTCTGAAGCAGGAAATGCGGCTTCTGGATTCCCTGATCATGAAGATGGCTGACCGCAATGCCCTGCCGGCCGGTTCGGCGCTGGCGGTTGACCGGCAGAACTTTGCCCGTGACGTTACCGAATTTCTGAAGAGCGATCCCAATGTGGAAGTCGTCAATGAAGAGGTAAAGCAGATTCCGGAAGGACCGACGATCATCGCCACCGGACCGCTAACCTCGGATTCTCTGGCCAGAGCCATCGGTGATTACTTCCAGCTGGACAGCCTCTACTTCTTTGATGCGGCTGCCCCGATCGTGACCAAGGAAAGCATCAACATGGACGTAGCCTACTACAAGAGCCGCTATGACAAGGGCGATGCCGACTACATCAACTGCCCCTTCACCAGGGAACAGTTTGACGTCTTCTACAATGAACTGATAAACGCCGAGACCGCTGAAGTCCATGGGGTCGATAAGGAGATCTACTTCGAGGGCTGCATGCCCATCGAGGTCATGGCCAAGCGCGGTCCCCAGACCCTGACCTTCGGACCGCTGAAGCCGGTCGGCTTAGGAAGAGAAGGGGAAAGGCCGTACGCCGTCGTCCAGCTGCGGCAGGACAACGCCGTCGATACCCTCTACAACATCGTCGGTTTCCAGACTCACCTCAAGTGGGGCGAGCAGAAGCGCGTCTTCTCCCTGATCCCCGGTCTGGAGAACTGCGAGATCGTCCGCTACGGGGTCATGCACCGCAACACCTATCTGAAGTCGCCGCTGATTCTGAAGCCGACCTATCAGACGATAAAGAGAGATGACCTCTTCTTCGCCGGTCAGATGACCGGGGTGGAAGGCTATATCGAATCTGCCGCCAGCGGTCTGCTGGCCGGCCACAACATGGCTCTGTATCTGGAAGGCAGACAGCCGCTGGTGCTGCCGCCGACCACGATGATGGGAGCCATGGCCAACTACATAACCCATGCCGGCGAGAACTTCCAGCCGATGAACGCCAACTTCGGAATCTTTACGCTGGAAGGCTTCGTCCGCAAGCAGGACCGCAAGGAGGCTTACAGCGCCCAGGCCCTGCCGATCATTGAGAAATACCGTCAGGAGTGGTAAGCGTGGAAGAGATCCTTCAGCACTTTCTCGACTACATAGTCAACGTCAACAGCGGCTCTGAGCAGACGCGCAATGCCTACGGGCGCGATCTTCAGCGCTATCTTTCCTATCTCAGACAGGAAGGCATTTCATCATATGGCGATGCCGACAGGACCGTGGTGCTGGGATATCTGAATTACCTGCGGACGGACAAACAGTTTTCCGAGATCTCCAACCGTTCGCTGGCCCGCTCGTTAAGCGCCTTAAGGAGCTTTTACCGCTATCTCAACGAGATGAACATTGCCTCAGGCAATCCCTTTACCGCCGTAAAGATCCCGGTGGAAAAGAACAAGCTGCCGGATTATCTGTTTGAAGATGAAGTCGACACGCTGCTGGACTGCTTTGACCTGAACGATGACATGGGTTACCGCAACCGGACGATCTTTGAGACCATGTACGGCTGCGGTCTGCGTCTTTCCGAAGCCTGCAATCTGAAGATCGGCGACATCGACTTTTCCAACCGGATGCTGAGAATCACCGGAAAGGGAAACAAACAGAGGATCGTTCCCTTCTATGATCTGATCGGCCGGCTGCTGAAAAACTACATCAGCGTGATCAGACCGAAATACATGAAGCAGGATCATGATTACGTCTTCATCAACCGGAACGGAAAGAAGATAACCCCCCGGGGCGTGCAGTATCTGCTGGAGAAGACGGTGCTGGACAACAATCTGCCCATGCGTGTCCATCCCCATACCCTGCGGCATTCCTTTGCGACCCATCTGCTGGACAAGGGAGCGGACATCAGGATCGTGCAGGAACTGCTCGGTCATGCCAATCTTTCCACCACCCAGATCTATACGCACATCACTTCCGAGCATCTGCGGGAAAGCTACGACAAGGCATTTGAAAACCGTCAGTAAGCCCGGCATTCTGATCCATCATCAGGGAAACACACCGATCGGCAGCGTCCAGCTGCCGGTTTTTCATTGCGCTGTCAGTATGCTATACTGAAATAAAGAAGACATGGATAATCTACAGGAGATAAAAATATGAAGATCTTGTTTGTCACCAGTGAATGTGCGCCTTTTTCCAAGTCCGGCGGCCTGGCCGATGTGGCCTTTTCCCTGCCTCCGGCCCTGAAGAGGGAAGGCCAGGAAATTGAGATTATTACTCCCTATTATAAGTGCGTGAAGGACCGCTTCGCCGATCAGATCAAGCCGGTTACCAGTCTGACGGTAACCCTCGGCAGCGCCACGCTGTACTGCGGCCTGCTCAAGGGTGAGCTGAACGGTGTTCCGGTATGGTTCATCGACAACGAAGACCTCTTTAACCGCGACAAACTGTACGGCTATGACGATGACAAGTTCCGCTTCGCCTGGTTCTCCAAGGCCGTCATCGATGTCCTGCGTCTGCTGGATTTCATTCCCGACATCCTGCACTGCAACGACTGGGAGAGCGCCCTGGCGATCATCTATCTGCGCGATCACCAGACCGTCTATACCGATTACCGCAACGTCAGAACGGTCTATACCATTCATAACATCGCCTATCAGGGCCAGTACGGCGCTGATCAGCTGACCACAACCTTTGCCCTGGATCCGGGCTGGTATGCCGGCGGACTGGGCTATGAATACGAGGGCAGATCCGACGTCAACCTGATGAAGGGCGCCATGCTGATGAGCGATGCCGTTTCCACGGTTTCCCCCACCTATGCCCGTGAACTCCATAATCCGAAGTTCGGAAAGGGACTGCAGGGTGTCGCCGACATGGTCGAGGACAAGATGTACGGCATCATCAACGGCATTGACCCCGACCACTACGATCCCTCAAAGGACAAGAGACTGCCGGCCAACTTTTCTCTGGAAGACATGGAAGGCAAGAGAAAATGCAAGGAGTATCTGCAGGAACAGTTCGGTCTGCGCCAGGAAGACCACTGGCCGCTGTTTGCGGTGGTCGCCCGTCTGGTAGCTCAGAAGGGCGTCGATCTGATCAGGGAACTGCTGCCGGAGCTGATGAAGAAGGGCATTCAGCTGATCATCTTCGGTCAGGGAGAGAAACGGTATACCGATTTCTTCCGCGAATGCACGCAGCGCTATCAGGGTCAGCTGGGCTTCTCCGATGACTATTCGGAAGAGATGGCGGCCAAGGTATTCGCCGGCGCCGACCTGTATCTGATGCCTTCCGAATTTGAACCCTGCGGGCTTTCCCAGATGATGGCTATGCGCTACGGCACCGTGCCGGTCGTTCATGAGACCGGCGGTCTGAAGGATACCGTAAGACCGTATTCCGACTTTGACGGCATCGGCGACGGCTTCTCCTTCAGCGACTACAATGCCAAGGCGCTGATGCTGGCGATCGATGAGGCCATCAAGCTCTACTTTGCCGACCGCAAGACCTTCAAGAAGCTCAGAGAGCGCTGCATGAAGAAGGACTTCTCCTGGGACAAGTCAGCTCAGACCTACATCAAGATGTATTCCGACATCGCTTCCAGCCAGCATGACCCCAACGTAACCTTCAAGGATGCCTACGATGCCCTGAAGGTCGTCTATGAGGATCTGGAAACGACTCGAAATGAATATCTCAAGAAGCAGAAGGATGACTTCAGCGTCATCGCTCAGGTCCGCATTGAAGGCCCGGGCGCCGGGACCTTCTATCTGAAGATCAACAAGGACGGCATGGAGATGCAGCCGTACAGCTATGATGATGCCGATGTGAAGATCGCCACCAGCCTGGACAACCTGTTCAACATGGCTACCGGTGCGGTCTCCGCTGACAAGCTGTTCGTCAACGGTCAGATGAAGGTCGAAGGCAACATTTCCAAGGGCGCCAAGCTGCGCAATCTGCTGGGCCGCATCGAAGACTGAAAAAGCCTTTGAATACTTAAAAAATATAAGACAGTTTTCCGGGAGATTTCCCTTGATTACTGTCTTTTTTATGGTAGAATTATAAAGGCTCTTTATGAGCAATAC
>JAFZBT010000199.1 GCA_017561615.1 Erysipelotrichaceae bacterium
CATTTTGGTTTCCGAGCCGTGAATGATTTCGCCGGGGATTTCGTTCTGTTTCAGGTAGGAAAGGATCTCCATGCTGGCGGCCAGAGAGTTGTTGTAGCCGGTAGTCAGAAGGAAGACCGGTTCGGGCAGCCGGTCAGCGACGGCTTTGAACATGCCTTCCACGCCGCCTCCGCCGACAAAGACCATCACCAGGTCATGGTCGTTCAGATGCTCAGGATCGGTGAAGACCAGTTGCTGACCGGAGAGGGCGGAAAGCCTTTCGACGACTTCGCGGTTGTAGCTGTTGATGGTAACGCCGGCGGCGTTGGATGATTCCAGATAGTATACGCCAATGCTCATGTTATTATTCCTCGTTTCTTTATCTATATTCTACCATAACAGGGCGCCGGCAAAGTATAATGTATTAAGAAGATAACAGTCCGGAAAGGAAATGAGAAACATGAAATCAGAGGAATGCTTACTGTGCCATCAGGCGGCCTGCACCAGAGCCTGCGGTAAACTTGATCCGGCGGCCATTCTGCGCTCGCTTTACTTTGACAATGAAGCGGGAGCGTTAAGAAAGCTTAACGAGCCGCTGGCCTGCGCTGAATGCGACGGACGCTGCCAGAGCGGCTGCCCGGTGGAAGTGCCGGTCAGAAACATCATTCTCTCGCTTAAGGATAAGTCGGTCGAGCCGGTACCTGATTACGATTGCCTGAGAACTGATTTCTGCGGCTTTCCGCTGATCAACCCGTTTCTGCTTTCCTCGTCGGTGGTGGCTTCCACTTATGAAATGTGCGCCCGGGCCTTTGAGGCCGGCTGGGCGGGAGCGGCATTCAAGACGGTCTGTCTGATGGACATTAAGGAAGCCTCGCCGCGCTTTTCCGCTATCCGGGGCGACAATGGCCGGATCATCGGCTTCAAGAACATTGAACAACTTTCCGACCACACCCTGGAAGAAAATCTGGCGATCTTCCGGCGGCTGAAGAAGGACTACCCCGACCGGCTGTTACTGGTCTCCTTCATGGGCCGAGATGATGAAGAGTGGGCCTTTCTGGCGGAAAAGCTCAGCGAAGCGGGAGCGGACGCTCTGGAGATGAACTTCTCCTGTCCCAACATGACTGAAGAGAATACCGGCAGCGATGTCGGTCAGATACCCCAGCTGGTAGAAAGATATACCAGAACTGTCAGAGAACACACCAGCCTGCCCATCATCGCCAAGCTGACGCCCAATGTCACCGACATCAGGGAGAGCGCTGAGGCGGCAGTCCGGGGCGGCTGCGACGGTCTGGCGGCCATCAATACCATCAAGAGTCTGATCGAGGTGGACATCGATCCCACCGACGGCATCTACCGCGCCTCCATCGGCGGCTATTCCGGCAAGGCGGTCAAGCCGATCGCCCTGCGCTTTACCGCTGAGCTTTCCCAGGATGAGAAACTGGCCGGCCAGCACATCACCGCCATGGGCGGCATTGAAAGCTGGAAGGATGCCCTGGAATTCATCGTCCTGGGCGCCGACAGCGTGCAGGTGACCACGGCGATCATGCAGTACGGCTACCGGATCATCGACGATCTGCGGGAAGGACTGGCTCTGTATCTGGAAGACCACGGTTTCCAGTCGGTAAGGGACATCGAGAACTCGGCCATCGAGGGCATCGTGCCGACCGAACAGCTGGACCGTTCCTACATCATCTATCCCCGCTTTCTGAGGGAAAGGTGCGTGGGCTGCCAGCGCTGCTACCTGTCCTGCCTGGACGGCGGCCATCAGGCCATCAGCATCAAGGAGGGAAAGCCGGTCCTTGATTCCCGGAAGTGCGTGGGCTGTCATCTGTGCGTGCTGGTCTGCCCCAATGAAGCCATCGTCTCCTCGGAGGTCAGGGTTCCCAAGAAGGAGGTCTGAGGGACCTGTCAGAGCTGACAGGAAGGTTTCTGCTTGTTAAAGCAGGCAAATATGAGATAATTCATTTAAGACAGGAAAACAAAAACGGCATCAGAGCCGTGACATCATAATCGTTCAGATTCGGGAGGGACACCTTATGGAAACGGATATTCAGAAGGAAGGAAATACGGAAAAGAAACAGAGCAGGCTTAATACCTATGTCCTTTCCAAGGGCATCATCAACCTGTCTTTGATCATTCTGGGCACGGTACTGCTGACGGTTTTTTTGCGCAACGTTCAGACTAAGAGTTCGCTGTACAAGCAGCAGAAAAACAATGAACTGGCGCTTTCCGAGGTCGTCACGATCCTGGAAAAGAACACCGACAGTGCTGAAGCGCTGACCGACATCTACCATGAGGGCAACTGGAAGAGCCTCGATGAGATCGACTTGCTGCTTTCCAAGGGCATGTTTGAGTCAATTGCCACCGATGATGATACCGTCCGCAGCGAAGTGTTCGCCACCTTGGCTGAGCGGGCCGGTCTGCCATATCTCTACCTGCTGGACATGGACGGCATCGTCGTCATCAGTCCGGATGCTTCCATGAAGGGCCTCAATCCGGCGGTCAGAGGTTATCTGACGCAGGAAAACCTCAACCATCTGCTTAACTGGTGCCTGGATGACACCGGCAAGGCCACTGCGGTCCGGGTGATTAACCGGTTCGGAACTTTCTATTTCTATTCCAAGCCCTACACCTATAACAACCGTCAGTATGCTCTGGTTCTGGGAGCCGATGCCAGTCCGCTGGATGTCAGCATCGCTTCCCTGACTGACACCTCGGCGGTCTTAAGCCGCATGGCCGTCATCAACCGGGGATTCCTGTTTGCGGTCAGCTGCCGTGACGATCTGATGCTTTATTACAACGATGGGGAAAACATCCTCAGCGGACAGAACGCCTTGTCCTGCGGACTTAACAAGGATATCTTTACTGACGGCTATAATGGCCTGCAGAGCATTCAGGGGGAAGAGTATTACTGTTCTTCCCGGATCTTCAACGGTGATACGGCCATCATCGCCGCCGCCAAGGCAAAGACCGTGCTGTCGCACGACAAGTACGTGCTGTTCTGGTCGATTCTGAGTTTCAGTCTGGTGATGATCCTGTGTCTGGTTTACGGCATCATCGTAAAGAATGACTTCTTCCGCAACGGCGTCAAGACCGACCGCATCATCCTGAGGCAGAATTCCGGTAATCCGATCAGCTTTGACCGTACGATCTTCAAAAAGGTGCTGCCGCTGATGCTGATCGGCATTCTGGCCGTTTACAGCATCACTTTCTACATGCAGACCCTGCTGGAGGTTTCCGAAGGCATTGACAAGTCCAATGTTGTTCTGCAGGAGGTCACGGCCCGCTATGAGGAAGGCGAGGAAAGCCGGAAGGTCATCGTCGACTATTACAACAGCCGCTTCCTTTCCACCGCAAGAATGCTGACGTTCATCATCGAGGAAGACCCGGAGATCTTCAACCAGCCTTCCGACCACTATCACACCGTCTATGACAGCGAGGGCAACCGTCAGTTCGTGCTTGACGATGAGGGCAATCCGCTGAAGTCGATAGCCTCTTCGGACATTCTCAAACGGCTGTGCCGGGAAAACAATATCAGCGCCATATACCTCTTTGATGAGGACGGCCGCACGATCGCGACCAGCACGGACAACTGGTTCTTCATTCTCAGTCAGAATGAAGAAGACCAGTCCTATCCCTTCCGTAAAGTCCTCAACGGCTTACAGGAATACTATCTTCAGACTTCCATGGTCAACGATCTGGGTGAAGAGACCCAGTACTTCGGCGTGTCCATGAACTACTATACGAAAAAGGATCCTTCCGGCAATACCGTCTACGTTTCCCGCTATGACTTCGAGGAAGCCTGCGGGAGAGAAAACATCAGCGGCGTACGCTCAGCTGGTGGCATCACCAAGCACAGCTCGCTGCTGCAGATCGAACTGGACGGTCAGTTGGCCGGCATGTTAATGGAGACCAGCACCGCTGACTACATTCTGTCGACGAAAATGCTGGAAAACGGCGCCATCGTCATGTTTGACAACAGCCGTGATCACCTCTGCGTCTATTCGCCGGTTCAGGCCAGCATCGGCCGCAGTGCCGAAGACCTCGGCGTTTCCGCCAAGGCCTTCAGTACCAGTGACTACTACGGTTTCGTACGCATCAACGGCGTCCGCTATTTCTCCTTCTTCCGCTTCATCAGCGACTACTACTTCGCTTCCCTGATTCCGGAAAGCAGCATGTACACCGCCCGCAACAAGATCGCCATGATCACGGCATCGACCTGTCTGGTCATGATCATCATTCTGTTACTGACGGTTACCGTTTCCAGCCGGCAGGAAGATGATGTCTACCAACTGCTGGCTGAAAAGCAGGATGAAAATGACCATGACCGTAATATCTTCGGAATCACGCTTCCTTCCGGACGCTACGCGACCACGACCAGAGCCAAAACGCGCTGGAACGTTGAGAGCATCCCCTGGAACAAGCGCTCTCCGGAGATGAAACTGGGACTGATCGTTGGCTGGCTGTCGGCGATACCGATCATTTACGTCGTCGTCTCAGCGCTGGGACTCAACCGCATTTCCGATGACCGCTCGGTCATCCGCTACATCCTTTCCAATAACTGGGACCGCAGCTTCAACGTCTTCGCGCTCAGCAGCTGCGTCATGATCATCGTCATGGTCACCATCGCCATTGAACTCTTCCGCATTCCTGTCCGGCTGATCTCTCAGCTGTTGGGCACCAGAGGTGAGACCATTGGTCACCTGTTACTGTCGATCATCAAGTACGGCGGTACGATCGCCACACTGTTCTACTGCCTGTATCTTCTGGGCATCGATTCAGCGAACCTGCTGGCCAGCGCCGGGATCCTGTCGCTGATCATCGGCTTAGGTGCTCAGAGTCTGATCAAGGACATCATCGCCGGCATCTTCATTGTCTTCGAAGGCGAGTTCCGCGTCGGCGACATCGTCACCATCAACAACTACCGCGGCACCGTCATCGACATCGGCTTAAGGACGACCAAGATCCTGGGCCCTGGCTCCAACGTCAAGATCTTCAACAACAGCGAGATCTCCGGCGTCATCAACATGACCAAGGAGAACTCCGTCGCGGCCGCGGTCGTCGGCGTCGAATATGGTCAGGACCTCAATTATGTCAACGAGGTTCTGGATAGGGAGCTGCCGCTTCTGAAGGAAAAGGACAGCCGGATCCTGGAAGGACCGATCAATCTCGGCATTTCCGAACTGGGCGAAAGACGGGCGACCCTGACGGTCATCGCCTACTGCGCCGAGAAACATGTTCATAAGCTGGACCGCTTCCTCAACGAAGAGATCCTGCAGATCTTCTACCGTAACGGCATCCGCGTGCCCAATCAGAAAGACTATATTGCTCCGAAGAGAGAAGAAAACAGTAAGGAGGGAAAGCAGTCATGAAGAAACTGATGATACTGCTGGCAGTCAGCACGCTGCTGCTGGCGGGCTGCAGCTCCCCGAATAATAACAATGAAAAGACTCCGGAAGAACCGGAGACGAAGGTCGTGCGGCTGGCCGTGTACTCCATCGGCCACGTCTTCAATTTCATTGCCGAAGAGCAGGGCTATCTGGCTGAGGAAGGCATCAGCGTTGAATATGTGCCGGTGGAGACCGACGCGGAAGTCTTTGAGGGTATCCGCAAAGGCACCATCGACATCGCCTCCAATTCCGGCACCAACCTGCCGCTCCAGCAGATCGCCACCGGTCTGGACCTGACGATCTTCGCCGGCTATCTTCTGACCGGCTGTCTGCCGGTGTTCGGCCGTGCCGACGCTCAGTGGAACGGTATTGAGGATCTGCTTGGCAAGACGATGGCCTGCGAGCCCAACGTCTACGCCATTACCGGACCGCTCTACGACATGGGCTATAATCCCCTGCGTCAGATCAACTGGTTTGAAACGGAGAACCAGCAGGAGCGTATCGCCGCCGTCAAGAGCGGCCAGGCTGACTTCGGACTGGTAGGGACCCAGCTGAACTATGAGGTCATCAATGACCAGGACCTCAAAATCCTGACCTACGCTGCTGACATCTTACCGGCATATTCCTGCTGCCGGGTCGAGGCGCTGAGCTCATGGGTAAGAGAAAACCCCAATACCGTAAAGGCGCTGTTAAGAGCCTGGATCAGAGCGATGGAATACTATGAGTCTCATCATGACGAGACGGTAGACCTGGTAATCAGAAAGACCAATGCCAACGAAGATGAAGTCCGGGTCTACATGGACAATCCCCGTCATGATCTCAACATCGACCCGATGAAGAAATCCGTGATCAGGGCCTGGAGCTACATGCGCTGCATGGGCCTGATGGATGAAACAGGACGCTCGATCAACATTCTTGATCACATCAATACCGATCTGTACAAGCAGGCGCTCGATGAATGTCAGGCACGCTATGGAGCGGACAATCAGAAATTCTATGAAAACCTGCAGGCGCAGTATGCCCGAAACAATCAGTAATTACCGATTGTAATGGGAAACGGAACAGCAGCCAAGGTAACCGCTGATCAGGGCAATGCTCTTGAAGTTGCCCTCAGGCAGTTCCCTGGCTTTTTCCGTTATGAGATCAATGAATAAACAGCAGGATGAAATCACGCAGATAATGAAGCGGAAAGGATAGACGATCATGGACATTAACGCAATCCTGAAAAAGATGACCCTGGAAGAAAAGGTCCGGCTGTGCACCGGCATCAATTTCTGGCAGACCAAAGGCTATGAGGAATACGGCATTCCCTCCTTCTTCATGTGCGACGGCCCCTCCGGCTTAAGAAAGCAGGATACCGGTGAAGGCGCCGGCAATCTGGGCGTCAATGATTCCTTCCCTTCGACCTGCTTCCCGGCCGCTGTCACCACGGCGTCCAGCTGGGATGAGGACCTGCTTTACCGGATCGGCGAAGCCATCGGCCAACAAGCCCGTGACCAGAAGGTCTCAATCGTCCTGGGACCCGGGGTCAACATTAAGAGAAATCCGCTGTGCGGCCGCAACTTCGAATACTTCTCCGAAGATCCCCTGCTGGCCGGCAGAATGGCAGCTCAGTTCATCAAAGGCCTGCAGTCCCAGAAGGTCGGCTGCTCGCTGAAGCACTTTGCCGGCAATTCCCAGGAAAGAGCCCGCTTCTCTTCCGACAGCCTGATTGACGAGCGCGCTTTGCGCGAGATCTATCTGAAGGCCTTTGAGATCGCCGTCAGGGAAGCCCAGCCGGCGACGGTGATGAGCGCCTACCCCAAGATCAACGGCGTTCACTGCAGCGATAACAAGAAGCTTCTTACCGACATCCTGAGGGAACAGTGGGGCTTCCAGGGCCTGGTAATGACCGACTGGGGCGGCATGAACGACCGTATCGAGGCTTTCCGGGCCGGCAACGATCTGATGATGCCGGGCGGCAGCGATTACATGGAAAAGGATGTCATCGACGCCGTCCGAAGCGGAAAACTGAGCGAGCAGGACGTTGACCGCTGCGCCGGGAGGATCATCGAGCGGGCGCTGAAGGCGGCGGAAGTGCTTAAGGAAGAATATCACGCTGACTATCAGAAACATCACCAGCTGGCCGTTGAAGCCGCTGAGAAAGGTGCCGTTCTGCTGAAGAATGACGGCGGTCTGTTGCCGTTAGGGAAAGAGCAGAAGATCCTGATCGTCGGCGACATGGCAAAAGACGTGCGCTATCAGGGCGCCGGCAGCAGCCACATCAATCCGGTCAGACTGGAGCAGCCGATCGATCATCTCAGGGAATTTGAATACGCTCAGGGTTGCGACAGCCACGGCGATACCGGTGAAGAACTGCTGGCGGAATTGAAGCGGAAGGCTCAGCAGGCCGATGCCGTTGTCGTCTTTGCCGGTCTGCCGGGCCATTATGAGTCCGAAGGCTTTGACCGCGATGACATGAAGATGCCGGCCGGACATGTTCAGATGATTGAAACAGCTGCCCGGGCCAATCCCAATACCGCCGTCGTGCTGCTGACCGGCAGTCCGGTGGAATGCGACTGGGCTGATCAGGTGAAGGCGGTGCTGTACATGGGCCTTCCCGGTCAGGGCGCCGGTAAAGCCGTTTTTGACCTGCTGTTCGGGCTGGCAGATCCTTCCGGCAAGCTGGCGGAAAGCTGGCCGTATCACTATGAGGACGTGGTTTCCGCACCTTACTATGCCAGAAGCGATGACGCTCTCTATCTGGAGAGCATCTATGTCGGTTACCGCTACTACGACAAGGCGGACATGAAGGTCAGATGGCCCTTCGGCCATGGCCTGAGCTATACCGATTTCCGGCTTGAGGATTTCCGAATCAGCGGCGGTCAGGTGACTGTTAAGATAACCAATACCGGCAAGACGGCCGGCGGTCAGGTCGTGCAGCTGTATGTCGGCCAGAATGATCCCGGTCTGCACCGGCCGCTCAGAGAACTGCGCCATTTTAGTAAAGTCTATCTGAAGCCGGGTGAATCGCAGACCGTCAGCTTCCGGCTGACTGACGAAGACTTCAGCCTGTGGGATGAGGGTTTCCGGAAGATCGCCGGCAGCTACCGCGTCGAGATCGGTACTTCCAGCCGCGACATCGTCTTCCGCAGGGACATCGAGGTCGATGGTCAGCAGGCCAGGATACCCCAGTGGCAGCCCGGCAGCTGGTACGAGACCCTGAAGGGTACTCCGGATCAGGCCGGCTGGGAAAGAATGTACGGAAAAAAGTATCAGCCCGGAAAGGCGATCAGAGGCCAGTACACGATGGAAAACAGCGTGGAACAGATGAAGGAGCACTCGCTGATCATGAAGATCATGTATAAGGCTGTTGAATCGACGATCGCCAAGCGCTGCGGCGGCAGGATCGATTACGAGAATCCGGAATTCCGGATGATGATGAATTCGGCCATCAACGCGCCGATCCGCTCGATGGCCATCGGCTCCGGGGTCAAAAGCGGCATCTTCAAGGGCATGGTGCAGATCGCCAACGGGCATTTCCTCAAGGGCGTCGTTACCATGATCAGGGGCAACTGAAAGAAACTGTGACAGGAAAAACATTCGCAAGGAGAGGCATGACATGGATACGAAACTGATGAAGGACTTTACCAAGATATGCACGGACGGCTACGATCAGGGCTGGCATGAACGCAACGGGGGAAACCTTTCCTACCGCATGCGGGATGAAGAAGTTGAGCAGATCAGGGATCTGCTCAACGAGGATGCCCCATGGCAGGACATCGGCACGGAAGTGCCGGATCTGAAGAACGAATACTTCATGGTCACCGGTTCCGGCAAGTACATGTGCAACGTGCAGCTGGATTTCGCTGACAATGTGGCGGTGATCCGGCTGAATGAGGACGGCACCAGATACAAAATCGTCTGGGGACTGGTAAACGGCGGCCGGCCGACTTCCGAACTGCCTTCCCACCTGATGAATCTGGAGGTGCTGAAGCACCGCGATCCGGAGATGAGAGTGGTCTATCACGCTCATCCGGCCAATACCGTGTCTCTGACCTTCGTGCTGCCCCTGGACGGGGAAGTGTTCACCCGGGAGATCTGGGAGATGGAGACCGAATGCCCGATCGTCTTCCCTCAGGGGATCGGCGTGGTGGAATGGATGGTCCCCGGCGGTCGGGATATTGCCGTCCGGACTGCCGAGATCATGAAGAGCCAGAACGTGGCGATCTGGTATCATCACGGCATGTTCGTCTGCGGCCACGACTTTGACGAGGCCTTCGGCCTGATGCAGACCGTCGAAAAGGCGGCGGAAATGCTGGTGAAGGTCATGAGCATGTCAGACCGCAAGCTAAATACCATTACCCCGGAGGGCTTCAGGGCCATCGCAAGAGAGTATCATGTCCAGATCGACGAAAGATACCTCTACGAAAGAAAGTCCGGAAAGATCGGAGAAAGATGAGTTATGAAGAGACTGATAATTGACTGCGATACCGGGATCGACGATTCTCTGGCTCTGCTATATGCCGGCTTAAGGAAAGACGTCAGGATCGAAGCCGTCTGTTCGGTCTTCGGCAACTGCTCAGCCCATCAGGCCGCCCTCAATTCCATGAAGATCCTTGATCTGATCAGTTATCCTGAGGTGATGATCGCCGAAGGAGAGAATAAGCCGCTGGCCGGGGAAGCCCACTACGCGGCCAATGTCCACGGGGCTAACGGCATCGGCGGCGTCCAGCTGCCTGACAGCAGAAGAAAGCTCTGCGGACTCGCTTCCGCTGATCTGCTGGTCAAACTGGCCCGGGATAATCCCGGCGAGCTGACCCTGGTTACCCTGGGGAGGATGACCAACGTCGCCCTGGCTCTGGAAAGGGAACCCAACCTGCCTGAGCTGATCGACAGATTGGTTTTCATGGGCGGCACCATCTACCACGAAGGCAACGTCGGCCCCTTCGTCGAGGCCAACATCGGCGGCGATCCGCTGGCGGCTCACCGGGTGCTGAAGGCCGGCTTTGACATCGTGCAGGTCGGTCTGGACGTCACCCAGACTACTGAACTGACCACTGATGACCTCAACTGGCTGGCGGAAAACTGCCGGATGGAAAACCAGGCGGCAGTCCGCTATCTGCGTCAGGCGCTGATCGGTTACTTCGCCTTCAATCACGAGGCTTCCGGCATGGTGGACTGCTGTCCGGTCCATGATCCGCTGGCGATGTTGCTGGCGCTGGAGCCGCAGATGGGAAGAGTGGAATACTGGCCCGCTGAGGTGGAGACCCAGGGCCGTTACACTTCCGGACAGATCCTGATCGACAAGCGCCTTCAGCATGAGGACTGGCCGGTGATGGGCTGCGTCATGGAAGTTGATCACCGTCAGTGCGTTGAAGCCATCCTGAAGATCTTCTGTTAAGGAAAATGTCGCTCCCTGGGCGACCATCACAGCGATAAAGAGAGGTAACCAGTAAGTGTAAGGAGAGACAAGAAATGATTACATTTAAGCAGGCATTGAAGATCGCCAGAAGAAAGGACCCGGAGGTCGACATCTATTCGAAGACCCAAAAGGCGTACATGTTCATTCAGGAAAGCGACATCATGTCCATCGGGCCCAGCCCCATCGTCGTGATGAAGGACACTGGAGAAGTCCTGAACTACCTGGCCTATCTGGCCTTGCTGAGGGAAACCGGCCAGCAGGATGAAGACATCAGAATGCAGGTCAGAATTTAGAAAAACGGCAGCGGTTACGCTGCTTTTTTCCGGGAGAATGCGGTAAAATGATGAAGAAGGGAAAACCGCGCAGGAGGTCAGCATGAACTATCGGGTGATCAATAAGGAAGAATACTACCGCAAAGGCGTCTACCGCCACTTTACGCAGGACTGCAGGTGCTCGACTTCGATGACCGCCAGAGTGGACGTCAGCGGTCTGGTGGAATACTCCAAGAAGACCGGCACGAAATTCTATCTGAACTTCCTCTATCTGCTGTGCCGGACGCTCAACAGCCGCGAGGACTACCGGATGGGCTACCTGTGGCAGTCCGACGAGCTGATCTGTTACGATCAGATCAATCCGACCCAGTACGTCTTCCATGAAGACAGCGAGACCTGTTCGCCGGTCTACACTACTTATTATGAAGATTATGAAACCTTCTACGCCAGGGCTCTGGAAGATCTGGAAAGGGCAAAGGAAAGCCGCCAGTACGCTCTTGACAGCGCCGGACATCCCAACTGGTTTGACGCTTCCTATATTTCCTGGCTGTCCTACGACTGCCTGAACATCGAACTGCCGGACGGCTATC
>JAFZBT010000200.1 GCA_017561615.1 Erysipelotrichaceae bacterium
GGCTGAAACCTGCGCTCGAGCGCTGCATCTTTCTCGACGTACTTGTGATATTCGTCAAGCGTCGTCGCACCGATTGCATGCAGTTCGCCACGCGCGAGCGCCGGCTTGAGCATGTTGCCCGCGTCGATCGAGCTGTCCCCGCCCGACCCCGCGCCGACAATGGTATGCAGCTCGTCGATGAACAGAATGATGCCGCCTTCCGCCTGCTTGACTTCCTCACGGACGGCCTTGAGCCTTTCCTCGAATTCGCCGCGGTACTTGGCTCCGGCGATCAGGGAACCCATGTCCAGTTCGATGAGTCTCTTGTCTCTCAGATTCAGCGGTACGTCCTGCTTGTAGATCCTCCAGGCCAGTCCTTCGACCACAGCCGTCTTACCGACGCCGGGTTCACCGATCAGCACCGGATTGTTCTTGCTCTTGCGGGAAAGGATCTCGATCATCCTTCTGATCTCGTCGTCCCGGCCGATGACCGGATCGACCTTGCCGTCGCGGACGTCCTGAACCAGATCATGTCCGTACTTTTCCAGCGCGTCGATGGTCTCCTCGCTGTTGGTGTCGTCCATCTTCTTGCCCTTGCGTCTGGCCAGTTCCTCATTGAGGACCATTTCCCGGCGCAGATTGTACTTCTTGACGATCTCGTTGGAGATCGGCGAGTCGTTGAACAGCAGATGGATGAAGGCCGTAGCCGTAGTCAGATAGGTCTCGTCATGGTCCTTGGCCCAGCTGAGGGCGTTGACCAGGGCGTCATTGACCTTGCGGTTGAAGACCGGCTGGGGAACGTAGTCGACCGAAGCGATGTTCTTCAGGCGCGACTGAGCGATCTGCAGGCAGTCCTGC
The DNA here is from genome assembly GCA_017561615.1 of Erysipelotrichaceae bacterium. The sequence continues at coordinate 838 of JAFZBT010000200.1, forward strand.
TTATTGACATTTATTCTCTTTAAAAGACCATCCAGGGTATCATCGGCAAACATCTGGCAGAACAGGTGCACGGTCGTGATCTCGGTATGATGCGACGTGCTGGCCAGTTCCAGTGCCTTCATGATGATGCTCTGCAGATTGGTGGAAAAACTGTTGATATCCATGTTCATACCTCCTTAGTCCTGTTTTGTTCTGTTAAGAAAAGTAACAAATGGAATTGTTACTTAAAGGTGCTGCGGAATTTCTCAAAGACGTTCTTCTTGCCCTTGCCTTCAGCGGCTTTCAGCTTGCCGTAGAGTTCCTTTTCCTCCCTGGACAGGGAAGTCGGGATCACGACGTTGACGATGACATACTGGTCGCCGTAATAGCTTGAGCGGATGTTCTTGACGCCCTTTCCGCGCAGGCGGAACTTCTGGCCCGGCTGGGTGCCGGCCGGAATGGTCAGTTCCACATCGCCGTATACGGTGGGAACGTCGATCTTGCAGCCGAGGGCGGCGTCAACGGCTGACAGCGGGACTTCGATCAGGATGTCGTCGCCGTCGCGCAGGAAATGCTTGTCCTGATCAACGACTATCTCGACATAGAGATCGCCGTTGGGACCGCCGTTATAGCCCTTGTTGCCCTTGCCGGCAATGCGCAGCTGCTGGCCGGACTGAATGCCGGCCGGGATGTTGAGATCGACTTCGATCTTCTTCTTGACGTAACCGGTGCCCCGGCACTTGGCACAGGCCTTCATGATCTTCTTGCCGCTGCCATGGCAGTCCGGACAGGTCGACTGTGACTGCATGGCCATGCCGAACATGTTGGTCTGCCTTACTACCCGTCCCGAACCGCTGCAGGTCGGACATACCTTGATGTCGTCCTTGCTGCGGGCGCCGGAACCCAGGCAGTCAGGGCACTGCTCTTCCACGTCCAGGCTGATGGTCTTGCTCAGGCCGTTGATGGAATCCATGAAGCTGATGCGCATCTGCAGGTAGCTGTCCTCGCCCTTGCGGGGACCGTTGCTGCTGCCGGAGCGTGACCGGCCGCCCATGGAGCCCATTCCGCCCCCGAAGATGGAGTCAAAGATGTCTGAGAAGCCGAAATCGGCAGCGGAACCGAAGCCGTTGAAATTGAAGTTGAACCCCTGAGAATCCAGTCCGTCAAAGCCGTACTGGTCATAGGTCGACCTCTTCTGCGGATCGGAAAGAACTTCATAGGCCTCCTGCACTTCCTTGAATTTATCGGGTGCGTCGGGGTCCTTGTTCAGATCCGGATGATACTTTTTCGCCAGGGTACGGTAGGCCTTCTTGATCTGCTCATCGTTGGCATCACGGGAAAGCCCCAATACCTCATAATAATCTCGCTTGCTGGTTGCCATGATATCACCTCTGCTTCAAATCCATGCCCGGCATCAGAGCCGGGCGTGGATATCATAATTCAACTGTTTTTTACTTTTCCGTGAAGTCAGCGTCCATGACGTTGTCATCATGCGGGGCGCTGGACGGGTTGCCCTGATAGTTCTGCTGAGCGCCGGCCTGCTGATACATCTGCTGGCCCATCTGCTGAGCAGCCTGCTCCAGAGCATCGAGCTTGCTCTTCAGGGATGCATAGTCATTGTTGTCAATGGCCTGCTGCAGATCGTTCTTCAGTCTCTCGACTTCCGCCTTCTGATTGGCGTCGATCTTGTCGCCGTTTTCTCTCAGGGTATCCTCGATCTGAATGATGTAGCCTTCGGCCTTGTTCTTCAGTTCGATCTCTTCCTTGCGCTTGTCGTCTTCGGCCTTGTGAGCCTCAGCCTCTCTGACCATTCTGTCGATCTCGGCTTCGCTTAAGCCTGAGGAGTTCTGAATGGTGATGGACTGTTCCTTGCCGGTTCCCTTATCCTTGGCGGATACGTGAACGATGCCGTTGACGTCGATGTCGAAGGTCACCTCGATCTGCGGGACGCCTCTTCTGGCCGGGGCAATGCCGCTGAGCTGGAAGTTGCCCAGGGACTTGTTGTCAGCAGCCATCGGTCTTTCGCCCTGCAGGACATTGATGTCGACAGCCGGCTGGTTATCAGCGGCCGTGGAGAAGATCTGGCTCTTGCTGGTCGGGATGGTGGTATTACGGTCGATCAGCTTGGTCATGACACCGCCCAGGGTCTCAATGCCCAGTGACAGCGGGGTAACGTCCAGTAACAGGATGTCGGTTCTTTCACCGCTTAAGACAGATCCCTGAATGGCGGCGCCGATGGCGACGACC
>JAFZBT010000201.1 GCA_017561615.1 Erysipelotrichaceae bacterium
GAAATGGACAATTTCAATTCGCTTAACGTGGCAGCGGCGATGGCCATTGCCAGCTATGAAATGCGTTATGAAAAGTAAATTTCTGTTTATTCTGGCTGCCTTCTGGCAGCTGACCTGGGGCATTCTGCAGAGCACGATCGGGCTGCTGGTCTTTCTGGTCAACATCGGCTGTCCCCACTGCATTTACCGGGGCAGCGTGATGACTGAATGGAAGCGGCAGGACGGCGTTTCGCTCGGCCTGTTTGCCTTTGTGCCCAAGACCTATAATGAAGGACTTAACGAGCACCTCAGAAGACATGAATATGGGCACTGCGTTCAGTCAATGATCCTGGGTCCCCTCTATCTTCCGGTCATCGGACTACCCTCGCTGGGATGGAACGTCATGCCGATATTCCAGCGCTACCGCAAGAGGCAGAAGGTCAATTATGAGCAGTTCTATACCGAAGCCTGGGCCAACCGGCTGGGCGGAACCCGCCAATGGTGAATTGACTTGTTTACATTTCCGATATATGTGTTAAAATGATAACAACGTGATGAAGAGGAACATGGTACGCTGAAGGTATCAAAGCGAGGAAGAGAATGGTGTGAGCTTCCGGTACTGACGTACGAATTCACCTCGGAGCGGAGTCAGCAGCTTCCGTATGACGGCGTTAACGTCTAATGAGCACAAATTAAGGTGGTACCACGTGATGAATATAGCGTCCTTAGCGGGACGCTTTTATACAGGAGGAGTTATGTCAGTTAACTGGGAAGAACTTAGAAAGCAGTTTGAAGAGAAGATCGCAACTGCGGACAGCCTGAATGCCATTGAGCAGGTCAGGATCGACCTTCTGGGCAAGAAGGGTCAGGTCAGCGCCCTGATGGGACAGATGAAGGACGTCGCCAATGAGCAGAAGAAGGAATTCGGCATGGCCGTCAACAGCCTCAAGCAGGCGACGGAAAAACTGATTTCGGAAAAGGTCGAACAGCTTAAGAGCGAGGCCATCAGCGCCCAGCTGAAAAACGAAAGCATCGACATCACCCTGCCGGAGAAGAAGCACCATTACGGCACGATGCATCCGCTGACCATCGTTCAGCAGCAGCTTGAGGACATCTTCATTGCCATGGGCTATGAAGTCTGGGAAGGACCCGAGGTAGAACTTGATTTCTACAACTTTGAACGGGCCAACATTCCTGCCGGTCATCCGGCCCGGGACATGCAGGACACCTTCTATGTTGATGCGACCAGACTGTTAAGGACCCAGACAACTGCCATTCAGATGCGCGTTCTGGAAGCCAAAGCTTCCGATCTGCCGATCAAGGTCGTCTGCCCGGGCAAGGTTTACCGCAATGACGATGACGATGCCACCCATTCACATCAGTTCATTCAGATGGAAGGACTGGTCGTCGGGGAAAACATCACCCTGGGCGACCTCAAGGGTTCTCTGGAACTGATCGCCCGCAGCATGTTCGGCAAGGACCGTCAGATCAGGCTGAGACAGTCCTACTTCCCGTTTACCGAACCCTCACTGGAGATCGACGTCAGCTGCCACATCTGCGGAGGAAAGGGATGCCCGACCTGCAAGAACACCGGCTGGATCGAGATTCTGGGCGCCGGCATGGTACATCCTCACGTGCTTGACATGGCCGGCATTGATTCGACGAAGTATTCCGGCTTTGCCTTCGGCGTGGGCATCGAAAGAGTTGCCATGCTGAAGTACGGAATCGACGACATCCGCAATTTCTACACGGATAACATCAGTTTCCTGGAAACCTACAAGCGGTTTGAATAGGAGGATGAACAATGATAGTTACATATAACTGGTTAAAGCAATACATGGATCTGAGTGATGTCACTCCCGAACAGCTCGCCGAAAGAATCACCGACGGCGGTCATGAAGTCGAGAGCTGGCATTACCAGGCAATGGGGACCAATCTGGTCATCGGCCAGGTTCTTACCTGCGTTGCTCATCCGGATTCCGACCATCTGCACATCTGCACGGTCGATACCGGAGATACGGTAAGACAGATCGTCTGCGGCGCCCCC
>JAFZBT010000202.1 GCA_017561615.1 Erysipelotrichaceae bacterium
ACCTAATAATTATAGAACCCGGAAAGCGGAAAAATCAACGCATTGACCTTCTGACATTTTCCGCGTTCAGTTCTGCTTCTCTGATTTGTTCTTGCGCAGATCATTCAGATAGTAGACTGCCAGGAACAGCCAGACAGCTGCCAGGCCGCCCAAACGCATGACAGCTGTTCTGGGCAGCGGGCCCAGATCGGCTCTGCCGGCGCTGCCGGCGCTGATCTGATCCAGGTGATAAAGCGATGTCACGTTGCCGTACAGTTTCTGATAGAAGGCCTCATCGACAGTTTGCCGGCGGTTGACCGCCTTGGCGGTTTCCTCGATCAGGGCTCCGGATGCTTCCCTCAGGGAAGCCGAACCGTTGAATACCGGGGTGACGAAGGTGTTTTCGGTGTTGGCGATCAGCAGCTTGACGGCGTCGATCTTGCCGAAATAGTGCTCTTCATCATCGCTGCCGCCCAGGGCCAGATACTGCAGGTATTCCGGGTCCTGCTGAGCCTTGAGCGTCACTGGGCTGTAGCCTTCGGTCTGCGAGTAGCCGATCTGAATGTCGTTGGTCAGCAGATACTGGGCAAACAGCCATGATGCCAGAACCTCCTGCGGGTCAGCCTTGTTGAAGATGCAGATCGAGGGTCCCTGCGAGATCATTACCGGATTGGCGGCATCAAACTGCGGGATCATGCGGACGACCATCTCAAAGTCGACCAGATTTTCCTCGGCGATGTCCTGATGCCCTAAGGGAGCATGCGGTCCCATCCAGGTGGCTCCGGCGGTCGAATCGATTGCGAAGATACACTGGCCGGCGTTCAGGAAGTTGGCCGGATAGGAGGAGATCTTGAAGGTCGAGAAGGCCTCGGCTTCCACGTTCTCCCTGACCATTTCCAGGATGCCCTTGGTCTCTTCACTGAAGATCAGCACCTCGCCGTCAGCGCTGGAATAGGGAGCGTTGAGCTGCCTGAGCATCTGAATCATCATGTTGTCGGTGGACTTGTAGATGAAGGGAATCATGACCTTCTGGCCGTTGAGCAGATAGTTTCCCTCACCGTCCTTTTCAGCTGCCTTCCGGGCGATCTCAAAGACGTAGTCCCAGCTCAAAACTTCCGGGATCTCATAGCCCAGCTTGTTGACATAAGTCTTGTTGATGTACAGGGCTTCGGTGGAGCGCATGAAAGGGATGCAGTAATAGTGCTCGCCCAGCTTTCCTTCCTCGACGAACTTGCTGACCATCTGGTCAAAGGACGGCGAGTCGAAGCGCACCTCGCTGCCGGCCAGACCGTACTTCCCGTCGACATAGAGCTCGTCGAGAGGCACTACCGTGTTATTGCCGGTCAGATAGGTGGCAACATGGTCGGGATAGGTGATGCAGACATTGGGTGTCGTACCGGTAGCCATGTTGGTGATGACATCGTTGTAGATGCGGGAATAGTCGGTATACAGACGGATGGACACTTTGACATTGGGGTACAGCTTTTCAAAGTCGCTTACCGCCCTGTTGTAGATGGCCGTCTGATACTTGTTGGTGTCGTTCTTGGCCCAGAAGACGATCTCGTAATTCCGGGAAGTGTCAAACTGTTCAGGCATGACAAAATCGTTCATCTGCCTTTGGCCGGGGCAGCCGCTTAAGGGCAGCAGAAGCAGCAGTACAATGATAACCAGCGCCGGTTTTCTGAGATTCTTGTTCATCCCTTGGTACCTCCTCTGGCAACGCCCTCCATGATCTTCTTATGGAAGATCAGAAACAGTACGATAAGCGGCAGGGAAATGACGACGACGGCAGCCATCATGGCCGGAATGTTCTCCCGGCCGAAGCCGTTTTCCCTGATCTCCTGGATGCCGTTGGAGACCAGGAAGTAATTCTGATTGTCAGTGATCAGCCGGGGCCAGACATAGCTGTTCCAGCACTCGATGACCTTCAGGATGACGACGGTCACGATGGTCGGCCGGCAGATCGGAATCAGCACCTTGAACAGGAACTTCAGGTCGGGAGTGCCGTCGACCTTGGCAGCCTTGTAGATCTCATCGGGTACCTGGGAGAAGTTCTCCTTCAGCAGGTAGATGTAGAAGATCGAGGTCAGCGAGGGCAGGATCAGGCCCAGGAAGGTGTTGCGCATGTTCCAGTTGGTGATGGTGACGAAGTTGGTGATTACTACCAGTTCATTGGGAATCATCATCAGCGACAGCAGGACCGTGAACACCAGGCTGTTGCCCCTGAACTCCAGCTTGCTGAAGGCGAAGGCTGCCAGAATGATGATCAGCAGCATTCCTCCGGTCGTCAGCAGGGCGAAGATCAGCGTATTGAGCAGATAGCGCGCGAAGGGAACGGCCGTGAAGACCTCAATGTAGTTTTCAATGGTGGGTGAAAGGGTGAAGAACTTGGGCACATACTCGGAACTGTAGGCCCCATAGCTCTTGAAGGAGGTAAGCACCATCCAGTAGAAGGGGAAGATGACGCATACCGCCCAGATGATCAATAAGCCATAAGTCAGGATCTTTCTGATCTTCTGACGGCGGCGCAGCCTTGATTCCTGTCTTTCAAAATCAGTGTTCATGCGCCACCTCCTAGTAATGGACATGCTTTTTGCTTACCAGCAGGTTGATGCAGGTAATGCTGAGAACGATGGCAAACAGGATGATGGCCGCCGCCGAAGCGTAGGACGGATAGCCTCCTCCGTTGCCGTAAAGCATGTCGTAGACATAGCCGACGATGGTATTCATGCCGGCCGCATTCAGGTCGACGCCGAAAAGGGCCACGGCATCGCTGTAGGCCTTGAAGGCGCCGATGAAGCCGGTGATGACCAGATAGAAGATCATCGGTGAGATCATCGGCAGGGTTATCCTGGTGAAGATGCGCCAGGGAGAGGTTCCGTCTACCTTGGCGGCGTTGTAGTAGTCCTGGTTGACGCTGGCCAGCGCGCTGGTCAGGATCAGCACCTTGAAGGGAAGCACTACCCAGACCGTATAGATGCACAACACCAGCATCTTGGCCCAGTACGGTCCGGAGATGAAGTCTACCGAGCTCAGTCCCACGGCGTTGAGCAGCAGGTTGATCAGACCTTCGGAATAGGCCGTCTTCTTGAACAGGACCATGAAGACCAGGCCGACCGCCAGGGTGTTGGTAACATATGGCAGAAAATAGACGGTCTGAAACCATTCCTTGAGCTTTTCAATGGAATTGAGGCACAGGGAGATCAGCAGGGCGAAACCGGTGGACAGCGGTACGGTGATGGCCACCAGGATGAAGGTGTTTCTGACCGCCTGCAGGAAATAGGGGTCATGCAGGACATAGGAATAGTTGTACATGCCCACCCCGAAGTAGGTCTGGGAAGCCGAGTTGTATCCCTCCTCAAAGGAATAGACGAAGACGTCTATCAAAGGATAGATCAGAAACAGGATTATGAAGATCAGCGCCGGCAGCAGGTACAGCCAGCCCTTGTACTTGTTATGGGTCATAGGCTTATTTCTCCGTTTCGAAGTAGATCCGCTTTTCGTCTTCCTTGCCGAACAGGAAGATCTTGTGCGGCTTGATGGAGAAGTGGACCTTCTTCTGAGAGGCCGATATCCTGATGTCCGAGGAAACGATCGACCGGATCTCCACGCCGTCAAAGGCCGGATTGGTGGAAACGATCGAGGTATCGCGTCCCATGACCTCTACGGCGGAAAGACGGCAGGTCAGCGGACCGCTGTCTTCCGGAATGAAGCCTTCCGGACGGATGGCTACATGCACCTGCTGATCCGGTACGTTCTTCACCTTCATGACTGCCTCATCGCCGATATAGACCTGGCCGGCTTCTACTCTGCCCTTAAAGACGTTGATCTGCGGGGTACCGAGAAATTTGGCCACAAAGAGGTTGACGGGATCGTCATAGACATCCTGCGGCTTGCCGACCTGGTTGATGATGCCGTCCTTCATGACGATGATCAGATCGGAGATGCTCATGGCTTCTTCCTGGTCATGGGTCACGAAGATCGTGGTGATGGCCGTCTCCTTCTGGATCCGGCGGATCTCCTCACGGGTCTGCAAGCGCAGCCTGGCATCCAGGTTGGACAGCGGCTCATCGAGAAGCAGGACCTTCGGTCTTTTGACGACGGCCCGGGCGATGGCCACGCGCTGCTGCTGGCCGCCGGACATTTCGCTGGGCTTGCGGTCCATCAGGTTTTCGATCTGGACCAGCCGGGCGGCTTCTTCCGCCTTCGCGTTCATTTCCTCCCGGCTCATCCGGTTTTCTCCCTTAAGGTTTTCCAGCGGGAAGACGATGTTCTGGCGGACGGTCAGATGGGGATAAAGGGCGTAGTTCTGGAAGACCATGCCCACTCCCCGGCTCTCCGGTGACAGCTTGGTGACGTCATCGTCGCCGAAAAAGATCTGGCCGCTGGTAGGCTCCAGAAGTCCGGAAATGAGATTGAGTGCCGTACTCTTGCCGCAGCCGGAAGGACCCAGCAGACCTACCAGATAACCGTCCGGGATCTCAATGTCAAAATCATTGACGGCGATGACATCCGCTTTGCCCTTGGTCCGATTGGGGAACACCTTAGTCAGATTCTTCAGTATTATTTTCATAAGCCTGTACCTCTACATGCATTTATCTATTTCAATTATAATTTCCCGGTGGCTGATTAACAAGTTGACTGCCGTCGGCGCCAAAGGAAAGACGGAAAGACTGTCTGGTCTTTCCGTCTGCTTTCTTTCAAACGACTTCAATGTCTCTGATGGACACCTCATTGCCGGTAACCAGATAGGTCCTGGCGCTCTGGCAGTACGGACAGATCCGGCCGCAGGAAGCGGTATCGTACAGTTTGCGGCAGTCTTCGCAGAACGAAGTTGCCTTCAGGGTGACGATTTCCAGCTGGCAGTCCTTCATGTAGCTGCTCTTGTTGAGGCAGGCCCATTTCCAGCATTCCTGCAGATAATGGGGAATGACGCCGGAGACCTCGCCGATCTCCAGGGTTACCTTCCTTACCTGAGTTACCTTGTTTTCTTCCGCCACCTCGTCAACCTGACGGATGATGTGGAAGACGATTCCCAGTTCATGCATCTCTAGTCATCCATCAGACTGCTGATGTCCACGGCGTTGCCGGTATGCTTGTGCATCTTGCGGAACTCCCTGGTGCTCTTGAGATACTCGCGGCGCTTTCTGGCCATCATGCGGGCTTCTTCCGAGCCGCTGTGCAGCAGCATCTTGATGGCTCTGGGGGCCGCGTAGGCCATCAGGCCGGTGATCTTGTCTTCGGCAAAGCGCATCGTCGAGGCCTTCGGATGGTCTCTGACCAGATGGATGGCGTCAAACTGGCACCTTGTCGTGCACAGACCGCAGCCGATGCACTTGTTGGGGTCGATGATGGTGGCCCCGCAGCTCAGACAGCGGCCGGTCTCAATGCGCACCTGCTCCTCGGTGAAGATGCCTCTTGGATCCGCAAAGCTGTGGCTGTAGTCTCTGGAGGTATCGACGAAGGGTTCCTGGCGGGCCGCTTCATCGTAGCTGTCGATGGCGATGTTGGTCTTGTCCAGCTGCTTGAAGTATCTTCTGTCTCTGCCCAGCGTCTGGCTGACGTTATTCTTCGAAACATGTCTGGCCAGCGATTCCGCGGCCTCGTGGCCCTGACCGATGGCGTCAATGACGAACTTCGGGCCGGTGTAGACGTCGCCGCCGAAGAAGATGTCCTCGTCAGCGCTCTGATAGGTGAACTTGTCAGCCACCGGGTAATTGCCATGCCAGAAGGTGACCTTGGTGCCTTCCAGCAGGCTGCCCCATTCAATGGCCTGGCCGATTGCGAAGACGATCCGGTCAGCCGGAACGGTGATGGTCTCATTTTCATCATACTGCGGGTTGAATCGGCCCTCAGCATCGGTAGTGGACAGGCATTTCTTGAAGACGATGGCGCTGACGTGGCCCTTCTCGTCGACCAGAACTTCCTTGGGACCCCAGCCGCAGTTGATCCTGACTTCCTCTTCCTCAGCTTCGGCTATCTCCTGCCCGGAGGCCGGCATGGTCTCTCTCGATTCCAGGCAGTACATGGAAACGCTGTCGGGACCGAAGCGGTGCGCGGTACGGGCGCAGTCGATGGCCACGTTGCCGCCGCCGACCACCACGACGTCGCCGGTGATCTTCTGATTCGGCTTGCTTAAAGCTTCCTTGAGGAATCTGACGGCAATGTCGGTGCCTTCCGCCGTTTCGTTGGCAATGCCCGGCAGTCTGCCGCCCTGGCAGCCGATGGCAATGTAGAAGGCCTCAAAGCCCTGCTCCTTCAGCTGGGCAATGGTGATGTCCTTGCCGACTTCCATGTTGCATCTGATCTCCACACCCAGCTGTCTGATGATGTCGATCTCGGCGTCGATGACGTCCTTGGCCAGCTTGTAGGCCGGAATGCCGTAAGTCATCATGCCGCCGGGCTTGGCGTTCTTCTCAAAGACGGTCGGGTTGTAGCCCATACTCGCCAGATAGTAGGCGCAGCTCAGGCCGGCCGGGCCGGCGCCGATGATGGCGATCTTCTGATCCCAGCTGCCATGCAGGTTATTGACTACCTTTTCCGGTATGTATCTTGTCTCAGCGTGCAGATCCCGTTCAGCCAGGAACTTCTTGACTTCGTCAATGGAGACGGGGCGGTCAATGGTTCCCCTGGTGCAGGCATCCTCGCATCTCTTGTTGCAGACCCGTCCGCAGATGGCCGGGAAGGGGTTTTCTCTCTTGATCAGGGCCAGGGCTTCGTCATACTTGCCCTCATGAGCCTTCTTGAGGTAGCCCTGAACCGGCACGTGAGCCGGGCAGGCGGCCTTGCAGGGTGAAGTTCCGGTCTTGTGGGTGTTCACTCTGGCGGTATCGCGGTAGTTCTCA
>JAFZBT010000203.1 GCA_017561615.1 Erysipelotrichaceae bacterium
CATATCAACCGAGCAAAAGAAAACACTCAAGAGTTTGCGGCTTCAGAGCTAGAATGAAAACTGTTGGTGGACGTGCCGTCTTGGCCCGCAGACGTGCCAAGGGTAGAAAAGTCTTATCTGCATAAGAGAAGTTGCCGTCACGGGCAGCTTTTTTTACCTATGAAGAAAGAGTACCGCGTCAAGAAGAACGAAGAATTCGAAAAGATCATCACCGCCGGTCAGCGGATCACCAGCCGCAGATTTGTCCTGTACTTCCATCCGGCGGCCTTTGACCATGACCGCGTCGGCATTTCCGCCGGCCGCAAGCTGGGCAAGGCGGTTGAACGGGTCAGGATCAGAAGGCAGGTCAGGATGATGATCCACGAGATCTTTGACTTCAAAAGCGGCTACGATTACGTCCTGATCGTCCGTCCGGGCTATCTTTCCGGCAGCTTTGCGGACAACAAAAATGATTTGTCAGTTCTGTATAATTCAGTTTATAATAATAAACGGACTAACTAGACTAAGGAGAAGCATGACAATGAAGAAGTTCAATAAGAAGAAAATGCTGGTGCTGCTGGTCATCATCGGACTGGCGGTATTGACCGGCTGTCAGAGAAACGTTGACTCAAACGGCGTTACTTTACCGGAAAAGGTAATTTATCTTGATACACCGTGGAGTGCCATGATGAACGAAGGCTTCATCAGCGCCCTGCTGGTCTGGCCGCTGGCTCAGGCCATCAACCTGGTCAATTCCTGGACCGGCAGCGCCATTCTCGCTGTCGCGCTGGTTACTTTGGTATTCAACCTCATCACCCTGCCGTTTACCATCAAGTCAACGGTACAGATGCAGAAGATGCAGGAGATCAACCCCAAGCTTCAGGAGATCCAGGCCAAGTACGAAGGCAAGACGGACGACAACTCCCGCATGCAGCAGGCTCAGGAAATGCAGGCGCTGTACAACAAGTACGGCCTGAATCCGCTGGGTTCCATCATTACCCCGCTGCTGCAGTTTCCGATCCTGATCGCCATGTATTATGCCGTTCAGAGAGCTGATGCCGTCGTTAACGGAACCGCCTTCGGCATGCCGCTGTCAACGACACCCAGAGCTGCCGCTGCCAATCTGTCCCAGGGCTGGCCTCTGGTCGTCATCTTCGTGCTGATGATCATCTCCCAGTTCCTGTCTTCCAAGATCTCGATGTGGCTGGCGGAAAAGAAGCGCAAGAACTCCCGCAGCTACAAGGCATATGCCGATAAGGGAAACAGACAGGCTTCTCAGCAGAACGTCATGACCATAAGCCTGCTGGCCATGGTCGGCGTACTGGGCTTCGGCTGGCCGATCGCCATGAGCGTATACTGGCTGATCAACTCCGCCATCAACGTGCTCAAGACCCTTTATGTACAGAAGAGGTATGTAGACTAATGAACAGATATGAAGGCAAGACCGTAGAAGAAGCCGTCAGCGCTGCCTGTGCCGACAAGGGCGTTGACAGCAGCGAACTGGTTTACTATGTCGTTGAAGAAAAGGCCGGCGGCCTGTTCGGCATCGGCGCCAAGGCCGTGATCGAAGCCTTTGCCCAGAAGGACGTGGAAGACTTCATCTACCACTATCTGGAGCAGTACTTCAACAACATCAACATGAAATGCGACATCATGATCAGCCGCGAGGAAGACGGCTACAACGTCAAGCTTGACGCCAAGAACAATGCCGTTCTGATCGGCAAGGCCGGCCAGACCCTGCAGTCAATTACCAACGTGACCAAGGCGGCCGCCAGCGCGGAGTTCAGAAGACATGTCAACCTGCTGATCGATGTCAACAACTACAAGGAAGAAAGATACGAAAAGCTCAAGGCCATGGTAAAGAAGATCGCCAAGACCGTTGAGAAGACCAAGGTCTCAGCCAGACTGGGTCAGATGACCAACGATGAGAGAAAGGTCGTCCACCAGTACCTGTCAACCTTCCCGCACATCCGTACCGAATCGGAAGGCGAAGGAAACAACAGAAGGCTGAAGATCATCTACACTGAAAAGAGCGAATAAGCCAAAGGAAAGCGCAGGTCATGACCTGCGCTTTTACGTGGTCTGTCAGCTGTTGGAATACAGCTGGAGTTCGTAGAGTTTCTTATAGATGCCGTCCTGGGCCAGCAGCTGCTGGTGGGTTCCGCTTTCTCTCAGCTTGCCCTTGTGGATGACCATGATGTTGTCGGCGTGCTGAATGGTGGAAAGCCGGTGGGCTACCATGATGGTGGTCCTTCCCTTCATCATGGTTTCCAGAGCCTGCTGGATCAGCTGTTCGGTTTCGGTGTCGATGTTGGCGGTTGCCTCATCCATGACCAGAATGGTCGGATCAATGGCCAGCGTCCGGGCGAAACTGAGGAGCTGACGTTGTCCGGCGGAAAGGGTAGAGCCTCTTTCGGTGACCGGATCGTCATATTTCTTCGGCAGCGAGTCAATGAAATGGCTGGCATTGACGGCCTTGGCCGCTTCAGCGATCTGCTCATCGCTGATCTCTTCGCTGAGAAGGCGGATATTGGACTTGATGTCACCGGTAAAGATGAAGACGTCCTGCTGAACCTGACCGATGGCACTGCGCAGCTGTTTCAGGGACAGATCCCTGATGTTGATGTCGTCGATCAGGATCTCGCCCTTCTGAATGTCGTAGTAGCGGCCGATCAGATTGAGGATCGAAGACTTGCCGGCACCGGTAGCGCCGACAAAGGCAACCTTTTCCCCGGGATTAATGACGAAGGAGACGTCGCGCAGTACGTAGTCTTCTTCTTCATAGGCGAACCAGACGTTACGGAACTCGATCTTGCCCTTGAAGCGGTCGACGGAAATGAAATCCGGTTTCTCTTCGATGGTGTTCTTTTCGTCCATCAGCGTGAAGATCTTTTCCGCCGAAGCCAGCGCATTCTGCAGGGTGCTGAACTGTTCGGTCAGATGCTGGATCGGTTCAAAGAGGGCCTGAACATAGTCAACGAAGATGTAGATTATGCCGATGGTAAGCGTTCCTTCCAGCACAAGGTCGCTGCCGTGGTAGAGAACCAGAACGACGGACAGGGTATAGAGCAACGAGACCAGCGGCCGGTAGACGGAATAGCACATCAGTTCCTGCATGCGGGAGCGGAAGAGATCGGCCGTCGTGGCTTTCAGCTGTTCGTACTTGTAGTCTTCCCTGGCGAAGATCTGAATCAGCTTCATTCCGGAAATGTGTTCGCTCAGATAGGTGTTCAGAGCCGAGACCTTGGTACGGATCAGGCGGTAGATCTTCCGGAAGACGACCTGGAAGACGGCGGTGATGATGGCGACCGCCGGAACCAGAATCAGCGAGCGCAGAGACAGTCTGACGCTGATGCAGAAGAGAACTATCAGATAGCCGAGTATTCTCAGTACGTTGGCCACCACATTGACCAGAACGTCGGAGAACAGACGGCTCAGCGATTCAATGTCATTGGTGATCCTGGTAACGGTCTGACCGACCGGGTGAGTATCGAAGAAGCGTAGCGGCAGGGAGTGAACGTGTTCAAACAGCTCGTTGCGGATGTCGTAGATGATGGACTGCCCGCTTTTCTGAAGCAGATAGACGTGAAGAACGTTGAACAGGGCATAGGCAGCCAGAGTCAGCCCGTAAAGCAGGCCGATCTTCTTAATGCCGTCGATGTCCGACTGCCGCAAGAGCAGCAGTTCTTCGCTGCTGAGCGGCTTTCCTTCGTGCGCGCCGTCAGTCAGGCTGATCTGCAGGGTTTCCGCCGCAGGACTCAGCTGAGCGGAGGCGAAGAGGCTGTCGGTGTTGTCCCGGATATAGATGACGTCATCGCGCTGCAGCCCGCTGAAGAAATAGTAGTGTTCGCCATAGTAGACGATCTGGCAGTAACTGTCATGATCAGCGGCATCAAGGTCGAAATTCCGGGTAAGGTAAGTTCCCTGATATTCCAGCTGGCTGTCCTTTTCGCTGACGACAGCGAAGGGCTGGCCGTAGTTTTCAATGTGATCGTCGATTGCCCTGGCAATCAGGGTCGGATGATACAGATTCAGGGCGGTTACAGCCAGGACCAGCAGGAAGGCGATCACGAAATTACCGACATAAGGCCTGGCATAGCCTAAAAGCCGGCGGAACAATCTGCCCTTGTAGGAAGTGATGGCCTGTTCTTTTTCTATCTTTGCCATGTTCAGTCCTCCTGGCTTGTGGCCAGCTGCTTCTCCAGCTGCTGCTTGCGCTGCAGACGGGCAAACTGTCCGTCCAGAGCCATCAGCTCGCTGTAGCTGCCCAGCTCGGCGACTTTTCCTTCGTCAAGGAAAAGTATGTGGTCGGCGTTCTGCACCGTGGATACGCGGTGGGCAATGATGATGGTCGTCTTGCCCTGACGCAGGGAACGCAGATTGTTAAGTATGTTGTCTTCGGTGTCGGTATCTACGGCACTGAGGGAATCGTCCATAATCAGGATCGGGCTGTCCTTAAGCAGAGCCCGGGCGATGGAGATGCGCTGCTTCTGGCCGCCG
>JAFZBT010000204.1 GCA_017561615.1 Erysipelotrichaceae bacterium
GTGATGTAGGGACCGACACCCATCGAGAAGATGGAGAAGGTCTGCCAGCTGCCGGCACCGAGAATGTTCATCATGGCCACCAGAGAGTTGTCTGAAAGGCCGCTGACGAGCTTATCCGGGTTTACGCCGGGTAAGGTGATGGCCGCTCCCAGACGGAAGACGAACAGCATTCCCAGCGTAAACAGGATCTTGTTACGTATATCCTTATTCTTGAATAAGGAGATGACGGTTTTGATCATATTAGATCACCTCAGCTTTGCCGCCTGCTTTTTCAATCAATGCAACGGCAGATTTTGAGAACTTGTTGGCCTTAACGGTCAGCTTCTTTTCCAATTCGCCTTCGCCCAATACTTTCAAACCATCTTTTAAATTCTTAACCAGACCAACTTCATGCAGCAGAGCCGGAGTGACTTCGGTGCCATCGGCAAATCTGTTGAGCTGATCGAGGTTAACGATCGCATATTCAATGCGAGCAAAATTAGTGAATCCGCGCTTCGGCAGACGTCTTGCCAGCGGAGTCTGACCGCCTTCGAAGCCGACCTTTCTCAGGCCGCCGCTTCTGGCTTTCTGACCCTTGGATCCCTTGCCGGCAGTCTTGCCGTTTCCGGAACCCTGGCCGCGGCCGAGGCGGAATGAATCCTTGCGTGAACCTTCGGTATACTGTAATTCATGTAACTTCATAACTCACGACCTCCTAGTAGCGGACCTGCTTGGCCTCCAGGCCTCTCAGGTTGGAAACCTCTTCAAGGGACTTCATGTTCTTCAGGCCGTTGCAGGTAGCTCTGACCAGGTTGATCGGAGTCCTGGAGCCCAGGCACTTGGAGAGGATGTTGCTGACACCGGCAAGCTCCAGCACGGCTCTTACCGGACCGCCGGCGATGACGCCGGTACCGTCAGCAGCGGGACGGATGACGACCTTGGCAGCGCCGTATTCGCCAACTGTCTCATGCGGCAGGGTAGTTCCTACCAGCTTTACCTTGAAGACGTTCTTGGTGGCAGCTTCGGTTGCCTTTCTGATGGCATCCGGAACTTCCTTGGCCTTACCGGTACCGAAACCGACACGGCCCTTCTTGTCACCGACAACGACCAGAGCGGAGAATCTCATTCTGCGGCCGCCCTTGACGACCTTGGTAATGCGGTTGATCTTGACGACTCTTTCCTCGAATTCCTTTTCGGGACGTTCGGGTCTTCTGCCTCTTCTGTCATTGTCGCGGCGCGGACCTCTGCGGTCGTCTCTGCCGCCGCGGCGGTCATTTCTGCGCTCATCGCTTCTGGCTTCTGTCTGAGGAGCAGCAGCTTCAGCTTCATTTACGACTTTGTTTTCAACTTTGTTTTCAACTAATTCTGACATGTGCTTTCCTCCTAGAACTCCAGACCGGCTTCTCTGGCTGCGTCAGCCAGGGCCTGTACTCTGCCGTGATAGGCGTAGCCGCCACGGTCGAATACGACTTCCTTGATGCCCTTTTCCAGAGCTCTTTCAGCGATCTTCTTGCCGACCTGCTTGGCTGCCTCGACGTTGCCGCCGTTTTCCAGCTTCATCTCGACGGAGTTGGCAGCGACCAGGGTCTTGCCATTGACATCATCGATGATCTGAGCGTGGATGTTGGCGTTGGAACGGAAGACGTTCAGACGCGGGCATTCCGGCGTACCTGCTACCTTGGTGCGGACGCGGGCATGACGACGGATTCTTTCTTCATTTCTTAATGCGTTCTTAATCATTCTTCATGTCTCCTTTCCTACTTGCTTGCGGCAGCAGTCTTGCCTTCCTTGCGGCGGATGTGCTCACCCTTGTAGGCGATACCCTTGCCCTTATACGGCTCAGGCTTTCTGACGGCTCTGATGTTGGCTGACAGTTCGCCAACTCTCTGCTTATCGATGCCGCTGACGACGATTTCCGTCGGCTTCGGGCATTCGATGGTCAGGCCGGGTTCGGCCTTGATGACCACCGGGTGTGAGTAACCCATGTTCAGGGTCAGAACGTTGTTTTCGACAGCGGCTCTGTAACCGACACCGGTGATGACCAGTTCCTTTTTGAATCCTTCGGACACACCGACGACCATGTTGTTGAGCAGGGCTCTGGTGGTTCCGTGTAACTGTTTGACGTGCTTTTCCTCGTTGGGACGCTTGACGGTAAGGGTACCGTCATCAACTGCGATTTCCATCCGCGGGTCAAACTGGCGAGTCAGGGTACCCTTGGGTCCCTTAACAGTCACCTCATTGCCTTCAGCTATTGTTAATTCAACACCTGCAGGAATGGTAATCGTCTTATTTCCGATACGTGACATTCTTGTCTA
>JAFZBT010000021.1 GCA_017561615.1 Erysipelotrichaceae bacterium
AACGTTCTGGCCAAGATCATTCCCGATCAGACAGCCTGGGGACAGTATTTCTACCCCGGCCTGAAGCACTTCGAGGATGTCGAGTCCTGGCCTGATTACCTGAAGTATCTGCCCAGCGGTACCAGAGAAGAACTGTTCAACGCTGACGCTCATCTGAAGGCCACCATCATCGGCTCCAGCCAGACCTTCGCTCTGGAGGACGGCAAGCTGGGAATGGGCCAGACCGGATACATCTACTTCGTTGACTTCGACCGGACGCATCCGCGCAGCCGTCGCTGCAAGGTCGTCATCATCGGCGAGTAACATTCAGTCAGAAGAAAAGTCCGTATCACGTGATGCGGACTTTTTATGTGGCTTGATATACGATTACCAGATGACGATGCGCTTTTCGGGGGCGATGTACATCTCGTCCTTTTCGGTAGCGCCGAAGGCTTCATACCATTCCGTAAAGTTGCGGACCGGGATGTTGGCTCTCAGCTTGGCCGGGGCATGGACGTCGTTCTTCAGCAGCAGCAACATGTATTCCGGCTTGGCCTTGTTGCTCCAGACGCGGGCCCAGTTGGTGAAGTAGGCCTGGTAGTCGGCTCCTTCGGTGTCATGCATGATCTGCAGGGTAACGGCCATGCCGCCGTTATCAGCGATGCATTCGCTGACGACCAGCTCGCCGTTTACCTTGTCTCCGCAGAAGGGCAGGCCGTCCCACTGCTTTACCATTTCCGCTGTCAGGGCCTTGAAGGCCTGTTCGTCTTCTTCCTTCCACCAGTTGAACAGGTTGCCGTTTTCGTCGAAGTGGGCACCGTTGTTGTCGAAGGCGTGCGAGATCTCGTGAGCGATGACGGCGCCGATGCCGCCCAGATTCTCGCTCACTGACTGATTGATGGAATAGAACGGCTTCTGCAGAATGGCGGCCGGGAAGGTGATGTCATTGCGGTTGGGGTCATAACAGGCGTTGACCATGTGGCCGGGCATCAGCCAGGTGTTGCGGTCAACCGGCTTATGCAGCTTGTCGATTTCCTCTTCAAGCATTACCTGATCAAGCTTGCTCATGGCGTCGTAGTAGCTGTCTTTTTCATCGACAGTCATTCTGGCATAAAGGTCTCTTACCTTGTCGGGGTAGCCCATCTTGATGTTGATGGCGCTCAGCTTGGCGATGGCCTTTTCCTTGGTTTCCGGCTGCAGGAAGGTGTTCTTTCTCATCCGGTCCTTGTAGGCTTCGATGATTTTCTTGACCATGTCGACGACATCCTTCTTGGCTTCTTCGCCGAAATAGGTGCGGCCGTAGTAGAGGCCGACCGGTTCGCTGAAGGTGTCGGAGGCGATCCGGTAAGCCTGCTTTTCCAGTTCCGGATCCTTTTCGATGCCCATCAGGGCGCGTCTGTAGGTCGTGCCGATGGCGTAGAGTTCTTCCGAAAGCAGCTTGGTCTTGGCCAGCAGCGTCTGCACGTATGCCCAGTGGACATACAGCGGCAGGTTTTCTTCATTAAAGTAGAAAGACGCTTCCTTAATGGCCTTGGGGTCATAGACGATCACTGTCTGGGGAATCTCTTCTCCGCAGATTTTGTGCAGCAGAGCCTTGAAGTCCAGCGGCTGCAGGCAGCCGGCGACCTCATCGGTGCTCATCGGATTGTAGCAGCTGACATAATCAGCCCATTCGACCTGGCTCTTGACCTTCTGCGCCAGCAGAGCGTCGAAGGCAACGGTGTCTTCAAGATACTGTTTCCGGTCTTCTTCGCTGAGATCGGTGAAGCTCAGCGCCTGAGCGGCCATGGCCTTGTAGACTTCCAGCAGCTGATTGCCCGGCTCGGTTCCGTAATAGGTGGTGTCGGGCAGGATCTGACGCGGTCCGGCCATGATCAGCGAGTTCTTGGAAGTGTCCATCATGTCGGTTTCCACGCCGCAAAGGAACGGCAGTGTGGCTTCATTTCTGAACAGGTATTCAGCCTTATCGTTAAGGGCTTCCGCGGAGTCGATGGCGGCGATTTGGTGCAGCAACGGCATTACCGGAGCAATGCCTTCGCGGTTTCTTCTGTCGGTATCCAGTACCTTGCGGTACAGCTTGATGGCCTCGTTGACTTCTCTGATGTCGGTGGTCTTCTCACCGGCAGCGAGAGCTTTGAAGTCGTCCATCATCGTCTTTTCGACTTCCTGGTCGATGATGGAGAAGGCGCCGGTAGACGGGCGGTCTTCCGGGATTTCTATGGTTTTCAGCCACTCGCCGTTGACGGCTTCGTACAGGTCATCCTGAATTCTTACTTTGTTTTCCATGTGAATGCTCCTTGTCTGATATAGATTATAACAAAAACAGACAGCTGCCGTACCACCTGGAAATGAAAAACCTCTTCCTGATGGAAGAGGCTGTTAGCAATGGCGGAAGATGTGGGATTCGAACCCACGCAAGCTTTTACACTTCTAACGGTTTTCGAAACCGCCCCCTTCAACCGCTTGGGTAATCCTCCGGGCCTGTTTAATTATATATCAAAAGCGCGCGGATTATCAAACACCGCTGTGATTGTCGGACTGTCTTCATCGCCCGTGAGGTGTTATGATGTAGTAAACAGGAGCGTAACATCATGAAAAGCAGAAGAGTGGTCATCAACGATAAGGAAGACGTCGCAATTGAAGAAATCGAACTGGGTCAGCTGCAGTCGGGAGAATGCCGCATTCAGACCGCATACTCACTGATCAGCGCCGGCACGGAGCTTTCCCGTGTCTTCCGACTGAAGGAAGGGGCCAGTTATCCGGTCTATCCCGGTTACTGCAGTACCGGCGTTGTCGTCGATAGCGACATCGAAGGATTCAGTGCGGGAGACCACGTGCTGTTCACGGCTCCTCATGGCAGTCTGCATAACTTCGATCCGCGGCACAGCGATGGTTCGATACTGTACCGTCTGGACCCCGCTACCGACATGAAGAAGGCTCCCTACATGGTGATGTGCTGGATCGCCCTTAACGGCATCCTGCCGGCTGACGTGAAACTGGGTGATACCGTTGCCGTCTTCGGCCTGGGCACTCTTGGCATTCTGGTATCGCTGTACTATCAGATGGCCGGCTGCCGGGTGATCGGCTTTGAGCCAAGTGTCAGCCGGGCTCAGCTGGCCGAAAGAGCCGGGGTCAGGGAAGTCATCAGCTGTCCGGCTGAAGAGCAGCTTGAGAGGTTCGCTGAACTGAACATCAAAGACGGCGTGGACATTGCCGTTGACGCCGCCGGGGTTTCCGCCTGCATCGAGAAGGCCATTCAGATCGCCGGAACCAACGGTCAGGTCGTTCTGCTGGGCTCACCCAGACAGGCCTATCAGACCAACGCTTCGCAGTCATTCTACGCTGTTCACTCCAAGATGCTGAAGGTGATCGGCGCCCTGAACCGCCGCTACAGCTTTGATCCTCAGCCGGGCAGCCGCATCAGCATGAAGAGATATCTGAGCTACATTGAAAAGCTGATCAATGAAGATCAGCTGCCGGTAGAAAAGTTCATCAGCCATCAGATCCAACCTGATGCCGGACAGCTTCTGGAAGCCTACCGGGGGTTAATGTACGATAAGGACAGTTACACCGGCGTAATGATCAAATGGTAAGAAAATCCCTGTCGAAGGACAGGGATCTGTTTTCTGATGATGATTGGATGCCGTTTACCTGGGTTCTTCTCCCGGTGCTATTTCCGCCTTTATCTTGGTGCCGACGTAGCAGTTGTTGATGCCGATCTCCTTGTGGTGAGCCAGCTTGACGAAGTTGACCCGGTGTTTCCAGAGAATCAGCAGCGAAGCCAGGGAAATGAACAGGACGCTCAGCCAGTCAGCCTTCCTGAAGACGGCCATGTAAACGGGGAAGGAAAGAATGTTGACCAGCGTTCCGGCTACTATCCAGTTGGCAATGAAGGAAACCAGCAGGCAGACAGCCGAGCAGCCGGCCGTATAGATAATGTCCAGGGAAGCCATCAGGCCGATGTAGCTGGCAAAACCCTTGCCGCCCTTCCAGTTGAGATAGAACGGATAGCAGTGCCCAAGGACGGCGCAGCAGCCGGCCAGCACCTTGGCCGGATAGACGTCCGGGAACAGCCTGCCGACGATGAAGACAGCCAGAGCGGCCTTGCAGAGGTCATAGACCAGCACGACGAAGAAAGCCCACCAGCCCATGGTGATCTTGGCGTTAGACGCGCCGGCTGAGAAGGAACCCTTGGTGCGGATGTCAAAGCCATGCAGCCTGCCGAGAACATAAGCCGGGTTTACGCAGCCCAGAAGATAACCGATGATGAATGCGCAGATGTATGCCATGTTATGTAACTCCTGTTTTTCTTTATTCTAGCATAAACGGGAAAAGCGATACAATGAAGCGATAAAATGCTAGAATTAGATAAACGGAAAGAGGCGGAAGAGTATGAAGGACATCATGATCGCAACTTCAAACCCCAATAAGGTAAGAGAGTACAGGGAGATGCTGGAACCGCTGGGTTACCGCATTCATGATCTCAGCGAGATCGAGCACCAGGATCCGGAGGAAAACGGCAAGACCTTTGCGGAAAACGCCCTGATCAAGGCCGGAAGTGTCTGGCATCATACCGGCATGACGGCGATCGCTGATGATTCCGGTCTTTCCATTGATCATCTGAAAGGTCAGCCGGGCATTCACTCCGCCCGCTATCTGGCCGGCCATGACTATACCTACAAGAATAAGATGATTTTAAGAAGACTGAAGAAGGCGGAAGACCGTTCCGCCCGCTTTACCTGCGCCATCGCCCTGATCGACGAGAAGGGTGAGCATGTCTTTGAGGGGGTCATGGAAGGCTCCATTTCCCGGGAAATAAGAGGAACCAACGGTTTCGGCTATGACCCGATCTTCATACCCGAGGGCATGGACAGAACCAGCGCCGAGCTGCTTCCCGAAGAAAAGAACGCCATCTCCCACCGCGGTCAGGCGACCAGGAAGCTGCTGGCTTATCTGAATGGGGAAGGCGAATGATCCACATCGTTCTCTATCAGCCGGAGATACCCCAGAATACCGGCAACATCATCCGCACGGCCATGGCTACCGGCAGCGTGCTTCATCTGATCAAGCCTTACGGCTTCGTCTTCAATGAGAAGCATCTTTTACGGGCCTCAATGGACTACATCGACATGGCCGCCATCCGCCAGCATGTCGACTACGAAGACTTCCTGAAGGAGCTGAAGGAAGACGACCGGGTCTTCTATCTGACCCGCTACGGTTCGCATAATCCCAGAGAGTTTGATTTCTCCGAGGTAAAGGGTGACATCTATCTGATGTTCGGCCGGGAATCCACCGGCATTCCCAAGCATATCCTGAAGGCTGATCTGGATCACTGCATCCGGCTGCCGATGGTCAGGGAAGCCAGGAGCCTTAATCTGTCCAACACCGTGGCCATCATGGTCTATGAGGTTCTGGGACAGCTGGGCTATCCGGGATTAAGCGCGACGGAAACGCAGAAAGGCGCGGACTTTCTGATCAGTCACGAATTCAGTGAGTCGGAATAGACTTTTATGATATAATCTAACCTGTACGGAGGCGTGTAACATGTTGGAAAGCACAAGTGATTATCTGGCATTCTTCTCAATCATCGCCATTTTAGCGTGCTCTCTGGCAATGGTGATCTACCTGATCAACCTGAAGGTCATTGATAAGAACGTCCGCCGGGAGATCAGGTATTACCAGTACGACCGCGACCGCATGCTGGAAAAGAAAAAGGGCAATGGAAATAAACAGGAAACTCATTAAAGACGTTCTGCTGTCGGTCTGCGCAGCCCTGCTGGCAGCCGTCAACATCAGGACTTTCGTAAACGCCGGAAACCTGGTTCCCGGCGGTTTTTCCGGCATTTCCCTGATCCTGGTGAGAGTCGGGCAGAAATACCTGAACATCAATCTGAATTATTCGATCCTGTATCTGCTGTTCAACATTCCAGGCACGCTGCTGGTGTTCAACGCCATTTCCCGGCGCTTCACCCTGGTATCGCTGGTCGATGTCGTGATGAGCAGCTTTTTCGTTGCCGTCATACCCGACATCGCCATTACCGATGACCTGCTGCTGATCTCGGTGTTCGGCGGCATTCTCGGCGGCCTGTCGTCAGCCTGCGTGCTGGCCGGAGACGCCTGCGGCGGGGGTGTGGACTTCATTTCCATCTACATGGCCAAGAAGAAGCAGAAGTCGATGTGGAATCTGATCTTCGCCTTCAATGCCCTTTTGCTGATCATTTCCGGCATCCTGTTCGGCTGGGAAGCGGCGCTTTATTCCATCATCTTCCAGTTCGTTGCCACCCAGGTAATCGACCTGGTCGACAACCGCTACAAGCGCTCATCGTTCATCATCATCTCCGACAAGGCTCAGGAGATCGAGAACGCGGTTTTCGAGAAGTACCATCACTCGGTCACCCGGTTCGACGCCATCGGCGGCTATACCGGCCAGCAGAGGACGGTGCTGTATACCGTAGTCGGCGATTATGAGGTCAATCAGCTGATCGCCACGGTCATGAGCATTGACCCGCATGCCTTCATCAACGTTGCCAGCGGCCAGCGCACGGTGGGCAACTTCCACGAAAAGCCGCTGTAATTCAGGAATATTACAGATAACAGCCAACAATTAACTGAGGTAATCATGAAGAAGAGATTTCTGATAATTGTTCCGGCTGTTTTTTTCTGCCTGTATCTGGCAATAACGCTGACAGGTAGGGCGGCGCTGGCTCAGCTGGAAACCTGCGTGATCGGCTATGACAAGCTGATCAGTGAATATACCCTCAGCTGCACGGTGCGCGGTGAAAGGCACGCAGTCTTTTTCGACGGCAGCATCACCGAGCTGGAAAGGCAGGAAGGCGAGAAGCTGCGGAAGGACGATGTCATTCTGAAGTACCTTGATTCCCGGGGGAAGACCGTCAGCCTGAAGGCTGACTACGACGGCTGGCTGCTTTCTGTTTCCGGCAGTCAGGTCGTCATTGAGGACGGGGATCTGAAACTGTATGCCTGGGTTCCCCGGGAGAAGTACCGGCTGATGAAGATCGGCCAGCAGGGCAGCTTCAGCCTGAGCGGACGCATCTGCCTGGCTGAGATCATCGCCAGAAATGACGTGACGGTAGAAGACGGCCGGCGCCGGGACTGTCAGGTCGTTCTTCAGACTGACGGCAGCACAGAACTGATGAGCGGGCAGAAGGTCAATGTGCTGATGCCGCTGGAACAGGTCTACGGGCTGTGCGTGGACAGCCGGGCGCTGTTAAGCGATGAAAATGGCTGGTTTCTGCTTGACAGTAAAGCAGCCGGTGATCTGAACAACTGGAAACAGTACCGGCTCAGCGTGGAAGTCATTGCCCAAAGCCAGGGAAAGGCGCTCATCAGCGGCGTTCAGCTGGAAGGCCGGGAAGTGCTGATCCTTCCCGAACAGTACTGGAAGGTATTGAATGATGATTGAACTGCGCAGCGCCGTCAAGATATATTCATCAGGCCGCGGGGAAGTAAGGGCACTTGAAAGGGTGAATCTGAAGATCCGGGCCGGGGAATTTCTCGCCGTGCTGGGCCCTTCGGGCTGCGGCAAGAGCACGCTGCTGAACGTGCTGGCCGGTTATGAAAGACTGGATGAAGGTGAATATCTCTGGTTTGGCCGCCGGGGACAGGATGTGATGAAGGACATCAGAAGAAGCAGCGCCATGATCTTTCAGGACCATCAGCTGCTGGAATATCTTAATGTCCGCGACAATCTGCTGCTGCCGTCGGTCTATGATCATCAGAAGATCAGCCGCCAAAGGCTTGATGATGTCTGCCGCTCTCTGGGGATCGAAAGACTGCTGAGGCGCTACGGAAGCGAGCTGTCCGGCGGGGAAAAGCAGCGCTGCGGCATTGCCCGGGCTGTTCTCTATGATAAGCGGCTGCTGCTGGCGGATGAACCGACCGGTTCTCTGGACAGGGAAAACGGGGAGGCGATCATGAAGATCTTTCAGCAGCTGAACGCCCAGGGCTGCACCGTCGTCATGGTGACTCACGATCAGCATATGGCATCCGCAGCGGAGAGGATCATCCGCATGGAGGACGGTCATGTTGTTTCTTAGGGAATTCTGGCAGCGCCGCCGGCAGTTTTATCTGAGCATCCTGAGCAACTTTCTGGCCATCCTGCTGCTGCTGACGGTCAGCGATCTTTCGGCGCTGTTACTGCAGGGGATCGAAAGCCGGCTGGCCGGGATGTCCCTGGACGTCAGCTGCCTGCAGTATCTGAAGGAAGCTGATTATGAAGACTGTGAAAACCGTCTGATCGAGAACGGCAAAGTCAGCCTGTACAGCCGCTATTGCCTGTCTCACGGACAGGAGCATGACCTGGCATATTGCCGGGATCTTTCCCGTCTGTTTGATCTGGAATTCCTGCTGGGCCGCTTCTTCAGCGAGCAGCAGGTGATCAATAACGAAAACGTGGCCGTGCTGGGACATGAGGTCTGGATGGATCTCGGCTGTCCGGCTGTCAACGAGTCCTTCAGTCTCAACGGGGCGCAGTTCATGGTATGCGGGGTTCTGAAGCAGGGCTATGAGAACATCTGGCTGTCCGGCGATGACATCATCTTTCTTCCCCTTGGCTATCTGGACGAGGCGGACGAGGTCCGGCTGTTTTTCCGCAGCGACGGCGGCTATCTGGATGATCTGCTGGATGAAACGCTGGGGGAGGACGGCTATCTGCTGATCCGTCAGGCCATGCTTAAGAAAAGCTTCTCTCAGCTTCTGAAACAGGGACAGGCCATTCTGTTGGCGCTTTCTCTGTTCTGCCTGCTGATCTCCTTACTGGGAATGGTAAATCACACCCTTTCCTCGCTGAAGGGCCGTTACCGGGAAATCGGCATCAAGAAGGCCCTGGGAGCCGAGGAAGGGGACATCATCAGGCAGTTTCTGCTGGAAGCGCTGCTGATAATGCTGATCAGTTCTCTTGGCGCGCTGCTGACGGAAACGGCGATAATGAAAGCGGCCAGTCTGATGAGCTCTTCACAGCTCATGACTGACCGCCGTTATTCATTTCTTCTGTGGGTCATACCCGCAGGCTGTCTGTGCTGCCTGTATCCGGCTTACCACGCCGGCCGGGTCAGCATCATGGAAGCCATCCGGAACTAGAAGATGTCCAGACCCATGCGCTTCTGAACTTTTCTGAGTTTCCTGAAGGAAATCGATCTGGCCTTTTCGGCACCTTCCCTGAGGGTGGTTTCCAGCAGGTCGGATCTGATGATCTCGTTGTAACGGTCCTGGATCTTCTGCAGTTCAGCGCCGACGACTTCGGCAACTTCCTTCTTGAATTCGCCGTACCCCTTGCCCTGATAACGGGCAACGATGGAATCGATGGGCTCGCCGTTGAGGGCGGACATGATCTCCAGCAGATTGGAAACACCCGGCTGGCTGACCTTGTCGTAATTAACGGCACCGACCATGTCGGTAACGGCGGACATGATCTTCTTCTTGGCAACGTTGACGTCATCGAGCAGGTAGATGCAGCCCTTGTTGGTCTCATCGGACTTGCTCATTTTCTTGCTGGGATCGGAGAGGGACATGATGCGGGCGCCGACCTTCTGAATGAGCGGTTCGGGCAGGACGAAGGTCTCGCCATAGCGGTTGTTGAAGCGCTGGGCCAGGTCTCTGGCCAGCTCAACGTGCTGTTTCTGGTCGTCGCCGACCGGTACGTAGTCAGCGTCGTAGAGCAGGATGTCGGCGGCCATCAGGGACGGATAGACAAACAGACCGGCGGTAATGCTTTCCTCATGGTTGGCAGTCTTTTCCTTGAACTGGGTCATGCGGCTCAGCTCGCCCATGTAGGTCTGGCAGGTCATCAGGAAGCCCAGCTGAGCATGCGGCATGACATCCGACTGCAGGAAGATGGTGCATTTCTGCGGATCAAGGCCGCAGGCCAGATACAGAGCCACGGCATCCCTGAGGTTCTTCTTCAGTTCTTTGGGATCCTGGTAGACGGTAACGCAGTGCAGGTTGGCGATGAAGACATACAGTTCATAGTCATCCTGGTAGCGAACGAAGTTGCGCAGGGCGCCGATATAGTTGCCCAGAGTCAGTTCGCCGCTGGGCTTGATTCCGCTTAGCATTCTTTTCATGTTCATTTCCTCCAAAAAAACAAAAAGCACCTCTTGGGACCCTTGCGGGTGGTGCCACCCAAATTACCCTGCCCTGACTGACAGGATCACTCACAGGTAACGGCTGTTGCCGGCGCTTGGCGACTTGCATGGCCCAATTCATCATCTGTCCGGATCAGCCTTTCACCGCCGCTGATTCGCTCTTCTTGCCGGTTGGCAGATGACTACTATCTCATGTTCGCAGTCTTTAAGGATATTCTACCACAGCGTTCCGTTTTTTCAATTAAGGTTTTGCCGTTTAACGTGCTTCCGTCATTATCTGTTATAATGAAAACAAGAGGTAAGCGATAATGAACACGTACATCAAGATGCAGCTGAACAACATGATCTCCTACCTTAACGGCTTTGAACAGGCCTGTGAGATGGCCGCCATGAAGGATGACGGCGTCATCGACCGCAGTGAGGAAAGACAGCTGGAAAGGATCAGAAAAGCCAGCGCCGAGTTCCGCAGAGAACTGGAGAAAGTCGGAAAGATGTAGGAGCGCCGTTTTCCGCCTTTGAGCAGAAAACGGAGAAAAAGTGTATAATTACGGTGTAAATCAGGAGGCGATATTATGGAAAACGGAAAGAAGCCAAAATACAAAATCAGATGGAACGCGGTTATCCCGATGGCCGTTTGCGCTTTTCTGATCATCTATCTGCTGGTATCCCTGATCATCGGCCTTTTCTTCAAGGGCGGAAAGGAAATGGATATCTACAGGATCGGCAGGTATACCGGCCGTCAGACCTATGAACTGATCATGAAGGAAGACCGGGCCAATCCGGTCCCTGTCTACGACTATAACTACTACGGCGAATCGCTGAACCTTTACTTCGACTTCTACGGCATGGACCTGCCGGCCAGCGTCACGCTGCGCGACAAGACCGTTGTCCTGAAGGACTTCTGTTCCGACAGCGTCATCACATTCGAGAATCTGAGCGAGAAGGCTGACAGTCAGATCGACCTGGCGTCCATTCCCGATGGCTTCTACGGCGTCTATCTAATGGAAAACGAGATCAGCGAGCGCGTCTACATGAATCATACCGTCAGCTTTGATGACGAAATCTATACCGTGACCCGGGACGGCAAGAACCGAAGGATTCAGCTTCTGGCCAATCAGAAGCTGTTCGACACCGCCGATGCCGAGACTTCCGTTCTGGACCGCAACTACCTCTACATCAAGGTAGAGACCGTGGCCCCGGAGGAATACCATCAGTATGACATTGCCATCTCCACTTCTCCGGCCATGAGCGGAGACGTGGCGGTGAGCCCCAACGGCGAGGAGAAAAACGGCATCGTCGAAGCTCAGGAAATGTACGAACTGGCGCAGGCGGTAGCGGACAGGCTGACCGCTGCCGGCTATAAGGTTCTGATCCTGAAGGAAACCTACAATGAAAATGCCCTCTACTATGGCGCCGACGGTCTGCTGAAGCGAGCCGTCGATGCCGGCTGCCGGTACATGATCCATCTGGACATGGAGATCGACAGCACCATTCCGGGCGTCATCTATTCAAACTACACGGCCAATAACTTTGCCAGGGCCATCTTCACCAGACTGATGAACGAGACCGAACTGTTCAGCGATGAAAGCCGCCTGCATGCCTGCAAGCTGGTGCAGAGCACCCTGCTGGCTGACGGCATCAGCTATGACCAGGACTGGGTCATCCGCGAAGCCGGCGGCGCCGTGCTGGGCGGCGGACGCTTCTCCGCTACCAGCGGGAAGAACGCTTCCTTTGAAGCAAACAACGTCTACGGCATCAACACCGTCAGCATCCGGCTGTGCAACATCCGCGATGCCGAAGTGGTAAACAGATGGCTGGCCAACAAGCAGGCTGCCGCTGCGGCGATTGCCGAAGGAATAAAGGATTATCTTAAGAAGTAAGAAAGCATGTTATTGAAACTGAAGAACGTCGCCAAGCAGTTTGCCGGTGAGGACCTGTTTGCGGACGCGAACCTGGAAATCAAGAACAACGAAAAGGTTGCCATTATCGGCCGTAACGGGTGCGGTAAGACAACCCTTTTAAGGTTGATCACCGGGGAATACGAACCTGACCGGGGTGAGGTCATCCGCAACGGCGGCCTGACGCTGGGCTATCTGTCCCAGAAGGCCTTCGAAGACGAGAACATGACGGTCAGGGAAGCCTTTGACCAGATGTACCGCAGTCTGCTCGACGTCAAACAGGAAATGGATCAGATCGCCCTGCGGCTGGAAAGCGAATACGACGAGAAACTGCTGGACCGCTATGCGGCTCTTCAGCAGTACTTTGAGATGCAGGACGGCTATAACTACAACCAGCAGCAGCTCACCCTGTTTACCCGCTTCGGCTTTTCCCTGGATGATCTGGACAGGCCGATCTCTTCGTTCTCCGGCGGCCAGAAGACCAAGATCGGCTTCGTCAAGCTGCTGCTGATCAAGCCGGACATCCTGTTGCTGGACGAGCCGACCAACCATCTGGACATGCAGACGATCGAGTGGCTGGAAGGCTACCTGAAGAAATACCCCAAGGCCATCATCCTGGTCTCCCACGACCGGATGTTCATTGACCGGGTAGTCAGCGAGATCTACGAATTCGAATTCGGTCAGCTCAACCACTACACCGGCAACTATACCAGTTACGTCGAACAGAAGAAGCAGCAGTTTCTGCTGCAGCAGACCGCCTACCGCCATCAGCAGCTGGAGATCAAGCGGCTGGAGGAACAGATCGAGAAGTTCCGCTACAAGAAGAACAAGGCGGCCTTCGCCCAGAGCAAGATCAAGTATCTGGAGCGGATGGAACGCATTGACAAGCCGCGGGCTGACCAGCGGCGGCTGAAGCTGCACTTTGAATCCAGTGTCCGCGGCGGCAATCAGGTGCTGACGGTCGAGGATCTGACCATCGGTTACGACAAGCCGCTGTGTACGGTCAGCTTCCAGCTAACCAACGGCCAGCGTCTGGCCATCATCGGACCCAACGGACTGGGCAAGAGTACTCTGGTCAAGACCCTGATGGGTCAGGTAGAAGCCCTTGGCGGCGATTTCATGTACGGCCACCAGATCGAGGTTGCCTACTTTGACCAGCAGCTGGCGCAGATCGATTCGGACAAGACCGTGCTGGAAGAGCTCTGGGACCTCTATCCCGAATACGACCATACGGCCATACGCAAGATCCTGGGTTCCTTCCTGTTTTCCGCCGATGACGTCTTCAAGCAGTGCAGCGTGCTCTCCGGGGGAGAGAAGGTAAGGCTGGCGCTGTGCAAGATGATGCTTTCCCATGCCAACCTGCTGATCCTGGACGAACCGACCAACCATCTGGACATCGCCGGCAAGGAAGCTCTGGAAGACGCCCTGATGGACTATGACGGCACCATCATCTTCGTTTCCCATGACCGCTACTTCATCAAGAAGCTGGCTCAGCAGATCCTCTACATCGAAGGAGACCGGACTACGCTGTATAAGCTGAACTACGAAGAATATCTCGACAAGATCAGGGGCATTGAGCCCATCAGGAAGGCTGAACAGCCAGCCAAGGCGGAAAAGCCGGCGGTGGATGCCAAGACCCAGCGGGAGAACAGCAAGAAGGCGGCCGCCCTGGAAAGGCAGATCGCCCGGGCGGAAGAACAGCTGGAAGAACTCCGGGCTCTGCGCTTTGAGGAAGAATACTATCACGACTATCAGAAGATGAATCAGCTCAACGAGCAGATCGATGACAAGCATAACGAGATCGCCAGGCTGATGGAGCAGTGGGAGCAGTATGCCGACTGAGTATACCGTTCAGCGCTCCTGGCGCAAGAGCGTCTCGATGAAGGTCAGGGACGGCAAGCTGTACGTTTACGCTCCCTGGCTGACTACCGACGCCGAGATCAGAAGGCTCGTCGCTTCCCACCAGCGCTGGATCGCCAGGCAGCTGAGCCGGGAGAACAACAACATCAATTACGACCTTGAGAAGGACAGCCACGTGTTCATTCTGGGCCGGAAATATGACCTGAAGGTGCAGACCGGAGGAAACTGGAAGATGGAATTTGCCGGCGATACGCTCACGCTTCACGGCCGCAGCATCGATTCCATCGACCGGCATTTCCGTGAATATCTCATCTCGCTGATCGAACCCCATGTTCGCCAGATCAGAGACCGGCTGGCCATGGGCTTCGAAGTCCGCTACCGCTTCTATAAGAGCCGCTGGGGTTGCTGTTTCCATCGGAAGAACCTGATCGTGCTCAATTATCTGCTGGGCTGCGTCGATGAAGGCTGCATCCGGGAGGTCATCTGCCATGAGATCTGCCACTTCAAGGTGCACAATCATCAGAAGGCCTTCTACAGCGCTCTGGAGAAGCTGTGC